>DATAHB010000147.1:0-6446 GCA_036263375.1 Rhabdochlamydiaceae bacterium | reverse complement strand
TAAAAACATGAG
The DNA here is from genome assembly GCA_036263375.1 of Rhabdochlamydiaceae bacterium. Classification (GTDB taxonomy): domain Bacteria; phylum Chlamydiota; class Chlamydiia; order Chlamydiales; family Rhabdochlamydiaceae; genus PALSA-1444. The sequence continues at coordinate 6,434 of DATAHB010000147.1, read as the reverse complement.
TTGTTGGTATTTGGTCAAAGAGATATCGAGCTCTTCATAGGCGAGTTTGCGCTGGGAGAGAAGCTCATTATAGAGCCAACGACATTGATCCAAATGCATTTCCAAAAGGCGGGTTTGCTTTTTTGTGGGATGGAGCCGAAACTGAAGAGCCTTTCGAACAATCATGGAAATATTTTATATCTTTATTGATCGAAAAAGCAATTTTTTAAAATGGGCGCCTTACATCACGGCCATGAATGGCCGTGTTTTCGGCGCCGTTAGGATAAATTGAGTCGTTCATTCCCCACATCGTTGATAAGATTTTCAACAGATTGGAACAATGGCTTTGGAAGGGCGTTCCACTCAAACCACTCCCACCCATCACATTTGTGGGGCTCTAGGAGTTGAGGGGTGCCTTGGAACTGAGGCACAAAGACCCAAAGCGTGACGTAGTGTTTGTTTTCCATGATGTCATTTGTCCAAGGCCCTTGTTTCTGAGAGAGGGGAATAATCCCGGTTTCTTCGGCAAGTTCGCGCCTGACGCAGGCATCGAGCGTTTCACCAAATTCTAGATGTCCTCCAGGAGGTGCCCACCTTCCTTCCCCATGCGCATTTTTTCTTTTTCCCATCAAAACCTTACCATCTTTGATGACAACGATTCCGACACCAACTTTAGGTCTTTCCAGATTCATTGATTTCTCCACGAAGTTTATTGAAGTAATCGAGCCGCTTTCTCATTTCCCGTTCAAAACCCCGTTCGACAGGTTGGTAGAAGCTAGATCTTTCGACGGTGTCAGGAAAATAATTTTGCCCTGAGAAACCTTGGGGGAGATCATGGTCATATTGATATCCTTTGCCATAGCCGAACTCTTTCATGAGCTGGGTCGGGGCATTGATAATCCATGGTGGCGGTGGAAGGTGCGTTGTGTTGGAAGCGAGTTCCTTGGCAGCAGAAAATGCGGTGTAGGCAGCATTGCTCTTGGGAGCTAGCGAGAGGTAGATGAGCGCCTCAGCGAGTGCCAAATCTCCTTCGGGAGATCCTAGCTGGTCATAAGCTCTCCAGGCGCTCAGCGCAATATGGAGGGCTTCGGGATCGGCAAGTCCAATATCTTCGACGGCCATACGTACAATTCTACGGGCAATAAAATCTGCCGATTCTCCTCCTTCCAACATGCGGGCCAACCAGTAAAGCGCCGCATCGGGATCGGAGCCGCGGACGGCTTTATGGAGGGCAGAAATCAATTGATAATGGCCGTCATCACCTTTGTCATAAAGAGCGGACCGTTTTTGAAGCAGCTGCTGCAGCCGTCCGGCATCAATGGAGCCCTCGATACCTTGGAGGTTTTCGATCATGTTGAGAAGATGGCGGGCATCTCCTTGAGAGAGCTGCAGTAGCAGTGTTTTGGCCTCAGGTGCTAGGTGGAGCGGCTTTTTGACCGATTCGTAACGAAGCAAGATCTGCTCAAGATCTTGATCGGAAAGCGGTTTTAGCTGCAGAACTCGGAGGCGGGAAAGCAGCGCTTTATTGAGAGCAAAGGAAGGATTCTCCGTTGTGGCTCCGATCAGAACGACGGTTCCGTTTTCCAAGAAGGGGAGAAAGACGTCCTGCTGGGCTTTATTAAATCGATGGATCTCATCGACGAAAAGAATGATCTGACGATTAAGCAGGGGGTATTTGCGCGTCTCTTCGATGACTTTTTTTAAATCTGAGATGCCATGCAAAAGAGGACTAAAAGAAAGAAAGTGAGCATCGAGAGCTGCTGCATAAAGACGGGCGAGGGTCGTCTTGCCGCAGCCGGGTGGTCCCCACAACAGCAAAGAGAGCGGTTTTTTGTTATGGATCAGATGCGATAAAAAGCCGTCTGGGCTGAGAAGGTGGGATTGACCCGCGATCTCTTCGAGCTTTTTAGGGCGAAGTTCTTCTGCTAACGGTCTCTTATCCATGACGGTTGCCGAAATTGATAGATGATAAGGGGGATGCCGCACATGATAAAGAGCCCAATAATGAGGAAGAGTTCATAGAATAAGAGGCTTCCTGTTTCAAGCTGTGATGGCGGGAAGAATGACATAAAGATCGCAAAGGAAGAAGACAAAATCCCCAATCCAGCAGTGATCCACATCCCCGGCATTTTGTAGGGGACGCGGTACTCTCTTACGACATTGGGTTTCGAGTAGCGGAGTTTGATGGCAGAGACGAACATCAAAATGTACATAACGAGATAACTCTGTGCTGAAAGTGCGGTTAAAATCCAAAAGGATGCGCTGACAGTGGGCATATGAAGGAAAATAAAAGCCGAAAGCGTCACGATAATGGCCTGAAAAAGCAAAAGATTAACGGGAACGCCTTTTTTGTTTTGTTTCTGGAAAACGGGTGGGAGATTTCCATGAATAGAGGTTGCATAAAGCCCTTTGACAGGCCCGATGATCCACGCATTGACTTCAGCAATCGCCCCAATAATGAGCAAAACCGCCATGATGGGAAGGATCCATTGCAGGTTATACGCCATAAAAAACCGATTGAAGGCTTCGATGACTCCAGCGACCAAGCTAATCTCGTGATTGGGGATCACTACAGCAATAGAGAGAGAGCCTAGCATGAAGAGAACAAAGGTGATCAATGCAGCGAGGAGGATCGAACGTGGGTAATTTTTTTGAGGATTGACAACGTCGCCGGCATGAGCGGCCGTGACTTCAAGTCCCGCAAAGGCCAAAAACATCCCTGCTAAAAAAACCAAGCTATTGAGATTAGCGGCCTTGGGCAAAATTGCCGACGGCTCTAGCGAAGTTTGTGCAAGATGCCCTCCGGTGATCCAGGAGATTCCCAGGGTAATAATAAAAAGGCCGGGGAGGATCGTTCCCGCGATAACGCCAAGCGTTGAAAACCAGCTGGAGGTTTTGATTCCGAGATAATTAAGGAGCGTCATTCCCCAAAAAGAGACCAGCACGACAGCAAGTACATAGTGCTTATTGGCGCCCAACTCAGGCATGATGATGTAAGCCAGTGTTGTAGCGACAAACGACAAAATCACCGGGTACCACGAAAGGTTATGCGCCCATTGGACCCAAACGGCGAAAAATCCCCACCGATCTCCCAGGGCTTCACGCACCCAGATATAAATTCCACCGGTTTTAGGCCAACCGGTTGCTAGTTCTGCAGAGATGAGAGCGCAGGGGACTAAGAACAAAAGGGCGACTAGAGCAAAATAGAACACTGATCCCAGTCCATATTCAGCCACAAGTGGAAGATTGCGCAAACTTGCCATCACAGAAACGTTGAGCATTGCTAAGACAAAAATGCTCAAAACGCGACGAGATTTTTTTGGTTTTTCCAACATAGATTATTCCTTTTGTTCAGGATAGCTACTTCTTAGATTTGGGTAAATCGTCTTGATGCTCTGAGAGCCAGTCGATGATGTCGCTCGAATTATAGATGGCCTCTCCATTTACTATTAGGCATGGGACGATGAGATGTCCGCCGATCTCTTCCAGCTCTTTTCTTGCCGGATTATCAACTTTGACGTTTTTCATCGGGATATTGAGCTTGTTTTCTCTCAGATAAGTTAGGACTTTCTGGCAATAACGGCATTGTGGTGAATAGTACAGCGTCATTTCATAGGTTTTAGGAGTTGAACATCCTTCAAAACATGTAAAACTGCTGAAAAAGAGCAAAAAAGAAAGAACAATCCGCATAAATATTGCATAACATGCCACCTGTTTTACTGCAATTCGTTTTCAACTTCCTAATAATCAGTGCTTTGAAAATTTTTAAAAAAATAATTTACATTATTTTGCCTATTCGTATTTTAGAAAATATCATTCGCCTTTTTAAGAATGAGTTTCGATCGTAAAAAAGGAAATAGAAAATGAGTTGCAAAGTACAAATAAAACCCATTAAGAATAATCCATTATCAGCTAAGCTAAAGGCAAAGAAAAGCCTTCTAACGCATAATAATGTCTCGCAACAAAAAGAAAAATCATCAAAATAATCAATAATTCATTGATTTATTAGTAAATTAATTTAATAATAAAAATAGGGATAGGCCCTAAAACAAGGATGGAGTTATGGCTAAGAAAAAATCAAGAAAGAAAAAGAAATCAACACGTAAACGAACCTCCTGCAAATGCCGCTGGTCTTGGTAGGATAAGTGTCAAAAAGGGGACATGGTCCCCTTTTTGAAGTTGATTTAAGAGCCAATTTTTTTCTGTAATTGCTGGGCAGTATATTGCTCTTCCACTATACGACAGGTTGCCCGTTCCGTTGCTCTCTTCGCGTAAGCCAAATCATTTAGATTGCTTCCTTTTGAAATCAAAAGGTCTTCTAATTCTTTATTTTTGTTTTTGATCGCCCAGTAAATAGGAGTAAATAACTGATATTCTTCAGAACGTCCGAAAGCACTGGAGAGCTTATTTCTCCCTTTCGCATATCCCGTCAGGCTTTCCCAATCACCTCTAATCATACCAAAATAATCTTTTCTTCCCTGCTTGAACTCGGCACCTAAATCGATCAATTTACTCACAAGAGTAGAGGAGAGATTCTGCCGTGCCGCCAATTCAACAGCAGAAATCCCTTGCTCATCCCATATTTTATGATCGTAGTCTTTGGATGCTTTGCCCCCATCATGAAATTTCATAATAGGGAGAGAGGGGGTCAATAATTTTGCTTGTTCAGGGTTTGCATTGATAAAGTGTTGCGCGGCCTCTTCATCCTTCATATCAATAGCATAATGCAAAGCGGGCCAGCCCCATGAGTTGTTTTCGTATTCTTTTATTCGCTCAGGTAATGTTTTTAGAGTGGGAGCAATTGTTTGAGGCGCAGCGCTTTCAGTAGCCTTGTCTTGGGAAGGAGCAGCAGGCTGTGCTGCCTTGGTTCGGTAAGGAGTGGGGGCAGGCATATTATTTGGTCCAGAAGCCGGTGGGGTATTTTGAGGAGATGCAGCAGGTGTTGCTGTCTTGTTTCGGTGCTCTCTTTGTGGCCTAACTCGGGTTTTTGCCGTTCTGTTTCTTGAGCGGGTCGATTTTCCTCCATCTTGATTTTTAGCCTCTTGCATTGCTAAAGAGAGCCTCAATGCATGGACTTGGGAGAGGAGTTGATTCGAGCGAATTGCAGCCATTCCTATATGCCCGGCAGCCTCTAACCAATGGCTTGACTGGTATTCATTGCGAGCACGGCACAACCCTAGAAGGATCTGGCCTACAAGAGAGAGGATGGATAATTCCAATCCGCCATACATGAAAAGAGACAGATAAAGAGCATTATTAAAGAGACTCAAACAACTGTTGAGTGCCTCTTTTGGTTTGTTATTTTGGAGGTGCTGGATCAGTTGACAAGTCTCAATCAAAAGGTCATGTATTGTGGAAATGATCATACCGGCCGGATGGGCGAAGAATGTGCCAGCGACAGTTGCTGCAGAGATGGTCGTTTGTAATACTCCGTAGCAGACGTTTTTAATGTCGCCCTTGTTGAGGCTGTCAATGGTTTGAGCTATAGAGGTACAAGTGCGAACGGTTCCTAGCGTATAGGAAAGGGCGACGCCTGCAGGTCGATAAAGGCACACATAAGGAAGGGTAACAACGGCAACCCGAACGAACTGCTGTATCAATGTATTTTTTGAACGATCTGCACCTTCTTTTGGCGGAAGAACATCATTCTTAAATTCACGATAGTAATAAGAAGGTTCTCTTATAGTTGTAGTTGCCATATTGTTTTCTTCATTTTGTTGAATTTATAAGTATTATAATGCATATTGTAGATTAATTCAATTGATGTTTATTTTATATATTCAATTTGTTTGGTTAAAATTATTCCATGTGTTTATAAATTATTTAGTCTTTTTAAGTGATTGTGGTATAAAACAATTGATGGTAAATTATTTATTTGATATAGATTGAATTGTAGGGAATGTAAATGTGTTTATGTAGTCCTAGGTGGATTGTGTAAACTAAACTCCTACAATCCAACAAGGAGAGTATATGGCTAAGAAAAAATCACGTAAATCAGCTCGCAAGTCTTCAAAAAGAAAGACAAAAGGAGCTCGTGCACGCCGCTCAAGAAAAGCTGCACGATAAGACCGTTTTCAAAATCGGGCAAGCTTTTTATTGCTTAGCTTGCTCGATCTTTTTTTCAAATCTCCCGCTCATGATGAATTGTTCAATCGGCCTACGAGGGCTGGGAGCTTCCCTTTTTTGTAACTCGGGAGGCAGTTTTTCTTTAGGAGCCGGTTTGCCAATCGCTGCCATTGCTTCAACTTGATAATCATCAGGAATTTGGAGTGAGTCTTTCGCTTTATCATAATCAAACCCTTCCATGCCGTGGACGACATAGCCGCGAGAAGTGCCTTCTAAATCCAGGGACATCCAGGCAGATCCTGTGTCAAAGCTATGGGTGTGGCACGGCTTACCATTGTGATAGAAGGTTTTTTTAGAGAGGATAACCAGCAAAACGGCGGCATTTTTTG
>DATAHB010000146.1:0-7211 GCA_036263375.1 Rhabdochlamydiaceae bacterium | reverse complement strand
AAAAAACCTTACATAGAGGGTAATGAAGACGCGCGTTGAGACCGACAGCTTGGGTTCAATCAAGGTTCCGGATGATAAATACTGGGGCGCTCAGACCCAGCGGTCGATCCAAAATTTTCCGATCGGCACTGAAAAGATGCCGATCGAGTTGATCCATGCTCTGGGGATCGTCAAAAAAGCCTGCGCTCTTGTCAACCACCAGCTCGGCCTCCTTTCTCCAAAGAAAAAAGAGTTCATCGTAAAAACCTGCGATGAGCTCCTCTCTGGAAAGCTTGACGACCAATTCGAGCTTGTTGTCTGGCAGACAGGTTCCGGCACCCAGACCAACATGAACGTCAACGAAGTGATCGCCAACCGCGCCATTGAAAAAGCCGGCGGTAAGCTCGGCTCTAAGACCCCAATCCATCCCAACGATGACGTCAACATGTCGCAATCGTCCAATGATGTCTTTCCGACCGCTATGCATATCGCCACGATGTTCGCGGTCAAGAAGCAGCTACTTCCTCATTTAAAACTTCTGGCAAAAGGGCTGCGCACTAAATCAAAACAATTTCAAAAAATCATCAAAGTAGGCCGTACTCACCTCATGGATGCTGCGCCACTGACTCTTGGTCAAGAATTTTCCGGTTACGCGGCGCAAATTGAAAACGGCATCCGTGCCGTTGAAGATTCTCTAAAACCCATTTCGGAGCTCGCTCTTGGAAGCACTGCCGTTGGCACAGGCCTCAACGCTCCCAACCATTTCGATAAGAAAATGGCAGAAGTCATTTCTAAGCTAACGGGATATTCTTTTGTCACAGCTCCAAACAAGTTTGCAGCCCTTGCAGCCCACGATGGCCTTGTGGGGGTGAGCGGCGCGCTCAAAGTCATAGCCTCGTCTTTCTTGAAAATCGCCAACGATATTCGCTGGATGGCCTCAGGTCCTCGCTGTGGTCTCGGAGAACTCTTGCTTCCTGAAAACGAACCCGGTTCTTCCATCATGCCCGGCAAAGTCAATCCGACCCAAGCTGAATCAATGACGATGGTCGCTGTTCAAGTGATGGGCAACGATACTGCGATCACGATTGCAGGGTCGATGGGGAATTTCGAGCTCAACGTCTTCAAACCTGTCATCATCTACAACCTTTTGCAATCGATCCGCCTGCTTGCCGATGTTGCTAAAAATTTCCATGACAAGTGCCTCAAAGGAATCAAGCCGAACTCAAAACAGCTCCAGAAGGACCTAGAAAACTCTCTGATGCTCGCCACCGCCCTCAATCCTGTCATCGGCTACGATAAGGCTTCTAAAGTCGTCCGCAAAGCCTACAAAGAAGGCCTTAGCCTCAAACAAGCCGCGCTTAAACTCGGCTATCTGACCTCAAAAGAGTTCGATCGGATCGTCGATCCCAAGAAAATGGTCTAGTGATTAATATGTATTCCCATCTTCGTCAGCAGAAACCTGCTGACTAAGAGCGGGTGCTGGATGAGCAATTTGACAAGCGTGGCGTAATTGACGCCTTCCACCGGTTTTTTCAGCACTGCTTCATGCCGCGCTGCTGCGTCGGCAATCCACTGTTTATACGGTGGAGGAAGAAGGGGAAGCTCATCCAATTCAAAAAACTCGACAGCGCGCGTTTCTGTGCCTGTTTTGGGAGCGCCGCCTTGTGCTTCGACTTCATAGAAATGCGTCAGCTTGGCTAAACGGTTTGTTGGAGTATACTCAGCAATTTTTCTCACAATTTTCACTTGATAGCCGGTCTCTTCCTCCATTTCTCGGCAGGCAGCAGCTTCGGGGCTTTCTCCGGAGTCAATACCCCCACCTGGGAGTACCCAAACAGGAATATCGCGCCGTTTAATCAGAAATATTTTAGAATGGTTAAAAAGAATGCACGCAACATAAGTGCTCATGAACAAGAAGTTTATATTTCCGGTGCTTTTCTGCCTAATTTTAACAAGCTGCAGTAAATATTACCTATCGCTCAGGCAGGTTCCGGTCGACCCCAGCTATATGGCCAGCAGTCATGTTGGTTCTCCGGAGCCTCGGATGCCTCCCCATGGACAGAAAATCGTCATTCAATGGGCTGTTCCTCCGGACTTGTTAGAGCAAAATCCGCAGATCACCTTCCATGTGATCTATAAAAACCACACGGAAAAGACCATCGTCTATCCGATTGAAAGCCGCCTCGGCTATGAAGTCTATTCACTGCTTAATCACGAGTATGATGAGACAGGCGGGATATTGACCTATTCAGCGGAAATCATGACGCCAGACCACCATGTCTATCGGGAGTGGAAACATCAACTCTGGGCAAACTTAATCACCCTAGATCAATGAAGGTACTGCGAGCGAGCGGACTAGCATTTCCGTTTCATGCCATCCAAGACACGGGTCTGTGATCGAAACGGCATATTTTAAACTGGAAGGACTTTCGGATAGATACTGTGACCCCTCCTCAAGATGGCTTTCCAGCATCATGCCTAAGATCTTGCGATTGCCCCGTTCAAACTGCTCAAGAATGGACTGGAAGGCCTCTTTTTGCTTCCCATATTCTTTTTGGCAGTTTCCATGCGAGCAATCGACTAGAATCCGATTTTTCAATCCATGGAGATCCATGGTTTCGATTGCCTCTGCAATCGAAGCCGAATCGTAATTCGATTCTGTACGAGATCCTCTCAGAACGATATGGGTGTACGGGTTGCCGGTGCTTTCTGCAAGGGCGATCTGTCCATCATCGTTGAGATGAGGGAATCGGTGTGGACATCCCGCGGCGATCATCGCGTGGATCGCTTGATCGACATTCCCCTCGGGACTATTTTTAAACCCGATAGGACAGGAAAGAGACGAAGCAAGCTCTCTATGAGGTTGCGATGCGGAGGTACGCGCTCCGATAAATCCCCACGAGACTAAATCTTGGATGTAAGGAATCAAGAGGGGATTTAAAAACTCAGTCGCAATAGGAATGCCTAAATCCGTGAGCGTCAAAAATAACTCCCGCGCCCAAAAAATTCCGGTTTGAATGTCGTTAGAGCCATCGAGATGCGGATCATAGGCAAGCCCCTTCCATCCTGTCACCGTGCGTGGTTTTTCAATATAGACGCGCATGACTAAGGCGCATGTCGAGGCAATCTCGTCTGCGAGCGCTCGCACCCGTCTTCCATACTCTAAAGCAGCAGAAAGGTCATGGATCGAACAGGGTCCTAAAACAATGGCGAGTCTACCATCCTTTCCGGTAATGAGATCGGAGATGACCTCGCGGCTTTTTTCAATGAAAAGCTTCTGTTTTTGTGTGACAGCGAGCTTTTCTTTGATTTTGCGTGGCGTGAGCATGTGGAGCAGGATGACAAAATTTACTTTTATTCTCAAGAAAGTTGAAAAACTGGTAACGTTTCTTGAAAAAGGAGACTGCTCATGAAAAAACTGATCGGTACATGGTTGTTAGCAACTTCCTGTTTTGCCTATTCTGTAAAAGAGATGAGCCTGGAAGAAAAAGTTGGACAGATTTTAGTCGTTCAGTTTCACGGAGAAGAGGTTAATGACGATGCAAAAGCGCTCGTCCAAGAGATGTATGTCGGAGGATTCATTTATTACAACTGGTCGAATGGGTTATCATCTCCTGCACAGGTCAAGGCGCTCTGTGAAGGATTGCAAAAACTGACAACGGGGCCTCGACTTTTCATCACCACGGATCAAGAAGGCGGCATCGTGGCAAGGCTTACGCAAGGATTTACGGTGTTTCCTGGCAATAAAGCGCTGGGCATGACTGGAAAGCCCGAGCTGGCAAAAGAGAGTGCCTTTGCAATTGGCGAGGAGCTTCAAGCTGTCGGCATTAATATGAACCTTTCACCTGTGGTTGATGTCAATATCAACCCGCGCAATCCGGTCATTGGGATCCGTTCCTTTGGAGATTCGGTCGAGACGGTTGTTGCTTTCGGAAGAAAAGCCTTAGAAGGATATCGGAAGTCAGGAACGATTGCTTGTCTGAAACACTTTCCGGGCCATGGCGATGTTGAAACCGATTCCCATTATGCCCTTCCGGTCGTTCACAAATCTATGGAAGAGTTGTTGCGTGTTGAGCTGAAGCCTTTTGCCGAGCTTGCCTCCAGAGCAGATATGATCATGACAGCCCATCTTCTCGTGCCGGCATTAGATCCTGATCATTGCTCTACACTATCGAAAAAAACGCTTGATTTCTTAAGGAAAGAGCTGGGGTTTCAGGGGGTCATTGTTGCCGATTCTCTTGTGATGGAAGGCGTGCTTAAACAATGCGGGTCTGTCGACGAAGCTGCAATTGCAGCCTTGAATGCTGGATGCGATCTTTTGATGCTTGGTGGAAGACAGCTGATTGGTGGTTCGAAGTTTGAGTTGGCTGTGAGTGATGTTCGCAGAATCCATCAACGATTAGTTGATGCTGTGAGTAGTGGCCAGGTGCCCCAAGAGCGGCTGGATCAAGCGGTGGAAAAAGTACTCGAGCTGAAAAATAAGTATCTTTTAAAGCCTCTCCCTTTAAGAGTCGTAAAAACAGCAGTAAAAAATGCAGAGCATAAGGCGCTTTCTAAGAAAATTGCTGCCTTATCCGTGCAGGTCATTAAAAATGAGCAGGTTTCTTTGGCAGGCAAGAAAGTTGCGGTGATAGCGTCTCAAATCCTCAAAGAGCCTATCCAGCAAACCTCGCTGGTAAAAATGGGCCAGCTGCACTTTTTTGAAAGACTGAATCCAACAGAAGACGATAGTGCTGCAGTTATAGAAAGCGCTAAAGCTGCCGATGTAATTGTGTTTTGTTCCTATAACTCGTGGAAAAACCAGGCGCAAGAGAGGCTTATCCAGACTTTCTTAGAGTCGGGAAGGCCGGTGATCATAATTGCCGTGAGAGATCCACAAGATGCCGCGCTTTATTCTAAAGCGGCGGTGCTTGTCACGACATTTAGCCCGACAGCGCCATCTATTCAAGCTGGATGCGATCGTTTATAATTTCTTGATGATCAGTGGATCGCAGCATGTCCAGTTTTTTTGGACATACTGGGATGGATCAACGACTTCTTACAGGCTTTTGATTCACCAAGAGTTCGATTCGACCGTTTACAGCGGTGAAGAAAAGATGATCTCCGGCCACAATTTTATCGTTGATGATCAGGTTGGCAATCGGGTTTTCCATTGCTTTGGTTATTTGACGGCTCAGCTCACGTGCTCCTTTTTTAGGGTTGAAGCTTGTTTTCGCAAGGAAAGTGATGAGGAATTCATCCCACTGCAAAGTTAGATTCGGGCATTGAACATTATGCTCGACGCGCTCTTTGAGCTCTTTGCATTGAAGCCGGACAATTTGAAGCATTTGGTCTTCGGTGAGAGGATGGAAGATAATAGACTCTTGAATCCGGTTGATGAATTCAGGTCTAAATTGCTTATCCATTTTTGTCTCGATCATTTTTTCCAACTCAGGGTGAGGGATCTTGCCATCTTTTGCTAAAATAATGTCAGCGCCGATATTGGAAGTCATAATAAAGATCGTATCTAGGCACCGGATGGTCTCGTTATTGCCATCGGTGATCCTTCCGGCATCAAAAACTTGTAATAACAAATCAAAGACAGCGGGATGCGCCTTTTCAATTTCATCGAAGATGACAATCGAGTTGGGTTTTTTCTTTAACCAGTCGGTTAATTTTCCCGGACTTCCATGACCGATATATCCCGGAGGAGCTCCAATCAATTTGCTGATTTCATGAGACTGCTGGAACTCCGACATATCGAGTCGGAGGGTATTTTCCTTGGACCCATAGAGGATTTCGGACAAAACAGTAGCAGTTGCCGTTTTTCCAACACCTGTAGGTCCCAGCATCAGGAACACTCCGGCAGGTCGATCTTGACTTCCTATCCGCAGCCTGCCCCTGCGAACGGCTTCGGATAAGGCGACAATAGGTTCTTTTTGGCCGATAATTTTTTCTGAGATCAGTTTTTCTAAGTTGTTTAAGAGATGTTTTTCCGGCTCTTGAAGTTTTTTGATCGGGATGTCAATTTTTCGAGAGACTATCTCACGAATATGATCGGCAGTAATTGTGCGATTAAACCGGTTACTGATCTCTTGGATTTTTTGATCGATGATTTGGGGGTTGTCCACTTCTTTGCGCATGAGTAAAAGCCGGTCGAGAAAAACGGCCAGCTTTTTATCCTGAAGCAGTACAATAGGGGGTTCTTTGGAAAGACTGACGAAACTTGCAGCCTGATCGAGCAGATCAATGGCTTTATCGGGAAAACTTTCGCTTCGAATGAAACGCTTGGAAAGGGTGAGGCATTCTTCAAAAGCCTCCTTGCTGATATGGACACCGTGATGCGACTCAAGCCTTGGAATAAAGGCTTTTAAAATTGCTAATATCTCCTGATCAGAGGGTTCTTTAACATGAACCAAAGGGAAACGACGCTCCAGTGCAGGATCAGCTGCAAGCATTCCTTTATAATCCCACGGCGTGGTTGCCGCAATGCAGGAGATCGTTCCATCGGCAAGCGCTGGTTTTAGGATGGCCATCGATTCTTTATCGTTCTTCAGAAACGAGTGGATCTCATCGATAAAAAGGATCATTTGGTCTTTATTGGTACGCGCCTCTGCAATGAGCTCGGATAATCTTTTCTCAAGAGTGTCATCAGAGTATTTGCGGGCGCCGGCAGCAAGGAGCTCCCACTGAATAAAGTAGATTCTTTTTCCTTTGAAGACAGGTGATAACTTTTCATCGTTTTTCACAATCAGTTGCGCAATCCCTTCTGGAATCACTGATTTTCCGACCCCCGGATCCCCCAGTAAAAGGGGATTGCTTTTCTGGCTGCGTATTAAGATTTCTGCCGTCAAGGAGATCTCTTTTTCTCTTCCCACAAAAGGACGGAGCTTTCCCTCCATAGCTTCCTCTGTCAAGTCACGTGCGAATTTATTGATATAGGTGGAAGGGCCTTTTAATTTTGGAAGCCGGTCGAGATTGGCTTTGGGCTTCCACGTAATCCCTTGCGGAGTGTTCATTTCACTTTCTAGAAGATCGAATAAACGCGGGAAATCTCTCTGCTCCCATAACCGATTGAGAGAGGGTTGTTGAGGAGTTTCAGATAAAGTTGATTTGTCATTAGATGGCGGTGCTCCCCAAAGCAGTTGACTGAACTGTGTATACCCAGGAATAGAGTCTAAAAAGGAATAGGAGGCGGGGGGTGTCGTTTGAGGAGCAGGATTTATTTTGTCTTTTGCAACGAGCTTTGTTTT
>DATAHB010000145.1:0-8293 GCA_036263375.1 Rhabdochlamydiaceae bacterium | reverse complement strand
GTCTGCTGGTGGCATAAATGTTCTAACGTGTTGAAGGCGATCAAAAACAGGGAGAAGTTAATGCCGCGCCTTAACCATCTATTCACGAATGATGACATCAGTGACCTTTTGGTCCAAATATGTAGCGAGCTCGGGATATTTCTCAGCGAGACGGCGTTCAAACGGTTTAACGAGGTGGTAGAGCTCGGGTTTGTAATAGAGCGGTTTTGCCATTTTGGGATCGAGGGTTAACCGGCCGACATCGATCTTGATGGCTTTGTCACCTAGAATGCCGCAGTTAGTCGCGATATTCGGATCTTTGTCGTAATACCCTTTTTTGCACCGGGTAAGGATCAGATCGATGACGGCATCGATGGTTTGCTGCGCAGCTGCGGTATTGCCAGCACTCATGTGCTGGTCGATGGTGTCATGGACAAGCTGAGCTCGCCTTTGGAGAATGAAATCGGTCTTATCGAGATCGATCAGGTGCTTGATCTTGAACTTGTCGATGAAGGTGATGCTCTTATGAAGGTGGGAGGTTTTGTTGAGATGGACATAGACAAGGGCGGTGAGGTCAGGGAGCTGCTCGAAGCCAAGTTTGTAGCTGCCGTATTCGACAGCGATTTTTTTCTTCCGTTTGGCGAATTTAAGATCGCGGTACCGTTTGATAAACGGGATGTAGTTGAGATGGGTTGGCTCTCGGAAATGTCTCTGTTTGAAGAATTTTAAAGCGTATTTGCCGTCTTCGCTGAAGAAGACATACGCTTGCCCGCCACAGCCGAAATAGGTGTAATTTTGGCTGAGCGCTTTGTCGACTTCTTGACTCTCTAGGTTAGTGAGGGGACGGGTGTCAAAGCGGGGATCGTGGGGTCTGTCGTATTGGATCTCGGAAAGGACGAACTTGTTAGCGGTTTTGATTGAAAGGTGGTAAGCGCCGTAGCCGATTGCAAGAGAGGCTAGGAGGTAAACATAAGACTTAAATTTCATAGTTTTTCTATCTGGGTTTTAAGATGGTGCTGGAGCTCGGGGCATCTGGCCATTAAGTAGTGGTTCAGATGGTCGGTGATACGGATGATTTCATTTTTATCGAATTTAGCAGAAGAGGGGCTGAACCGGCCGACATCGATTTGAATCGGGTCTGTTCCAATGACGCCAAAGTTGGTGATCAAATCGGGATCTTTATCGGCGATCCCTGCCTCTGCTCTTTTAACTAAAAGTTTAACGAGGTTCGAGACGGTTTTCTTCGCATCTGAGAGTCTGTTTTCTTCGATCATTTGATTGAGAGCAGTATAGAGAAGGCAAGCTCTTTTTTGAATGAGAAATTCATAGTTGTCAAGGGGAATCTGGTGGTGGATGCTCAGTTTGTCGACCAGGTCGAGTGTTTGGTTCAACTCTTTTGTTTTGTTGAGGTGGAGAAAAATGAGCCCGGTCTCATTGGGGAGGTTTTGGTAGGCGAGTTTATAACTTAAAAATTCTTGATTCCGCCGGTTTTCTTTTTTTGCTTTTTGGTTCTTTGTCAGCCAAAAGGGAGAATCGAGATGGTCGTGCCGAAAAAATTTAGTCACATATCGGCCGTCTTCCGAGGCAAAAACAAACGATTGGACTCCTTTGCTTAAGTACGTATAAGGCTGGCTGAGGATTTTTTTGATCTTTGCCAATTCTTCCGTAGAAAGAGGAGCCGTTTCCCATTCGGACTGCGGTGTTAGATGAGAGGTGATCCGGAGCACGGTGAACCGGCCGGTCTGCTCTTTGCAAAAGTCGGCGACAATCGCAAAACAGATCAGAAAAAGAAAGAGTTTAAGAAATCGTTTATACACGTTAGAGAGGATACTGGAAAGGGACTGTCGTGTCAAATCATGGTACTTAAATAAATCTTTACGTATAGTGATGAAAAAATTTGGAGCGGCGATGTCAGTGCTTGGTTTTGTCAGAGATATGGTGACGTTTCCGGCGGTATGGTTTACAGGAGCTGATTACGACGAGGCTAGAGAAAAAGCGCGGAATTTTATCTATTCAACAGCAAGGGTAGCCATAGCGTGCGGGATTGTATGGGGATTGTTTAAAGCCCAATACTGTGAGCCGCTCAGAGAGGTCACTGTTCCGGTAGCACTTTTTAGCGCTAGAGTAGGCAAGGTTGTGTTTTCTTTGGAGCCTCTCTCTCTTTTAATCAATTTTTATTTGCTTAAGACGGCCAAGTCGAAATGGATCGCAGGAGGGTACTCTGCTGCGGTCGGAGTTTGGCAATGCTTCATGCAGTCGATGCGGCAATGGACAAAGGCTCCTTCCGGTTTTTCGGCCGTTTTTTCGGTGACTTTGCAAAAGGCAGCGCTTAAGATCGATCCGCTGACGAACCTAATGAGAATTGCCGTTTGGAAACTTCCTGAGACCCGTTTGGGAATTGGTCTTTTTACGACGGTTTTTGGGGGTTCTCAACTGAATGTCTATACGATCGAGCGGTGGAATTTAAGGGATGCTCCGACTGCACTCGCTCTCAAGGGCATCGTACATATTGCCTTTGGTCTATGCTGGATTGGGTTATACGAAAAATATAACCACCGGCTAGAAACAACCCTTGAAAAAGAGTCGACCTATCTTTTCAGAGCAGCTAATTGGGTAGCGCCCCACCTTGCGTGGATTGCAACAGGACAGCAAGAGTAATTTTTTCAGAGATTTTCTTTGATCCAGTCTTTGAATTTATCAAGAGGGGTGAAAAGTGTCGCTCCAATTTCTCTATCATTATCGCTGATTACTGGTTTTTGTGTGGCTACTCCGATCAGATGGCCTTCAAGATTCAGAATGGGAGAACCTGAGTTTCCTTTTACACATCCCATGCTTAGTGCAAGCAATGAAGGGTTATTAGATCCTCCAATGATTTTTCCCATTGCAGGTAATAGTAGTAAATGGCTTGACCAACCACAGACTCCCATTGCAAGGGGGCTAAATACCCAATCTCCAATTTCCCCAGGTATGGAAGAGAGTTCGAAGTAAGAAAACTGAAGATTATTTAGGTCGTCAATTTTTAAAAGGGCGATATCTTCTGTAGGATGAACGGCTATGATAGAAGCTTTTACAGAGCGATCAGAAAAACTTAAAAAAATAGTAGGATTGGAATAGCCTTCAATCACATGTCTAGTGGTAATCAAATGGCCTTGAGGAGAAATAAAAAAACCCGTTCCTCCCGGATTACCACCATAACATACTTGATTCCACCAGCTAGCGTGTTGAACCTCCACAATGCAAACACACGGAAGCGCTTTTTCTAGGAGGCAGTCTAATGGGGTCCCTATTGAGCTCTTAGTGGTTTCAGATTGAAGGGTGGCGTTTGGCAACATTGGGTAGTTGAGCGCATTCAGACTCAAGCACTGAAGAAAAACGACAAGAAAAGATAGAAGATATTTAATGACATTCTCCTGAAAAATGCCATGATGCTACCAAAACTGGTATTACTTGACTACGATGGTCTGTTCCAGGTCGTTGAAGAGAGGCGGCAAAACTTTGCCGCTTGGATCAAGGAGTTCCAATTTAATCGTATGGGATCCTTTTTTCATCCCGTACATAAAATACGGCGCCCACTCTGTCAGAATCCGTTTGTCGGTTCCATCGATCGTCAAGCGGACTTTATAGCCATCATTCGAGAGTTGGATATTGGAGAGATAAAAATCGAGGAGGACCGGTTGACCCTCTGAGTACTCTCCTTCCGGGGTATTGTATGTCAAAAAAGGCCGATTTAAATCGACGGAAGGCTTTTTTTCGGCTTTTCCAAAATAGAAGTAAGTGGATGCAAAGCACCTGGGATTTTTTAAACACTCGCCATAAGATCTGACGGGGAAAGCGCGTAAGATGTGAGTTCCATCGGAAAGGTTGTAGGGGATCTTGGTTTGGAGGATTTGGTCAAAGTCGATCTCTTCATTTTCTGCGACATCATCGATCGCTTCATTGATGTCGAAATAGTGCTTCCCATCGAGGATGATACGAAGGGCCTGTCCTTCATCACTGTCGCGAATTTCGCGTGCACGGGGAAAATCGGTGGCAAAGCCGATAGGATAGCCTTCGAGACGGAGCTGCACGATCATCGGTCTGTCGTTTTTAAGTTCGCCCTCCAAAGGAAAAGCAAATCGGACTTCGACTTCGTCGGGCTCCGGAGTCGGTTTCATTTGAATCACTCGAATGCCGCTATTCGTTTTCTGCCCGTCAATGCTTGCGCCCCAGACTGAGCCCATGCCTAAAGAAATGGAAATGATCGCCGCAAGCAGTCGCATATGAGTTCTCCTTTTAGTCCACATTTATAGTACTTTTCGTTAAATGTCTACTGCTTGTATGTAGAAACCATGGGATCAGAAATCATCCTTCTCATCGTTGTCTTGGGGTTATTGTTCGATTACACGAACGGATTTCACGACGCCGCAAATGTTGTTGCCACGCCGATTGCCACAAAAATCGTCACGCCTCTGGTTGCCATTATTTCTGCAACAATTTTCAACTTTATTGGAGCGACGCAGGTCAGCGGTGTTGCTCAAACAATCACAACGGGTCTTGTTAATGCGACTGATGCCTCGCAAGCGATGGTGTTGGCTGCCGTTATGGGGGCTATTTCGTGGAACTTCATCACGTGGTACTTTGGGATCCCGAGCAGTTCTTCGTATGCACTTGTGGGAGGCCTCATCGGAGCAGCCGTCGTCCATGGAGGTCCGGAGATCGTGATTTGGAAAAATGTCATTTTCAAAGTTGTTATCCCAATGGTTCTCTCGCCCATGCTTGGGTTTTTTGTAGCCTTCATCCTCATGCGGCTGCTTCTACGGCTCAAGACCAGGGAGAAAAAGATCTTCAATCATCTTCAGCTGATTACCGCGAGTTGTCTAGCCCTGGCCCATGGGCTTAACGATGCTCAGAAAAGCATGGGTATCATTACGTTAGGGCTTCTTGCTGCGGGGGTGGTCGCGACGCCCCATATCCCTCTTTGGGTCATCGCCTCTTGCGCAGTGATGATGGCGCTGGGAACGGCAACCGGGGGATGGCGGATCATTCGGACGATGGGGTTCGAAATCACAGAACTCAAACCGATTCAAGGGTTTGCAGCCGAGGGCAGCGCTTCTGTCGTGATCCTCATTGCAAGCCTTTTGGGGATGCCGATCAGTTCGACGCACATGATTGCCGGGAGTATCACCGGAGTCGGATCTGCCAATCGCTCAGTTAAATGGCAGACGGCTAAAAAACTCGCCGCCGCCTGGGTTTTGACCCTTCCTGGAGCTGCATTTGTTGCTGGGGCTGTTTTTTATGTCTTTTCAAATATCTATAATTAAGTTAATTGCATTAATATAATTAATTTAATTGGTTTTATAATTATAATAAAATTATGGCGAAGAAGAAACGGGGTCGGATCACAGTCCTGGAAGCGGTCGACAATCTTTCTCATTTGGCCGACCTCGACGTCGAGAAAAAAGAGAAGACCGAATGGACCGATCCGGCTAAGGTTGAAGAAAATCAAGATGCTATCCGTGAGACGTTTAAGGCGCTCACCTCTTATCTCCAGCACCTTTACCAAAAAGAACGGACGGAACTTGGCAACCCTCAGACACAGAAGGGACTCCAGGCGATGATGCAGCTGGCCGGGGAAGCCGTTGACAAGGTCGGCAAGTATACCAAGCTTTTTAAGGGTGTTCATCATGAAGCGATCCCTGAATTTCAGCAGCTGCAACAGTTTTATCTCTCTAAGGTTTTTTCCAGGGTCAAACAAGAGAGAGCAGCGGAGCACTGGGAAGTTGAAGGAGCAGAGGGCGAGCTCGAAGATGAGAGACAAGCTCTGAAAGATCTCGAAGCTGTCCAGCAAGATGACGAATACGAGTTGTTTTATATTTCTAAAGAAGACGGGACGCCATTTTTTACGCCGGAGCTCCTGCGCCATATCCGAATGGTGGGCAATTTTGATGAAAGTCTTATGAGCAGAGACCGCGAAGACGTATTGAGGCGGATGGAGGTGATCCTGGACCGCGATCTGCATGTCTCTGCGCAAGAAATTTTGCAAGAAGCCGCTGACCTTATCGACCGATTTTACAAAGAGGCCCTCAACCATCGGGAACAAGAAGGCCCTGCGGCGCTCTGCTCGGCTGTCATGGCCTTGATGCTATCGGCCAATCCGAAAAACATGATGCATAATTCCCATGGGAAATCATCCGTTCATTATTTTATCGATTTTGAAATGTACTTGAGAAAAGTCCTTGAGACAGGAGACTATAATCATTGGAGAACCTTAACTCCTGAGAAATTAAATTCCTTTAAAACCGTTTGTTTGAAACTTTCTCACTATCTCTGCAATGCGCTTTTCTTGCGCAGCGGCGCTCGCCATGAAATCATGTCATTTATCCGGGATGTCGTGGAAAATACCGCTGTGGAGTTGCCGACGCTCTGGGGAACGCTCTCTTCCATTGAAACCGCGCTTCGAAATGAGCTCCGCAAATCTCCAAGCGGGCCGCTCATGAAGATCTTGAAAGTGTTCAGGTATGGCGAAGAGAAAAAAGGGTTTGATCCACTTATCCAAAAGAATCCGCCGAGCCATATTTTCAATCTCTCTTCAGAAACCACGCATACCAGCATTGTCCATCTTCCATGCCCCATTCATCAAGAGATGATCGACCGCGTCTCGATCACGCCTGAATTCAAAGGATATCTCCGCTCCCTCGTCAATCGAAAGCATCTCTACATCAATCTTCAAGACCGAACCTCGTGGAAAGAGCATGCCCGGTCGTCTGTTATGGAAGGGCTTTCTAAAGAAGGGGAGTTTACGGAAGTCCTTCAGGTGGTTACTCTGCCGGTCCATACCGATTTTTACTATCAGATCAATGACTATGCCGAAGTCCTCAAAGCCAAAGATTTCTGCACTCTTTGCATTGAGCAAATCAACGGAGGCACGGAGTGCGGCTTCTTCTATCCTGTGAAACTCCTAACTCCCAAGATCATCGAAGGACTCGTTGGTTTTGTCTATTCTCAATTTTTCCATCAAAAACCAGGGCTTTCCCGTAAAGAAAGGCTCGATTTTATCCAGATCCTCTATTTTTTCTTGATTTTACGGATCATAGATGCTCAAAATCCTGATGTTTTAAGCTTCAGCGATAAAGACGGTGTTGATATCGGCGCAGCAATGGCCGCCTCCTTCTATGGATTTGCCCGCATGATCAGCACGATGAAGCCGTGGACGGAAGAAGATAAAAATTTTTTCCTTTTTGCTTTTTTTGGTCCCGCACTCCTCATCCGTCATCGCTCGATTGCTCCACTCCAGCTCCAACGAACGCTCTCTGCGCTCGATCATTTTGAAATCACCATGGGGCAAAAACGTGACTCCATTCTGAAGGCCTGCGCGGCCCTCTTTCCTGACCTACCACTCACTCAGATCAAAGTCTCCGAAGTCGCTTAATATTAACCCGCGCCTCAAATAGGTGACAAATTCCTATATCAAAAATGGGAATCACCAAATGTTGAAAAAACACCCGCTATTATCGTCGCTCTTATGCTTTTCATGTGTAATTTTACCACCCCTATTTAGCACCGACTATCGGAGCTTTTCTGTTCAACTCCAAAGCTAACTTAGACCATTTTGGTGACATAAACAAAAGGGTGTTGGATAGGTTGTCCAGATTTCTCGCAGACTACCCTTGATCCACAATACAAATACGTGCTGGTTCCGATCAAATCTTCACGAAAGAAATCTTAATTCAGACTGAGATCTTCTGGAATCATCGATAGGGTGGCGTATTTGCCGCCCATTTCGCGGAGGAGTGTCTGCCAGAGTTTTTCCGGTGGGGTTTCAAAGACATGGCGGGCTGATGCGGGAGAGATGAACCACATGCCGGAGAGGAATTCTTGTTCAAGCTGGCCCGGGCCCCAGCCAGAGTATCCAAAACAAAGTCGCACGGCAGGACCATTGGTATCGGTCATTGCTTCTTGGAGGAATTGGAGATCTCCGCCGAGATAGACGCCATCGCAGAGTTTCAGCGTCAGATCCGGCTGCTGATCGCTCGAATGAACGAGCATCATCTGGTTGGGCTGCAACGGGCCGCCGGCCCGGAGTTGCACGCGGGGATTGGCAATGTCTTTGATGTTGATCACTTCTTCAGGAATTTCGACATCGAGGGCTTTATTGACCAAGATTCCAAATGAGCCGGAAGGGCCGTGTTCGCATAGGAGGATCACGCCGCGGAAATACATGCCTGCGTTGATGTCGGGGCTGGCGATGATAAAGGTGCCCTTGGTGAGCTGGGAATACGGTTCTTTTGCCATTAGACCTCTTTCGAAAATTTAGGGTTCGACGATTTTTTGGATT
>DATAHB010000144.1:0-16985 GCA_036263375.1 Rhabdochlamydiaceae bacterium | reverse complement strand
TGCTTCGATTTCAGAGCTGTAAGGAGTTGAAATAGAAGCCATCAGAGAATACCCTCCAATGAACATAAAAATTAAAACCAATTTAGCACGCCATTTCGTCATAAAAATCCTTAATAAATCTTATTCTTTCAAATGAACATTGCCCTCTTTGTCGATATAAAATCCTTTGCTGAGCAATTGAGGGGAAGTTTTGGCCACTCCAGCCATCTTATTGAAATTGAGAGGAATATTTGGATCGATTTCATGATTTGCCGACATTTCTTTATGCTTTTCTAAAACCCTAGTAATAAAGGGTAACCCGATGGTGATCGCTTTAGACAATCTTTCTTCTTTGGATTCACCTAATTGTGAATTGTTTGATAGATTAACCAGTACAGCTGGCATATAAGTAGGGGTTCGGCTAGGTTGATCTTGCTTCTGAACATCGAGTTGTGCGGCAATTCTAGCCCGAACATCCGGATCTAGCTCTAGCATAGCCTTTTTCAAGGTAGCCCCTTCCTCCTCGGTGAATAATCTAAGCATGGCGCCGATACGTGATAAAACACGATCTGATCTATCTTCAGGTTTCAGTCCTAACCAAGAAGCGCGTACTTCTAAGTAAGCATTATAGGCATCCCATTCAGTTTTATGCGTGTTTGAAAGAACTCTTACCGCGTCTCCCATGGCTTGCATAGCACGATGGGCAGGTTCAGTGTAAACAAGAGAAGATTGGTTATTGACATGGCCTAAAGCCCCTGCAACATCGGAAGTATGAACGAATAAGTCAAAAGAAAGGGCGATAGGGTCTGAAGATGGCACTCCACTCTCTTTGAGTTTACTAAACATTCCAGCACTCCCTTCTAAATGAGTGACATGGCCATAATGAGCTAGGTTGGCAATCTCGATGAGAAGTTCTTTAGCAGGAGATGGCAGCTTAGCAAAGGAAGGGCAAAGTTTGGGGTGTTTTACAATGACCCGCATAGCCTCTCCATAAAAATCATCATGATCGGGGGCTTTAATGCCATATGGCTTGAACAGCTCTCGTGCTTTTTCACTTTTTCCTATATCACCAAGCACTAATGCTGTTTCCATGGCCTGTGCCATTTGAAGTTCAGACAAACCTTTCCACTTTGATTTTAATAATTGTTGTCCTTGCAAATGGAGCGTTTGAAAACTTTCACGCGAAAGTTTAGTATCTTTTGGCTGAGCAGCTGTGAAGGCTAGGTAAGCTTTATCGCTACCATCTAGAAGGAGTTTTAAGCAGTGAATTGTCATAATAGTACGGTCGAATTCAATATACTTTTGACCAAATAACTGCTCCGAATAAGTGCCCTGTAGTGTGGCTTGCCCTTCTTCGGTTCTTCGCACATTGGCATCAGCCAGCCATAAAATTTCAGGGTGCTGATCCACGCATTTTTCTACCCATTCTTTTCCTTCAATAGAAGAAAATATCATCGGTTTCACAAGTGTTGAAGAAGAGACGTTGTCCTCATTGGCATATAGAGTAAGAGAAGCCAATATAGCTCCCCCTAGTAGTATGAATAGGCCAAGTTTGCCGGTTTTTTTCACTGTATACCTCCAGGGTTAGGAAAAATAGACTACGAGAAGCGTCTTGATGATGATTAAAATTTATATGAAATTTCAAAGAGGAGAGTCGGGTTGATGACCCAAAAGGTCTTGTTGTCAAACATCTAGTAGGTAAAAAATGAGAAGACGGCGGCCTTGTAACTCTTAAGAGTGAGGTTGTAGGTTTGACAAGAAACATATTTAGTATTCCCCTACTGTAATCTCGAACAGTTTTTATACCACTTTCTCAATAAAATCGCATCGCTTTTGGTCATATGGAGATTTTCTAGAAAATTAGGTGCAATCCTAACATGAGTTCTGACTTAATGGTCAATTTTGCCGGAGGTTGAAAAGTATCTCAACGATAAACGTTGAAATAGAATGAGTTAAAACATGGGGCAGCCTGGGATTGAACCAGGGACCAACGGCTTATGAGTCCGCCTATTTCCCCGCTCCCTCAGCAGTTTTCAGCTGTTCACAGCACGAGTGTAGAATGGAAGTCGTGTTGAGATCAACTGAAGAAATTTGTTGACGGATGGCAAAAATAGGGGGGGCAGTGTGCCGCCAGCGTGCCATGGATCAAGGCCTAATCGGTATCGTGCTAACATCAGATACCTCAGTTTGACCTTGAAGACTTTATTTTTGACTTCTTTTATGGGAGAAATATCCTCGCAAGATTCCCAGGAACTTAGAGGCTTGGGCAGTTATTAAAGTTAAGCTGGGACTCCGCCAACAAATGGGGTTGATGCGTTTTTTAAAAAAAGCGGACATTGCGAAAAATGGAAAGATTGAGGGGTTGTATTTTGCCTCAAACAGTCGTCGATGGGCTCTGATGGTTTTAATATCAGGCTCACTATACAGAGGAGGGGTGTCTTGGGCAGCCAAGATTTGATCATTCTATACCCAGTGTTGAAAAAAGCACGGCCAATAGGGTAAATGCGTGAAGCAAGGCTTTGGATAATGGGATTAGAATAGGGAAAGCGTAGCGCTGGTGCACTAGGGTAGATGCGCGTAGCAACGCGTTTTAGAGCTGGTTTAGAATGGCAGTAGCGGTAGTATGCCGATCCTGCTGCTTCCGCAGTCATCATACCAACAAATCTAGAAATAGTGGGTACAACCATTATATTTCTCCGTTTTAAAGGTGTCTATTTTACGGCAGAAACTTCTGCTTTAGGATCGACCATTTGAGTCACGTGCAGATCCCCCAGATCATCCGGCTCCATCGTCACAACGCGCAGGCTGCCCTCGTCAATACCGCTGGCGATATTTGCAGGAAGTTCAGGGTTTTTACTGATTTCTGTCTCGAGATATGCCGTCATGTCATTACCGTTAAGGGCAAAAACAGGAAGATAGTGGTAGTAGTTTTTGAAAGAAGCAGAAGGCCAGTCATCGCTGTCAGGATTTTCTCTTAAGCTTTTTCGGATAGCGGAGTCGACTCGAGAGGCAACCTCAGCTGGACTTTCAACGATTTGCTCTGCATCAGGAGAAGGTATTTGACGCTCTTCTATTGAGAAGTTTTTCCAATGGATCTTAGGCGGGATGTAGCCTAGTTTTTCCTGATTTTCTTGGTAATTTTCGAACCACTTTCGCGTATCAGGGCTCTGCATCCATTGAGAATCAAAGAGCCCTGCGGGGAATCGTTGGAGATGAGCAGCCCACTCATGCGTGCTGATGTTGCGAGTTAGATCAGGATGGGTAGCCGAGGATGTATAGAACATGATTTCTTTGCCGTTTTGCTCCGCAATCTCTCTTAAGGCCGCTGGCACGACGGATTCTGCCGATTCTTTAGTGATTTGAGGGAGGCCTTCGACTACATTTATTTTATTGGACTGACTTGCAGGCCGCATGAGAACAAATGTTTTTGGATATATATTGCTGAGTTTCCAGGCAAAAGGAATCTTTGCCATATAAATCAGCATCGTCGCCGCATGAGCTGCTGCATCGACGATTTTCATCTCTTTCCACGATGTGGCTTTTTCATAGGCAGCGATCGCTTTCCTGAGGCTCGATACTACTTGTAACATGAGCGACATGAAAATGAATTCATAAATGAGAGGATTTGAGAAGTTCACTAAGGTCAGTAAATAGAGGGCATTGGAAGCTACCCGAATGACTTTCCCAGTACCGTCCCATGTTAGAAGTGTGTCTAGATCAAGTGGTAATGTGTAGAGACTTTCGCCTAAATTCATGGCTGCATGAGTCGCGAGGCCGATTCTTAGGCTGGCGACAGTTCCAATGAATTCCGCGCCATTTTTAAGGATTGACCAAGCGTGAGCGCGACTCCATGTTTTCGCGGTCCAAAGTTCTCTTCCTGTTAAAATCGTGTTTAAAGAGGTTGCAATGTAAGAAATCGCCCGACCAGTAGGCTTATGAAGAAGGGCGATGATGGGGAGAGCTAGGCTGCCAATATGTAGACCGGCACTCAACGTGTCTCCTGAAATGTAACCTTGAAAATCTTCCCAATTTCTTTGGTAATAAGTTTTTAATTCTCCTGATTTTGTAACCATTGAATTTCTCCGTTTTTAATGTGGATATTTTATGATTTTCAAGAGTTGATTGCGATAAATTATGTTTTTTGTATTTAAAATTAAAAATAGATTGCATGAAATAGAAGCGATTTAAATAAAACTTAACAGGCTCTCTTGCAAGTGCTTAAAAACATGGGGCAGCCTGGGATTGAACCAGGGACCAACGGGTTATGAGTCCGCCGCTCTAACCACTGAGCTACTGCCCCTAACAGACTCTAAACCGAGGAATCATACTTGAGGAGGAGGGAAGAGGCAATGTAAAAAATTTTTTGGAATATAAACGCGGGTCGGATATAGAGACGTAAAGGGGGGGTCTGCGTGGGCGGCCTCCTGATAGGAGAGAGATGTCTCGCAGTTTTGGTATTCTCGCGACTCTGTGCGCCTTAAGTCTCTGGGGAACAGATGGTAATGAGCCAGAGGGAGACGGCGAAGACGAAACGATTGTCAAGATCGATCCGGAGCTCTCTGTCATCAAACGGGCCGATAGCCTTCCTGTTGAAACATTTGAACATGCGACCGATCCGTATCTCGAAGGGTACATTCAAGCGCTCATCGACGCGAATTATTATGAATACAATGTTGTTGTTGTTGTCAAAGACCACAAAGTTACCCTCTACAATCTCCCAAAGAATGACCTGATTGCCAAGAGTATTATTTCGTATGTCCAGGATCTGCCGGGCGTGACATCGGTCGAGGCCAAACAGGCGATGACTGAAGAAGAGACGACGGTGAGGAAGGGATACACGGAATCTCCTAGAGTCTCGGGAGTGTGGTTTCCGCAGACCACGGTGTTATTTTTACCGCTGATTGCCGCACCGCGAGAACCGATGTATTCGGTGAACTGGAGGGTTGGTGATAAGGTAGTAGGAAAAAATGCCGTTGCGGTTTCACTGGGAGATGACTTTCCGATCTTCCGCTGGCATGATGTATTTTGGTGTCATGGAGATCTGCAAATCGGGATCCAAGCCGGGGTTTGGACGACATTCAATTTTAGTCATGTCCCTGATCCGAAAAATAACGGCTGCGAGCTAATGAATACCGATTATTTAGTCGGAATTCCGCTGACGTTTGCGGTGGACAAATGGTCGATGCGGGCCAGAGTGTATCATATTTCGGGGCATCTTGGCGATGAGGTGCTTTGCCACCGAGATAAATTACGATTAGATCGAAGAAATCCGAGCTTTGAAGCGTTCGATATGATCTCGTCGTATCAATTTTCTAGTGCGCTCAGACTTTATGGAGGACCCGGAGTGGTCTTTCATAGCGACCGGTCGTTTCCTTTGAAGAGGCTATATGCGATTTACGGGATGGAAGTGAGGCTTTTTGGACAAAAACTCAATTATCACCGACTTTTTGGAACGCCGTTTTTTGCTGCAAATATGGAAAACTGGCAACAGCAGCACTGGAACTTGAATTTAAGTCTAATGCTGGGATACGAGTTCAGCAAACTCCAAGGGGTCGGCCGTAAAATGCGTCTTTATCTGAGGTACTATCAAGGCTACTCATACGAAGGTCAATTCTTCAATATCCGTGTCAGATACGGCGAAATCGGCTTTGCCTGGGGTTTCTAGGGCGTGTCATCAATTGATCCTCCAGGATTTCCGAGAGATTTTGCAACAGCTTTGCAATGGCGCGCGAAGATATATTTGAATAAGTAGAAGAGCGCACGCCATTGGAAAGATGCCAAAAAGCTTCCGGAAATCCTGGAGGATCAATTGATGACACGCCCTAGATGACAAAACCATTCTCATAGATCGGGCCATTGATCCCGATTTTGAGGGTTCCGCTGAAGAATTGTTTGTAAATCTTTAATCCTTGAGCTGCGTTTTGCACACAGAAAAAGCAATTGCTGACCCATTCTGAGCCGGAGATTGTTCCGGTTTCTAGGTTGCATCTGAATCGTGAAGAAAGCTTTTGTTTCCAGTAATCGGGATTTCCGAAGAGAAGGACAGGCGTCGGAGCAGCAGAGCCGACTTTTCTGCGGACTTCTTCGAGGCAGTATTCAAAGTCGGTGCCGATGCCGCCCATGAGGAAGATCGGGAAGTCGAGATTAAACTCGGCTTGCCTCTCGACAAGTTTATCAAGACGGTAGGTCATTTTTGCATCGATGTAAGGATTTTGTTTTTGTTCATTGATGACAGCGCCTTTTTCTCCTCGGAAGTCCATGATATTAGCGCAGGAGAGGATGCCAACGGCTTTGGCAACGCGGTTGCCCAGGCTCATGCTGCCCGGGCCTCCGCCGGTCACAAGAGCGATCGGAGTTTTTTTATTTAGAAGAGGATGGTGCATTTCTTGAGAGAGCTGGAGAAGGCCTTGCAGTAGCTCGGTGAGTTCTTTTTCAAAAGGACCTTCGGTAAGGTTGGATCCGTAGATGCCAAAGAGAGTAGATCTCAAAAAAGGATCGATCGATTCTTTAGGGACAAACATGCCGGAGTCTTTATGCGGTTTAGGGAAGTACTGCAGGATCTTCCGGCTGTTCTGGTCGCTTTGATCGACCCAATAGGTGGGAATTCCAAATTTTGCCAGATCTAAGAGAAGGGAGCGGTCTTCGTGCGAAAAATAGTCGCCGTAGGTCCTTGAAGGGTATCTAAAGTAGATGCCTTTGAGGTTGCGGTGGATCTGATCGCTCAGCAGCATTTGCTTGAGAAGGGGGGAGGGGAAGTACCGTGTGAGCAAGATTCCTTCGCTGGTGATCAGGCCGTCTTCTATGGCTCGGAGGAACGGATAGGAAGGCTGTTGATGGATATACTTTTCCACGGCGGTGGCTTGCTGAGCGGGGCTCACGACGCCGGGGAAACTGCTCATACGGGGCTCGCGGGCGATCCAATCGGACGGTTTGAGTTTTAACAGCTGGTCGCCTTTGACAACAAAGACTGCTGCCAGATGGTGCAGAGGGGCAGGGGCAGTGTCAAAGGCTTGGAAGACCACGTCGGGGTTTTCTAGGCAGCTTTGGAGCTGATCACGATCAGCAAAGAAGACGTGCTCGCGGTGGGGCTCAAGGGTGTAGAATTCTAGGGGAATATCGGTGAGTTCGTTGCTACACTGGCCGTAAAGTTCATAGATGTTGCCGGAGGCTTTAGTATCGGGTTGAAGGATAGATGCGGAGGTGTGGCGGATGCCCTGGGGGAGAAGTTCTTCGACGACGCGGCCGAAGACGGTGCGGACATGGAGCGGAAGGGTTCTGACAAGGAGGATCTCATTTTTTTTGACGAGACGGGAAGCACCTTGTTCCCAAATCTGCTGTAGTTGCAGCAGTAAACGGGTTTTGATGTGGGGAGTGTGGAGCGTTTTGGCGAGAAGGGGAAGAAATCCAGCGGTGCTTTCGTCGTAGAAGACAGCTCCGTCGAGCAGATTTAAAAAAGCGACGGTTCTGCCTTCGATTTTTTTGAGGAGGAGTTCATTGCTTTCCTGGAGGCCTCCTTGATGGCCACCTAAAGAGAGCAGGGGGGAGCCGCTGCGGTCGGAGCGGCCAAACATGCGGGAGAGGTATTCCGGGTCGCGGACGCGCCGTCTGTCATCAGCGGCAAAGAGTTTACCGATATAGGCGCCGGGGGTGATGAGGGGAAGCATGAGCGTTGCAAGAGATCCGATCGCTTCGAGTTGAAGAGAGATGCGAGCGGTGTGAGTTTTGCTGTCGAGTTCGATCGATTGAGAAAGGGCATTGAGGCCGAGTTGAGCTAAGGTGCTTTTAAAATTAAAAATGACGAGTGTAGGATCGATTTTAAATCCGATAAAGGCGGGGGAGATGTTTTCTATGAAGACTTCAGCGATTGAGCTCGTAGGAGAAATATTTTTGATCGTGACGATCTTGCCATCGGGGGTGACTAAGTCATAGTGGTCTGAAAAAAGATAACTCTCCATGGCCGTATCCTAGAGAAGAAAGCATAACTTGTCAAATCTGCAGCTTGTGAACCTATCCCAATAAATTTCATCATGATCTTTTTGCACTTTTCAGCTTTAAATCGATTTATTTAGCAAGGGTCATATTTTTAATATGGCTCTTGCTAAATAAATCGATTTGAAGCGAAAATTGTCAAAAAGATCATGATGAAATTTATTGGGATAGGTTCATGTTATATTGCTTAGTTTATGAAATCTAGATCTGTTGGAACACATGACGGGA
This sequence comes from Rhabdochlamydiaceae bacterium, assembly GCA_036263375.1. Lineage (GTDB taxonomy): Bacteria > Chlamydiota > Chlamydiia > Chlamydiales > Rhabdochlamydiaceae > PALSA-1444. Next base: position 8,789 of record DATAHB010000144.1, on the reverse strand, counting down.
GTTTTCATGCGGATGAAGTTACCGCATGCGCTCTTTTGCTTGCTTTTGATCTAGTCGATGAGATTATCCGGACACGGGATTTGGCGGTCATTGATACGTGCGAGTATGTCTGTGATGTTGGCGGGATTTATGAGCCAGACGCCAAGCGGTTTGACCATCATCAAGTCGGTTATCAAGGGGATCTGGCCAGCGCTGGGATGGTGCTTCTCTATCTCAAAGGCCGTAAGCTAATCGATGCAAAATTGTATGATTTTATGAACCGGTCGTTCATCTGGGGCGTTGATGCGCATGACAACGGCAGGGTCACGTTGGAGCCCGGAGTGTGTACGTTTTCGCAGGTCATTTCCAATTTTGTCCCTCCCGACTATGAAGTTTCTACAGAGGAGATGACGCGAGCTTTTTTTGAAGCAGTCGATTTTGTGCGTGGGCATGTGAGCCGGCTGCTCGCCCGATATCAGTATGTCGAAGAGTGCCGGGAAGCTGTCATGAAAGCCATGAAGGCAGGAGGAAATGTTCTCTTTTTTGAAAAATCAATGCCGTGGATCGATGTCTTTTTCGACATGGGAGGAGAGAGGCATCCGGCGCAGTTTGTTGTTATGCCGTCAGGGAGTCATTGGAAACTCAGAGGGATTCCTCCGAATTCAAAAGACCGGATGAAAGTCCGTGTTCCTCTTCCTGAAGCTTGGGCAGGGCTGATGGACGATGATCTAAAAAAAGTCACGGGAATCCAGGGAGCTATTTTTTGCCACAAGGGGAGGTTTATTTCTGTATGGGAAACGAAGGACGATGCATTGAAAGCCCTGAATCTGATATTAAAAAAAAAGACATGACGATTTTTGGAAAAATCATCAATGGCGAGCTGCCGTGCGAAAAGGTGTTCGAGAACGAACGGATCTTGGCTATTAAGGACCGATATCCCGCTGCGCCGGTTCATATTTTGATCATGCCGAAAAAAGCGATCCCGAACCTCCAAGCGCTCCAACCAGAAGATTTTCCTTTAATTGCGGAAATCATCTTAGTCGCACAGCAACTGGCAAAAGAATTCGAGATTGAAGACGGTTACCGTTTTTTGACCAATAACGGAGAAGAGGCAGGCCAGACGATTTTCCACCTCCATTTCCATCTCATCGGAGGGCGCAAGCTCTCGCATCTGGGATGAAACGGTACTTTCTTACTCTATTGCTTCCATGGATGGTGTTTGCAGGCGAGAAAGAAGATGTCCGCAGGATTCATGCCCATCTCTTCGTTCACGATCCCCGTTCGGCTGTCAAAGAGGCCGAACACTTTCTGAAACTCTATCCTGAGTCGAAAGAACTCCGGCTTGCCTATCTGCAAGCCCTGGCGGAAAAGGGGGATGAGACGGTTGTCCTTCAAGAATGGAGCAAACGGAAAGACAAACTCCAAAATGACAGGTATGCGCTAGAGATTTTAGCCTGGAGTGTCTTGAAAAAAGGAGACCTCTCTTCCCAGCTCAATATCCATTTAAGTTCGCTGATTGGTGCATCACTGACGCGGGATGTCAGAGCCGTTCCGATGCTGGTCAATGCTCTCCGAGAAAGCAACGCACTGCTCCGTCTGATTGCGGTGAGATTTTCTGCACAGTATGGCGACGGTCCGTTACAAGAAGAACTGAAACGGATGCTCACGGAAGAAAAAGTGTGGTTTGTAAGGTTAGAAGTGATTCGTGCCATTGGTCAATTGAGGATCACAGCTCTTAGGGATGAGCTGAAAGAAATGATCGTGGACAAAAACACTCTCATTGAGGAAAAAGCCGAAGCGATCATCGCTCTTGTGCAGATGTATGATGGCGTGAGAGAAAGCGACTTAATCGATCTGATCAAGGGTAATCGATCTGGGTTAAGGCAACTCGCGTGCGAGCTTGTGAGTTATTTCAATCTCCAGGAAAATGTGAAGGATCTTGCTTTGCTTCTGAGCGATGCTTCTCCCGATGTGAGAGCGCACGCGCTCCATACGATTGGGCTTTTGAAGACCAGGGTAGGCGAGAAACGGTTGAAAACGCTTATGGAGGATTCTTCTCCGTTGGTGGCGATCACGGCCTCTTGGGTTGCGACGCTTCAAGGAATGGAAGAGGGGATTCAAAAGCTTGGAAAGTGGATCGAAGATGTTCATCCGCGCTGGAGACTACTAGCTGCATCGACGCTCAGCAGCTGCGGGAAAAAGGGGGTTGCGCTCGCTTTAGAGAAGATGGAAAAGAGTGATGATCCGTTTGTCCGGGCTAACTTAGCGATCGGATTAATCGGAGCGCGCGTGGAAGTTCAAAAAGCCTGTGAAGTGATCTATGACATTTTAGGAAATGAGACGCTGTTGATGTGGGATCAAAATTCCCACATGCGTATCTTAGCCAGAAGCCAGGTCAGCCATATCGATCAAATCCCAAACTATCCCAAGGTGGTTGATCAGATGGTCCGGTTAGACCTGTTGAATATCTTATGCATCATGCAGTATCCCAAAGCCCAGGAAGCCGTCAAAGGGTACGTCAAAAACGAAGCGTGGGGCATCACAGGAGCTGCGGTCGCAGTTCTGCTAGAAGAGGGTGATGAAGGGGCGATGACGGTCATTAGCGGTCTTTTAAAAGATGAAGATCCGCACATCCGCGTCCAAGCGGCGTTTATCTTAGCCATGATGGGCAGCGACCCTGAAGCAGTGAAAGTACTTCAAGAAGCTTATCCTAAAATGTCTCGCGACATCAAAATCCAGATCTTAGAAGCAATTGGTCATGTCGGGAGTTTAGAGTCGGTGCCATTTTTGATTGATATCCTCAGCGAGCCATTTCAACTGCTACGGGTGATTGCTGCCTCTGCGATGATCCAGTGTTTGTATCATTGAGCGATTTGGAGCCATTGCTGATTGAGTTCAGGGCGATGAGCGTTGACAAAAGCTTCTTGGTTAAAGGTTAAATTGGCTTCATTGATCGACTGGGATAGTAGCTTGCTTAGTTTTTTACAAGCTTTCATGGTATCTTCAAGAGAAGAGTTGGTAAATTTACTATCCTTTCCCTTGACAAAACTAAGGAGAAAAATCAACGAATTAAATTCAATTCTAACACAGCATAGGCTCACAGCTTGAACCCACGCTCCCTTATTCTTTATCGATTGTGAAAACCAGGAAAATTGAGCTGCTTTTCCCAAGACAGCTGTGATTAAAGAGAGACACATGCACCCTACAAGAAGAGCTGCGGTGTAAAGGAGTACAGGGCGCCAGATCGAGCTGAGTTGTTGAATAAAGGCCGTTTCGCTGAATCCGAATAACGTGCCAAAAAAAACGACAATCCATGGAAGGGCCAGGCAAGAGACAAAAACTAAAAACAAAATCTCAAAAATTTTATTTTCTAAAATTTTAATGATTGCGAATTGAACTTTCCAGGAGATTAGCCTTAAAGCATTGCTGAGCGAGGTGATGCGAGCTCTTCCCAAGAGCTGAATTTTTTCTGTTAAAGATCGGTTTTCCCAAACAGTGACTTGACTGCTTCGGATGAAGGCGATTTTATTATCTAAAGAGAGGGTGTTGAAATAGTGAGTTAAAACATGAACCATTAAATGGGGAAAAGCATCTCCCAGGGGTACTTTAAGTTTGAGCTGTTTTAAAAGGTTTTCTGCAGCGGTGTTGAGGTAATGTACATGATAAAGAAGCAGAGGAGATTTGGCATGAATGGCAGGAGATCCCCGATAGAATACTAAAAGATCGCTTGCTGACCTTGTGTCATTTAAATGGTATTGGAAAATGATATCGATGACTTCGATTGGTAGACTTTTGGTGTTAAGAAGGTGTCTTTGGAGCTGATGCATCACAACTGCACGCCCTTTTTGATCTTCCTGCCTGGTCAAACGACCATGATGTCGGTCGAATTCAAGAGCGATAAAAGAAAGACCTGAATAATCAAAAGAGGGAAGCGACATAGCAGACATTTTAGCACTTTTTCAGATTTTGTTGACAGGCTAGACTCAGTGCCGTTTTTGATTGATATCCTCAGTGAATCCTTTCAGCTACTGCGCGTGATCGCAGCCTCTGCGATGATCCAGTGTTTGTATCATTGAGCGATTTGAAGCCATCGTTGGTTGAGTTCAGGGAGATAAGCCTTGAAAAAGGCGTCTTGGTTAAAATTCAAATTGGCTCCATTGATCGACTGGGATAGGAGCTGGGTCAGCTCTGCGCAAGCATCCCTGGCCTTTTTAAAAGAATGGGTATCGTTATGGCCTTTCCCTATGAGAAGAGGGCCGAGAAGAAGTAGTGAATGAAATTCAATCTTTACACAGCAGAGGCTCACATCCTGAATCCACGCTCCTTTATCCCTGGTTGACTGTGAAAGCAACCAAGAAGATCGAGCTATTCGTCCTAAAGCTGCTGTGAGTAACGAGAGAGCCAGGCACCCTGCAAGAAAGACTGTGTTGTAAAGGATTGCACGGTTCCAGATTGAACTGAGTTTTTGAATAAAAGCTGCTTTGCCCAAGCCGAGCATCGGGGCAAAAGCTATGACAACCCAGGGAAGAAGAAAGGCCGCGCCAGAAGCTAAAAGCAAAAACGAAGGAAACCGTTTTTCTAAGAGTTTAATGATGGCAAATTGAGCTTTCCAAGAGAGGAGCTTTAGAGAGTCACCAAGGGATGTCATGCGAGCTCTTCCCAAGAGCTGAATTTTTTCCGTTAAAGAACGGTTTTCCCAAACAGTGATTTGACTACTCCGGATGAAGGCGATTTTTTGATCGACAGAAAGGGTGTTAAAATAGTGAGTTAAAACACGAACCATTAAACAGGGATAAGCATCTCTCTGAGGTACTTCATGGTTAAGCTGTTTTAAAAGGTTTTCTGCAGCGGAGTTGAGGTAATGTATCTGATACAGAAGCAGAGGAGATTTGTTGTGAGTAGCGGGAGATCCCCGATAGAACACTAAAAAGTCGCTTGCCGATCTTGTGTCATTTAAGTGAAATTGGAAAATGATATTGATGATTTCGATTGGCAGGCCGTTATCGTTAAAGTGTCTTTGCAGCTGATGCATCACAACAGCACGCCCTTTTTGAACTTTTTGGCTAGGCAAAAGACCATGATGTCGGTCGAATTGATGAACGATGAAAGAAAGACCGGAATAATCAAAAGAGGGGAGAGACATGGCCACCATTTTAATTAAAATTAGAGCTTTAAAAAAAGCGTTAAAATATATTCTGAGACAGTCTTAAGAAGGTGTTTGGTCATGAGAAAACAATTAAAGATTTTAGCTATTTGTCTATGGGTTTTTAGCTCGTTTGTAGAGCTAAAAGCTGATATCTATGTCACAAATAATCATGATAATTCTGTGAGTATCATTGATCCGTTGTTGAATACGGTTGTCGGTTCTATCATGGTCGGTTCTCACCCGGTTTCCATTACAATTACCCCTGATAAGAGTCGGGCTTACGTTGTCAACAATCAGAGCAACAATGTGAGTGTCATCGATCTATCGACCAATGCGGTGATCGCTACGATTCCTGTCGGAGGATCGCCCTATGGAGTCGCCATTTCGCCGGATGGAGATAACGTTTATGTGACAAATCAATTAGGAAACAGTATCAGTGTTATTAGCACATTGACGAATATGGTCTCTGCAACCATCATGGGATTAAATGGTCCAAAAGGTATAGCAATAACGCCCAATGGAAACTTTGCCTATGTTGCAAATTTTAATGCCGCTAATGTGCGTGTGATCGACACGAACACGAACACGATTGTTGGCGCCTCTATTCCAGTCGGCTCTGGACCAATTGGCGTTGCAATTACGCCTAATGGCAGCTTTGTCTATGTGACAGATGGCGGCGGTCCTTCCGTGAGCATGATCGACACAACCAGTAATATGGTGGTTGATACATTTCCAGTCGGATCAGATCCGAGCGCCCTTGCAATCACTCCTGATGGACAGTTTCTTTACGAAGCAAATGGCTCCTCTGTCGGTGTCTTTGAGACAACCAATAACACACTCGTCACAGGCATCAGTTTACCAAGTCCTGCCGGAATAGCAATAACCTCTGATGGAAAACTTGCTTATGTGACGAATAATGTATTCGATAGTATCAGCGTCATCGATACGTCGACAAACGATGAGATCCAAACGATCACAGGATCGGGATTAAATTTTCCCATTGGCATTGCGATCGGCAGCACCATGATCAGCGGCATCTCTGCTCCTAGAGCATTTACCGGAAGGCAGAAAAACAATAACGGTGCAGCGGCTAGCGAACGGTACAATCATCTGACTTGGCAGCGCCCCCTTGAAGCATCGAGCTTAGCCGGATACATACTAAGTTTTATGAAAAATGGAAAACTTAAAACGAAAACGGTAAAAGCAACGACGACTTCCTATGAGGATCATAATCAACGTTCAGAGCCTGTCACCTACACATTAACAGCTTTTAACCTTCAGGGAGCTAGTAGCAGTCCCGTTACTGTCACGGTAGGAGGAAAATGAAGAAATCGTATGCCATAATCTTGGGACTTCCGCTTGTTTTGAGTGCGCAGTGGCAAAGCGTCTGCCCTCAAGAGATTCCCCGACCCGACATTGAATTCAAAGTGGGATATTTCTTCTTTACCTCCTCCCCGATGAGTAAAGTCTATGATCAGGGTGGGATCGATCTGCAGCTGTGCGGAATTTATCCTTTGTGTTCAAACCTGGGGCTTTACGCCGCTATCGAGTACATGGAAAAAAAAGGGCATACGTTAGGTGCTCATGAAAAGACTTCGATCTGGGAAATTCCTCTAAGTTTAGGCTTGCAACCGATCGTCGGGCTCAATGAAGAAAACACCATCCGTTATTACTTCACAATCGGTCCTAAATACTTTTTTGCCCAGGTGCATTATCATTCTTCCAGCCTTCCCCGTCGGTTAAGCTCTAATCATATCGGAGGCTTTGCCAATACCGGATTTATGTTTGATGTGTGCGACGATCTTTCTCTAGATATTTTTGGAGAGTATTCCTATGTGAAGCTCCACTTTCATAGTCATAAAAAGGCGACTAAAGGGCATACTGTCCAAGCAGGTGGGTTAACGTTCGGTTTTGGATTGGCTTATCTGTTCTAAGGAGTGTGTTTACAATTTAAGTTTCTGTCGATTTTCGGGTTCTTTTGAGCCTACTTTTCGATTGAAACGAAGGGGTCAATATCAACTTACGTATATTAAACACTTCGTTTCAATCGAAAATAGGCAAAAATAATCCCAAAAATCGACGAAACCTTAATTTGTAAACACACTCTAGGGGTATAAGTATGACGTTTGAACAAAAAATCACCGGTGTTCAAAAAATCCTTCAGGAAAAAAATATCGATGGATGGCTGCTGTACGATTTTCACCACTGCAACCGCCTCGCATGTGATTTTTTAGGCCTTGCTCCGGAGGTGATGCTCACTCGAAGATTTTGCTATTGGATTCCGAAGAAGGGAGATCCGGTTGCGATTGTCCACAGTGTCGAGACGCATGTTCTCTCTCATGCGCCGGGAAAAAAGCTTGTATATGCGGCGTGGAAGCTTTTTGAGTCCCATTTGAAAGAGGTTCTGCAAGGGTGTAAAACGGTTGCGATGGAATACTCTCCCCGAGGAGCCATCCCCACAGCCTCTAGAGTCGATGGAGGCATGCTCGATCTTGTAAGGGAGCAAGGGATGCAAGTCGTGAGCTCGGCCTCATTTTTGCAAAATTTTACGTGCGTCTGGTCTGAGAAGCAGTACGATCTTCATAAAGAAGCAGCAGAGGCTTTGGATGAAGTCGCCGCAGCCACCTGGAAGTGGATTGCCGATCGGCTGAGAGGGGAAGAGATGATCACGGAATACACCGTGCAGCAGTATATCCTTTCTGAAATCAAAAAGCGGAAATGCGTGATGGAGGGAGCGCCTATTTGTGGAGTGAACCAAAATAGCGCCAATCCTCACTATTGCCCCGCGTTGAAAGGCTCCAGATCGGTGAAAAAAGGAGATTTTATTCTGATTGACCTTTGGTGCAAGCGAGATTTGCCGCAGGCGGTCTATGCCGATATTACGAGGGTTGCAGTGGCAGGAAAGCCGACAGCGAGGCATGAAGAAATTTTTCAAATTGTGAGAAAGGCCCAGAAAGCAGGCACGGATTTAGTGAGGGAAAGGATAACGAAAAAAAGAGAGGTCAGAGGGTGCGAGGTCGACGATGCCTGCAGAAAAGTCATTGTGGATGCAGGGTATGGTGAGTATTTTACCCATCGGACCGGCCATAATATCCATACGGAAGACCATGGGCCCGGGGCCAATATCGATGGATTTGAGACGCTGGATGAGAGGCTTTTGATCCCAAGAACCTGTTTTTCTATCGAGCCAGGGATCTATCTCCCGAAGGAATTCGGCGTTAGATTAGAGTACGATGTCTATATTCGTGAGAATCACACCATCGAAGTCACCGGTGGAATCGAAGATAAATTATTTACTTTAAGTATTTAAGAGCTTCTTGCCGCAGTTTGTGGTAGAGGCTGGCAAGTCCATTGGAGCGGGCAGGAGAGATGGCCGAGAGAAGGCCAATCTCTTGGATGAAAGTGGGCGGGTAGTGGGCAATGGTCGCGGGGGATTCGTCGGAATAAACATAGATAAGGAGGGCGGCCAGACCTTTCGATATTAAAGCTTCCGAGTCGGCATTCAAAAAGAGTTTTCCATTATTTAAGGTCGTTTCGAGATACATGATGCTTTGACAGCCGGGGACGAGATTGGCCGGTGTGCGTGAAGTCGGATTGAAAGGGGGAAGCTGCCGGCCCATTTCAATGATTTTTTGATACCGTCCTTCAGGAGTTTGGCAAGTTG
>DATAHB010000143.1:0-6439 GCA_036263375.1 Rhabdochlamydiaceae bacterium | reverse complement strand
GACGTGGCGGTTTGGCACCTCGATGTCGACTCATCACATCCTGGGGCTGGAGAAGGTCCCAAGGGTTTGGCTGTTCGCCAATTAAAGTGGTACGCGAGTTGGGTTCAAAACGTCGTGAGACAGTTTGGTCCCTATCTGTTGTGGGCGTAGGATACTTGAGAAGAGCTGCTTCTAGTACGAGAGGACCGAAGTGGACGAACCAATGGTGTGCTGGTTGTACTGCCAAGTGCATAGCCAGGTAGCTATGTTCGGAAAGGATAAGCGTTGAAAGCATCTAAACGCCAAGCCTCCTTCAAGATAAAGTATCCCAATAGAACCCCGGAAGATGACCGGGTCGATAGGTTGGATGTGTAAGCATAGTAATGTGCTGAGCTAACCAATACTAATCGTTCGATTGACTTGATCTTCCTTTTTATTTTCGGCTTCGCTCTAATTTATTAGAGCCAAGTCAATGATAATAAAAAGCTGAAGCGTCTGTTAGAATATAAGTTGAATTATCAACTTTGAGCGCTATTTTACATCAATGACATTCTTATCCGAAAATTTTTTACTGGTGGTTATAGAGAGAGGGAAATACCTGATCCCATTCCGAACTCAGCAGTCAAGCCTCTCATCGCCGATGGTACTGTACGCAAGAGTATGGTAGAGTAGGTTGCCGCCAGTTCTTTCTTCGCCCTCGTTGGTTTTGCCATCGAGGGCTTTTTTATTTATTCAATTTTTTTTCTTTTCTTATCTATTCGGAGTTACTTTATAATTCCTTTGATTTTTGAGGCACTATGACCACGATTTTTACATCTTACGAAAAACTCTTTGCGTCTTGGATCATGCATCATAAGCTGAATGATGTCATTGAGGCCGAGCCCCGCTTTCCAAAGTGCGACCAAGATTTGGTTTGTGATAGCTATTATACAATTCCTAAAAAGATGCCTGCTCCTAAGAAACTTGATGATAACGAGCTTGTTAAACTTTGCCAAAGACGAGTAGCTTTTTATAAGAATAACCAAATTTTCCAACGTAAGGAAAGCAAGGTTGACAATACTATCCGGCAAGCTCAGCCTTCACCTGGTGACAGAACTGAAACTAATAATGGCAATGTTGACGATACTACCCAACAAGTTCAGCAAAAAGAACAGCCCGAACCTATCTACAGTTTCGTGAATGGTCTTGAAGTCCAGGCAATTGAAAAAAGCAGTGTCGCGGAAGAGGTCAAATATGGAGATTTTTGGGGTCGTACATATTTTGTAACAACAACTCAACAGACTGGATATTTTTTAATCGACGGTTGGCTTGTTGTTTCAATTCCCAAGGAAGAGACAAACGAAGAGCCATTTGAGTTGGATTCTGATGACACAATGACCATATATCATAAATTTGATGTTGCTGAGGATCCAGTTAGCGATGCAGTTATGAGCAAAGTTCACACCTGGTTTGGATTGCAGCGTGAAAAGCTATCCGAAGCCTTAAAGGTTAGCTTTGGGATAGCGTTCTTACAGTTATTGTCGGTCATTGCTCTTTCCAATCAGCCGATGGTTGCAGCCCATGTGCTTTCTCGTGTTTTTTTGGTGGCTTCTTTTGCAATGCAGAGTCTAAGCCTATATATCGGCTTTCAACTCTATAGACTGTATCAGTTAGAAGAGAAGATGAGCGGGGTGAATAATTTGGGGGATTGGGTCAAAACAGTCCGAGTTTGTGCTGGAAAATATCCAAAGTTATCCGAGGAAGCGCCCATCGACAAGTTTTTTACACCTAGGGAGCAGCAGTTTCTGAATCATCATCGCATTCAGGCAACGAAAGCATAAGAATATGAGCGTGATGTTTCAGTATTTGCGGATGGGGAAAGAGACGTTTTTTATTCAAGGAATCAAATCGGGCTCATATCCGTATTCCGTCATTTTAGATCGTGATAAAACAGCCACCCTAGAAGACGCTGGAATCCTGCTTACGTCCGCTCAAATGGAGAGCTTGGAGCAGCGAGTGCAGTTGATCCCCCAAACTAAAGTTGCTTTGGTTGATAAATTTTTCAAGGTTTGGTGCAAAACAGAGGCTCCTCAAGCGCTTGCTGTTAAGACATGGAGTTATCTGCTAAGTAGCTGCAAGAAAATTCAATATGCGTCGGGGATGGTTGGCATTGGACTCATAGTGCTCATTCTGCAAAAACCTCCGCTGTACGTTATTGTGGGAGCGTATGTCGGGGTAGTTGCTTTGGCATGTCTATTCGGCTGGAGCCTGCACAAGTATCATCTTGCAGAAAAGGAGCTCGCAGTCTGGCAAAGCCCAGGAGAAGATTTTGCTAAGAAGAGAAAAGCAGCACTTGAGCTTCCACTGCCCCAAATCATCCAGAAAAAATGTCATTTTCATGATGGGGAGGGAATGCTTCTTGGAGTCGAGATCTTATCGATTTTTAGAAGGGATTTTAAAGAATTCGCAACGCCGCTTCTTGCCAGAGAATGCAAGACTCCTCAAGAGCAGCATCGATGGGTCTCAGAATTTTGGCAGAACGCTCCTCTTGTAGTGAAATTCTTTGAAGAGAATCCTGGTCTGCTAGAGGACAAGAGATGGAAGGATGTTCAGAAGTTCCAAGAGCAATTCGATTTGTTTGTGAAGGTTTTGGAGTATCTCAAAACAGGGTATGTTGCCGATTTTTCAAGGCGCATAGAAGCACCCAAACAAAAGTATGAGGCCATTCAGAAGGCTTTTGCTGAAAAGAGCTTGGCTCATTTCAAGGACAAAAAAACTCCCGCTCTTCAGTCCAATCTTTATGCTCAAAGAGTTTCAAAAATTCTGGAAGAAGAATGCTTGGGGCCCATCTACGCTCTTCATCTAAAAGACAAATCAAAAGTGGAAAATTTTGGTTCGCTGGTATACCCCCAGTTGAGGATGTTCTTAGAGGAGGCCAATAAAGGTCTTCTGCTAGATCAGCCTTACATGCTGGATACTGACGCTTTTAAGGATCCTACAAAGTTCGTTCCGGCAGACCTTCAGAATGAAGTTGATGCTCTTGTCTCAAAATTTCCTCAAAACGTTATCGATAAAGCAAAAGCTGTGGCTTCTCAACCTGCCTATCACGACTTCATCGCAGCGGTTTTTACGACTTGAAGCGTTTTGGCCAACTTGGCATAGAGAAATTATGAAAAAAGGAATCTTGATCGGTTCTAATTCGAAGACGGAGTGGCTTCTTCCTTGGTGGTGGAAATACTATTCGAAGTATAACGATTTTCCCGTGGCTATCGTTGATTTTGGGCTCAGTCCGAAAATGGTCAAATGGTGTCAAAAAAGGGGAGAAGTGATCTCTCTAAAGCCACATGATTTTTCTTCCAAAAATCTTCCGTTGGATTTGGCAAGGACGTGGGAATCGACCTATCTTGGCGATCTCTGGCAAGCCCGCAAAGCCTGGTTTAAAAAGCCTCTAGCTTGTCTTGAGAGTCCTTTTGATCTAACGGTGTGGATGGACATCGATTGCGAGGTCTGCGGCCCTTTACATCCGCTTTTTGAGGAATGGGAGAAAGGGATAGAGGTTGCTCTTGTCCGGGATGAAAGGAGCGTCGAAGAACACAACTATAGCTCCGGTGTGATGGTCTTTCCTAAAACATCACGGGTGATTCAGGCCTGGGCTGAGCTATGCCTTGCTTCTTATGATCAATACATGGGGGATCAAAATGCGTTAACGGCACTTTTGCTCTCAGGGAAGTATTCTTTTAAAGAGATCAGCCCGCTTTATAATTGGATCATGTTTCAAGGCTACAATAGCGGGGCATTGGTGGCCCATTGGGGAGCAGCTTGGGGCAAAGAACATATCCGAAAATTCGGGGGAATCCACGAGCTTTTGGGGAAATAAAAAAGCCTTGCTATTTTCACAGCAAGGCTTAATAAGTGCGAAAAACGTTAAAGATTAACGATCGCGGTAACGGCCTTCGCCGCGTCCACCGCGTGGTTGTCTTTGGAAACCACCTTCACCACGCTCACGCTCTTGTGGAGGACGAGCAATAGAAACAACGAGCGTTCTTCCGCCGAGCTCAGAACCATTAACTGATTCGATCGCTTTTTGAGCAGCATCAGCACTTGACATCTCAACGAATCCGAAACCTTTAGATTGGCCAGTGACTCGATCTGTGACGATTTTTACTGAGATGATTTCGCCGAACTGGCTGAAAATCTGAAACAGTTCATCTTCGGTTGTCTTGTAAGGAAGACTTCCAACGTACAATTTTTGTGTTTGTGACATAAATAATTTCCTTCATTTGAAAACAGGTGATAATCCACCTACATATAAGCCTGATCAGATCTTCTTCCTAAAGCACACAATTGCACACTGGACAGAAAGCTCAAATCAACAACTCACCGAGGAGTATATCAAACTTCACCTTTGAATTGCTAGTTCTTCTTCAGAATCATAAAAATTGCTTTAAGGGCCTGGATTCAAATAAAGATTGAACAAATATACGAAAACTCCTTATGCAAGAGACAAAGATGGGGTAATTATGGCGATGATGGATACCGTCGAAACAATGAAGAAAATGCTCTCTGAAATGCAACTAGAACTGGAAGATGTCATCAGAGGCAATAAAGCCGCTGCTAAACGCGTCCGCAAGGCGACACTCAATTTTGCTAAAGTCGCCAAAATGTTCCGTAAAGAGTCTGTTGAAGTCGGCAAAGTCAAAACTTAAACTTTCAGATTCGGGGGGAAACTGATACCATTTTCCTCCATGAATCCTCTTTGTATCCACTTCCCTGATTGCGGCGGCTGTACATCACAACATATTCCTTATGCGGACCAGCTCCTCCAAAAACAGGCTGAAATCGAAAAGATTTTTGACGTCCCCGTTGCACCCATTATTCCCTGCAAAGAGCCTTTCCACTACCGAAATAAGATGGAATTTTCATTCTCACAAGATAAAGCAGGTCGTCGATATCTCGGCCTTATTCTCAGAAAATCACGAGGCAAAGTGTTTAATCTCCAAGAATGCCTCATTTCTCCACCTTGGATGTCTGAGACCCTTCAAAGAGTCCGATCGTGGTGGGAAAGTACGACACTTGCTGCTTTCAATTTCCGCAGCGGCTTAGGATCTTTGAGGACCTTAATACTCAGGGAAGGTAGAAGGACAGGGGATCGTTTAGCGATGCTCACGGTCTCTGGAGATCCCCGTTTTGCCCTTAATCGAAAGCATCTCAACGGTTTTATCCAAGCTCTCAATGATCCTCAAATGAGCATTTTCCTGAGGGTCCAACAAGCGATCTCTGGCAAGCCGACCCAGTTCTATGAGATGCATCTAGGAGGCCCAGATCACATCAAAGAAAGGCTCCAGCTACAGGGAAGGACGTTGTCCTTCAAAATCAGCCCTACATCGTTTTTCCAGCCCAATACCGAGCAAGCAGAGGTTCTCTACAACCAAGCAATTGAGATTGCGAATATGAGTCCCCAAGCCACCGTTTATGATCTCTATTGCGGCACAGCGACGCTAGGGATGGCTTTTGCCCTGAAGGCCGAGAAAGTGATTGCCATTGAGCTGAATCCTCATGCTGTCTTTGATGCCAAAACCAATGCTGAAGTCAATAAAATCTCCAATATCGATATCCAGTGCGGCGATGTCGGCATGCTACTATCACAAACCTCGATTTTACAGCCGGATTTAGCGATTGTTGACCCGCCTAGACCTGGGCTAGATCCTCTGGCCTTAGAGGCATTAAAACGGCTCCAGCCGCAGCATATTTTGTATGTCTCGTGCAACCCCAAGACCCAAGCTCAAAATATTGCTGAGCTTTCCGGCTATCAAATTATTTATGTACAGCCTGTCGATCAATTTCCCCATACGCCGCATATTGAAAATATTGTTTTATTGCTCAGGCTCTAAAATCGTTTTTACTTGATTCTTCCAGTCAAATCAGGCACACTTGTTAGAAGATTTTTATAAGAAAACCTTTTGAGGAACTATGAAAAAACTCGTAACTTTTTTTATGTTGGCAACTGGATCTTTGCTTGCAGATGAAGCTGCTGCTCCTGCACAGCAAGGCAATATGTATCAAACGCTCATGCTTCTTGGATTCGGCGTCGTCTTCTTTTATTTTCTTCTCTGGCGACCAGAACAAAAAAGACGTAAAGCGTTAGAAAAGCAACGGAGCGGCCTAAAAAAAGGTGATCGCGTGACTGCCATGGGAATCGTCGGTTCTGTTGTCCGAATCCAGGACAATACCGTGATTTTGAAGATGGTCGATGGCTCTAAGATTGAAGTATTAAAAATGGCGATCTCTGACGTCCAGCCAGGCACGGACGAAGTGACGGAAGTGCAAGCTGTCGAAACGACAGAAGCGTCGCGTTAGTCAACCTGCTAGTGCTCTTGAAACAGAGCACTAGTATGAACCTATCCTAATAAATTTCATCATGATCTTTTTGCACTTTTCAGCTTTAAATCGATTTAAAGCTGAAAAGTGCAAAAAGATCATG
>DATAHB010000142.1:0-8758 GCA_036263375.1 Rhabdochlamydiaceae bacterium | reverse complement strand
CATGGTTTTTTGAGGGAACTTCCCTCGTCTATGATGAACAAGGCCATCTCATCGCTAAGATCTTTTATGAAAAAGGCCTTTTGGAAGGAACATCTCTTTATTTCCATCCAAATGAAACCTTATCGAAAGAAATCCCCTACCATAAGAACGAGATCCATGGAGTTGTTCAACTGTTTAACGAACAAGGCACTTGCATAGAAAAAGCGAATTATACGGAAGGACTCTGCGATGGCACAGCCATGGCAATTTGGTCCCCAAATCAGATCAAATACACCGAAGCATGGGAAAAAGGACTCCTCTTAAACGGGACCTATTATTCACCTGATGGGAAAGAGATCTCCCATGTTAAAAATAGCAATGGGTTCCAAGCTCTTTTTGAAAACTCTCTCCTCGTTTCCTTAGTGGAATACCAAAAAGGCATACCGGAAGGACAAGTTAAAACATTTAATCCAAAAGGGCAGCTCATCTCTCTTTATCACCTTAAAGAGAACATGAAAGAAGGTGATGAATGGGAATACTACCCCTCCGATGATGTTAAACCCTCTCCCAAACTTTGCCTCCAATGGAAGGAAGATACAATGCATGGCACCGTCAAAACATGGTACGAAAACGGCGTGCTAGAGAGCCAGCGCGAGATGCATGACAACAAAAAGCACGGCCCTTCGTATGCTTGGTTCAAAGACGGCGGCCTTATGCTCACAGAAGAGTATGAAAACGGCCACCTTATAAAAGGCTCTTATTTCAAAAAAGACAGCAAAAAACCGATCTCAAAAATCGAAAACGGTAAAGGGATCGCTACTCTTTCAGACAAAGAGGGTCGATTGACCAAGAAAATCGTCTATGAAAAAGGGATTCCTCAGGCAGAATCATTGTAAAAGCCCTTCGGGAGGCCCAGCATCTTGCTCGCTCTGATTCTGCATGTTTTGCTGCGGCGTGGGAGATGATGGAGTCGAGGGGGGAGCTTGCGGCTGCGGTTGTTGCTGGTTTTGTTTTTTCGGCGCTTGGCAACTGCGC
Organism: Rhabdochlamydiaceae bacterium; assembly: GCA_036263375.1. GTDB lineage: Bacteria > Chlamydiota > Chlamydiia > Chlamydiales > Rhabdochlamydiaceae > PALSA-1444. The sequence continues at coordinate 7,744 of DATAHB010000142.1, read as the reverse complement.
ACACCGTCTCCTCCATTGGCATTACAGACAGCTCCTGAAGGGACTCCCGTCCAAATTGAATAGGGGGAATCGGTGCTTCCATTATTGCAGAACCAAATGATGGTATAAGGCGTTTGAGATGAATCGTAATACTGGAGTTTGCCTGTCGTGCCTGAAAAGGTATTCCATTGCATCGTCTGCTGTGCGTTGATTTGCATGGCTCCCAGATCCGATCCATCTGCTGCCCGGATATGGACCGTTAATTTATAGACACTATCATTAACAAGCGTTACCCCCGCAAAAACCGAAGAGCACAGAAGTAAAAGAATTCCTAATATCTTCATTCTATTATTGATCTACAGATGCCCATTTGAAGTCAACACTTCCTAAGTTCGATAAGACAACGCCTTTGATTTTAGGATTCGAAACATACAGCATTGTGTAGTAGAAAACCGGAATGATCGGCATCTCTTTCATGAGAATGTTCTCGCATTCCTGGAAAAGATGCTGTCTTTGACCCGCTTCTACCGTCTCAGCTGCTCGATCTAAGAGTTCTCTATATCGAGCGTTTTCCCACGCTGTGTTGTTAGAGCCTCCCGCTTTGAACTTAAAGATCTCCAGGAAGTTCATGCCGTCATTGTAATCAGCCGTCCAGTTTCCTGAAGCGAGCTGATAGTTTTTCTTAGAAAGACGGTCGAAGTAAACCTTTCTTTCGACTGCTTCCAGCTCTACATTCACATCGAGTGCTTTTCTCCATTGCTCTTGCACGGCTTGTGCAATCAAATGATTCCTCTCTCCAGAAACATACATGAGAGAAATAGAAGGAAGTTCTTGCCGACCAATCCCCAAAAGCTCCAAGGCTTGATCAAAATCTCTACGGGCCTGCTGTATGTCTCCATCCGCTAATTCTCCTTTTTCTAGACCCCCAAAACCTCTTAGTGAAGGTGGTAGCAGCCCCATCGCCGGCATTTGTCCCCCTTGAGTCACATGTTCAACAATCTCTGACCTTTTGATCGCCTCTGCAAAGGCTTTGCGGATCAAAGGATGTTCAAACAGTTCCGACTCCACATTTGTTCGGAAAAAATACGTCGCAAGAAACGGCCTTACGTGAAGATTGCCGGTTTTTTTAAGTCCGGAAAGTGCATTGATCGGAAGCGTGGAAAGTGGAGACCCTGCCCAATCAAGCTCTCCCTTTTCAAACATTTTTAGCTCGGTCTCTTCCTGAACCATGGTCAAACAAATTTCTTTCAATTTCACACTAGAGGCGTCCCAATAAGACGGATTTTTGGCAGCGCGGATTAAATCGTTATGCCTCCACTCTTTGAGAATAAACGGACCGTTGCCGATCACCGTCTTAAGATCGGTATTTTGATCGGCTTTTGCTGGAAAAGGAAAGTAAATGGGAAGCGCAGCGACTTCTAAGAAATACGGTGTAGGATTTTGCAGCTCCACTTGAAGTGTTTTTTCATTTAATGCTTTCACTCCCACTTGATCAAGACCAACCTTTCCTTCTTTTGCGGCTTTTGCATTTTTAATCACATAGAGTTGAAACGCTTGATCGGAAGGAAAATGTGGATCTAAACTTTTCGTCCAGGCGTAGACAAAATCGGGCGCAGTGACTTTATCTCCATTTGTCCATACCGCTGATCGCAAAGTAAATGTATACATTTTGCCATCTGCTGAAACGTCAACTTTTTCAGCTAAGGCAAGTTCTGCTTTGTCCTCCTGATTAATTCGCGTGAGCCCTTCGAAGAACATTCTCGACAACGTCATCGCTTGAAGATCCCGTGCTTTACGTGGATCGAGCGTTGTGGGTTCAGCCCCTAAATTCACTCTCATGACACTGTGCTGGTTAGAAGAGCATCCAACGAGTAGAAAAACGAGCCCAAATAGATAGAAAAATTTACCCAGTGTTTTCATGAAGCCCCCTTTTTTGAGCAAAATTTTAAGACGATTCGAACGAAATGTCAAACAAGAATCTTCCCTTGCACTTTTAAATCCCTTGTAGCAAACTCCTTTCCGGGTTTTTCAAACCTTAACCCAAGGAGTTATCATGTCAATCCCTGCTGTTTCAGATCTCGACACTGCTATTGCTGATTTTTTTCAAAAAGGGTCTCCCATCACTATTGAAACAAAAGATCTGTCTCTCCGTTCGATTACAGAAAAGGATTTAGATTTCATGCAGACTGTCTATACAGACTTCGAAACCATGAGATTATATACCGACAATGAAAAACGACTTGAGCAATCGGGCGAGGAAGCTTGGAAAGCAGAGCAGATGAAAGCCGCCAAGGGGCGTGTTGACACTTTTGTTAAACGGTGGACGGTCGACAGAATTCCTTTTAGCGGCTTTTTGATCAGCAAAAAGGATGGCGGGAAAAACATTGGCTTTATTGTTGCAGGATTTGGCGATAACCCCGGTCAATTAGAAACCGCGTTCGTTGTCATAAAAGAAGAGCAAGGAAAAGGATACGGATCGCAAGCTGTTCATGCCGTTGTGCAACGCTATATCCCCGCCTTAATCGAGACTCATTACAAAATTAATGGAAAACCTCTAGAAGCCGACGGAGCCCCTTTGACAGAAATCGTTGCGACAGCTCGATTAGACAACGTAGCTTCGATCCGCGTTCAGGAAAAAGCTGGGATGGTCAAAACCGGTGAGAATCCCAACAAATGGGGACAAGTGAGAGGGATCTATACGTATAAATACACAAATCCGCCTGTGAAAGTCTAATTAATGCTTTGGTAGCCTTCTTTTAGAGGGCTACTTTTTTATTTTTTCGATATCATCTTGATTATGGATCTGATTGCCAAACTTCCTACGCCGATTTTCAATACGTCCGATATTCCGTTTAATCATATTCCCTTGAAAAAAGACTCTCAAGGCCGCTTAATAGAAATGGAAGGGATAGCCCTTCCAGGCACAAAATTTAGATGCGTTGGCAAAATATCAGAACATATTTTCACCATTGAAACCGAAGAGTACCCTTCTGCTGCGCCGCTTTATGTCGATAGTCGTTTTTTACAGAAATCTTCGGACGCGCCCAACAGAATCAAAAAGCTTCCTTCCATCGATCAGATTTTAAGCTGGATGGAAGCTCGCGTAGGACTCAGATACTTCTGGGGCGGTAATTGGCAGGCAGGAATCCCAGAGCTGCTAGATTTTTATCCTGTCCTAAAAACTGCATCTCAAGAAGATCGGGACGATGCAATCTGCCGCGGACTCGATTGTTCGGGCCTTTTGTATCAAGCGACCAACGGCTATACTCCGCGCAACACTTCTGGTCTAATCCATTTTGGCAAAGAAGTGCCTATTGAAACTATTAAACCCTTAGATCTTCTCGTTTGGAAAGGGCATGTTGTGATTGTGAGATCTCCCACAACCCTGATCGAAAGCCGTATCAACCGCGGAGTCGTCGTCTCCCCATTTGAAAAGCGATATCCGGAAATCTTAAGTTTGCTCAAAACTCAAAATAAACAACTCTATATTCGCCGCTGGCACCTCGATAGTTAATCCATGTCAATCCGCTTTACAAATCTTAAGAGTCTCTAAGCTTCGTGCAGGGAACAAAGCTCCAAGGCCCCCAGCAAAGGAAGGTTTTCATTTAAGACAACGTAGACAGGGATTTTTTCCAGTAGCTGTTGGAAACGGCCCTTGTTAATGAACGATTTCATAAACTCTCCCTGTTTGAGAACCGGCAAAATTCGGGAAGCAATACCGCCGGCAAGATAAAGCCCTCCAATGGATAAAAACTGGAGAGCGGCATTGCCGGCAGCGGCTCCGTAGAGAGACGCAAACCACTGCAAGGCTTCCATGCAGATTTTCGACTGGCCGGAGAGTCCTTGTTCGATGACTTGCTTGGAAATCTCTTCTTCAGCCAATCCGTTTTTGTGTTTGCTTTTTTCAACTAAGAACCAAAATATATGCTCAAGACCTGGACCCGAGAGAACTCTTTCAATAGAGACATGGTCATATTTTTTATGGAGATAATCCCACAACTGCCGCTCGATAGCACCCTGCGGAGCAAAATCGGCGTGGCCGCCTTCTGAAGCAAAAGGATATTGTTTTTTTCCATCCCAGCAAAGCCCTCCCATGCCAAGGCCCGTTCCTATTGAGACGATGGCTTGATTGCCTGAGATTTTTTCTCCACTATTCAGCGTAAAAAGATCGTTCAACTGTAACCGTTTTAATCCCCATCCGGCAGCAACAAGGTCATTGATCAAATGGACTTCGGAAACACGGAACTCTTTTTCTATCCGATCAGCATCGATCTCCCAAGGAAGATTCGTCATGTGGCATTTCCGATTGTGGATCGGACCTGCGAGCGCGAAGTAACTTTTATCAGCCGGCCGATCGACAAATTTTTTCAAGATCTCGTCAAAACTATTGTAATGACGGCTCGGAAATTTTTCTTCTTTGACCAGGCGATCATGGTCATAGTAAGCCAGGTGGGCTTTAGTCCCGCCAATATCTCCAATTAAGAACATATTTTTTAGTTCTTGACGGATAAGCTATTTCCTCGTCAATCTAATAGTAAAAGGAGCCCTCAAATATGGCGCATCAAGATATTGGTAAAAAGAAAGCATTGGAAGCTGCAATTGAGCTGATCGAAAAACAGTTTGGCGAAGGATCAGTGATGTCGCTGGGTCAACACTCATTAACGCGTGAATTCAGCGTCATTCCCACAGGATCTGTCGCCTTGGATATTGCTCTGGGAATTGGGGGAGTTCCTCGTGGAAGAATCATTGAAATCTACGGTCCCGAATCTTCAGGTAAATCGACGCTCGCAACTCATATTGTTGCCAATGCACAAAAAGCAGGAGGACTTGCTGCTTATATCGATGCCGAACATGCGCTAGATCCTGGTTATGCTGCAAAGATCGGCGTGAACGTTGATGAGCTGATGATCTCCCAGCCAAGTTCGGGTGAAGAAGCGCTCAACATCGCAGAGATGCTCGCTCGTTCTAATGCCGTCGATGTGATTGTGATCGATTCAGTCGCAGCCTTAGTGCCGAAAAACGAACTCGAAGGCGAGATCGGCGATCAATTCATGGGGCTACAAGCTCGCATGATGTCGCAAGCACTCCGCAAACTGACCTCAACGCTTTCTAAAAGCAACACCTGCGCGATTTTCATCAACCAACTCCGTGAAAAGATCGGTGTGATGTTCGGTAATCCTGAAACAACGACAGGCGGTAAAGCCTTGAAGTTTTACTCCTCGATCCGGATGGACATCCGCCGCATCGGCAGCATTAAAGGCACCGACAATCAAGAGATCGGCAACCGCGTAAAAGTAAAAGTCGTCAAAAACAAACTTGCGCCTCCGTTCCAAGTCGCAGAATTCGACATCATCTTCAATGAAGGAATCTCAAGGCTTGGCTCTATTATCGATCTCGGCTCAGATCTCGGCGTCATCGAGAAAAAAGGCGCCTGGTTCAGCTACGGTGGAAACCGTTTAGGCCAAGGAAAAGAGTCAGTTCGAGACGAGCTTAAAAAGGATCCCAAGCTGGCTGACGAGATTGAAAAAGCGATCACTGCAGCCGCGGCAAAAAGAGCGCCAGCTGCCCGTGTGCCTGAAACAGCTCCTGTAGCCTGATGATTAAATGTTAACGACAAATTTATGAAACTGAGAGACTTTTTAGAAAAATATCGGATTCATCCGGTGGAGTTCGCTGTAAGGTGTGGAATTAGTCCCGCAAGTATTTATCTTTACTTGAAGGGTCGCAAACCTAATCAGCGCACTGCAGAGCTTATTGAAAAGGAAAGTGATGGGGTTATTTCTGTCTTAGAGTTGCGGGGAAAGGACAAAAGAAAAAAGGTTGTTTCTCCTTGAGAGTTTTTGATTTTATACCTAACGATGTTGATGGTAGCTTTCAAGAAGATTAGTGTGACTTTGGCGAAGAAGGGCGTACGATTTTTTTTGAAGTCCTAGCTCAAGGGTGAGGGCCGCTATTTCGATATCTTTTTGTATGAGCTGATGCTCTATTTCGAAGTGTTTATCAAGGATGATTTCTATTTCTCTGCAGATTTGCTCGACAAACGGGTTGGATCGTTCTTCCATGGACACCCCTTAGGTTGATGATCGGTTGTGAATCTCTTGAAATGTAGAATACTTTTTAATCAATAAATTAGTCTACAAAAAATTTCAGGACCATTTGAAAGCAAACGCCAACCGGCTTACCATAATTGTAAACACCCTCTAGAGAGTTTCGAAGTTGCGAGCTGCAAGCTGCTCCAGCATGTCGCACATTTTCTTGAAAGCGGGAGTATCGAGCCCTAGTTCCATTAAGGTGACCTTGAAATGCTTCAGTTCTTCTTCAAAGACTATGTAAGCGCGTTCTTTACCGATATGTTTAGCTAGATTGATCTCGCGTTGATTCTTCACATCTTGTGCCAAATCTCCCAAGTCATCGGCAATTTGAAACGCCATCCCAAAGTGATAAGCGCTTTTTTTAATCTGCTCGATCCGAAAAGAATCTCCGCCACCAAAAAGCCAGCCAAAAACAAAGGAGACTTCAAATAGCGTCACCGTTTTTTGATAAATCACCTGCCGAAGTGTTTCTAAAGTAAGATTCGGGGGGAAAATATCGTAGAACTGTCCGCCTGTGGCCCCGGAAATGCCTGCGCAGCGTGTCGCAGTTTCTAATGCAATCATGCCCGCACTATCCGCAAAATCTTTGTAGGAAGAGTCGCGCATTTTCATGGTGTTTGTGTGGATCTTTTCAAACGCCGCACAGATGAGGGCATAGCTAGAGAGGAGCGCAATCGATTCTCCATAAATTTTATGCAGCGTTGGCTGACTTCTCCGCTCCTCTTCGTTGTCCATGCAAGGAAGGTCGTCGACGATGAGAGAGGCGGTGTGGAAAAATTCAACAGAAAGGGCTGCGTCAATGACGTTTAAATTGTTACCCAGCGCATCGGCAACTAAAAGAACAAGCAATGGGCGGAACCGCTTGCCGCCGCTTTTAAGAGCATACTCGCAGGCATCCCTAAGTTTCGTTTTTTCTCCCAAGCTTAAAATGCTTTTTGCGATTTCTTGTTCAATTTTGTCACGATGGGCGTAGAAATTCGATGTTTTTTGTAATTCTGCTATACTCATATATTCTCTTTGTGGATGGCTCTTGAAGGGATAATCCCCTTGACATTGACACATGGGTAACAAAACGCTTTAGGGCCAATCAGGGTACCAGGATTTGCTACAGCATTGCAGCCGAGTTGAGCTCCATCTCCAACGATGGCTCCCATTTTTTTCAACCCGGTTGAAATCTTTTGCCCCTGAATGAGAACGAACACATCTTTATGATCTAAACGGAAATTTGCCAGTTTAACACCTGCGCCTAAATTGACATCGTTTCCTAAAATCGAATCGCCGACATAATTAAAATGGGCTGCATTGGCACGATCGAGTAAAATTGAGTGTTTGATTTCTGTCGCATGGCCGATAACACATCTTTCCCCGGTGATGACATTGCCTCGGATGTAGGCTCCATGACGAATCTGATTATGAGGTCCGATGATGGCTGGGCCTTCAATATAGGCGCCTGGTTCGATGACCGTTCCTTCGCCGATCGAAATCAGTTCAGGATTGATAAGGTGTGCCGACAATGGGACTTTCACTTCAATTTTTCCGAGCTCCTGCTCCTGAAGATAAGAGGTAAGGCGATGGAGCGCTTCCCAAACATAGCTGGTTCCCTCGAAAAGCTCTCGATGGAAATAAGCCTCCAATGAAAAAAAATGATTTGTCGAAAGTTCTTGCATGACCAC
>DATAHB010000141.1:0-14510 GCA_036263375.1 Rhabdochlamydiaceae bacterium | reverse complement strand
TTAATTTATAGATCGAGCGGACAAACCCAAAGAGAGCATTAGTGCTCTCTCCTTTGGGGTTTGTCATCGGCCCTATTGCATAATACGACCGAAATAGGAAATTGACGGCGTCAACGATGTAGAGTTGCTTCATACATATATAGCACTTTTCCACTCAGTTCCGGGTTGCTTGACGGAGAAGAAAGGCCAAGAGATCTCAACAATTTGTGTGGAGACATCGATTGGGCTAAGCTGCTTAGGAAGGGGTGAGCAGGAATCAGCTGCACCACTTGGTAATGGTCATGTTCGGGAATTTGTGCGGCTGCTGCGAGTGCAGACAAGCTCTTGCTGTAGTCCATATCGCCATCATCAATGTAGCCCAGTTCCTGCGCTTGTTTGGCAATGAAGACATAAGCTCCGTAGTCGTTGATGAGTTTTTCTTTGTCGAGCTTAGGACGTGCTGTTGTCACAACGGTGAGGAATTGATCGTAGAGTGTAGCCATGATTGCTTTTAAGTCGGCATCTTCATCTGGTCCCCAGGGTCTAAACGGGTTGAGAGCATCTTTGTCCTTACCTTGGGTTAGAGTGAGAGAGCTAACGCCGTATTTTTCCATCGCGCCTGAAAAGTTAAAGATGGGTCCAAGTCTTACTCCGACAGAACCGACTACACTCGAAGACGAAGTATAGATTTTATCCGCAACAGAGGCGATATACATCCCAGCTGAAGCGCACATTCCATCGACATAGGCATAGATAGGGATGTTGTATTTGGTTTTATAGTGAGCAAGTGCCTGATAGATGGTCGCGCAATCATCCGCAGCTCCCCCCGGAGTATTGATATACAGCAGAATGGCTTTGACGCGGTCTCCACGTAAAAAATCTTCTCGTGAATCGAGCAAGACGCTTTCAATTTTATCGCTTGTTAAATCGCCGATTCCAATGATTCCCCGTAGATCGATGCGCAAAATAGCAGGCGAGTTTCCGGAGAGCAGTGTGCGATTTCCTTCGGCATCAGGCATGATCATCGGTTCAGATTTGGGAGGAAGGTATTGCGTTCCTGATACAAAGGTGAGCCCTATGACAATTAAACCGATCCCTATTGCAATCCCCAACATGGTTGCTAAAGACGTACACAGAGCGCGAACTGCTCCGACAAAAATCGACTCACGTGTAAAATTCATATCTTTTTCCTCTTCGTTTATCTTAGATTCTCTTGAGATTTTGGGCTAGTGTTCTGTTTCAAAAGGCTTTGACGGAGCCCAAACGTCAAAGCCTTTTGAAACAGAACACTAGTGCTTTGACAACGATTTATGCTATAATGTGTTTTCAATTTAACTGAGAGATCGCATGAGTTCAAATTATTTTTGGTTAATTGAAGCCGCCGCAGGCTTCTTAGGCCTTTACGGAATTCAGTGTGGCATTAACAAACTAATTGCTTTAACCGGAAAGAAAAAGGGCGAAGACTGGCGGCTTCGCAGTGCTAAAATTTTGAAACCCCCTGTTACGACGCTTCTTTGGGCGCTCTATAGCGTCTATTTGATTAAAATTTTTGGAAAACATTTCGATTTCGGTTCACATTTCTCGTTCGTAATGGAATATTTGGGCGCTGTACGAAAGACGGCCGTTATCCTTTGCTCTGTTTGGTTATTCTTCCGATGGAAAAATGCGATTGAAACTAACTTAATTGTTGAACATGCCAAAAAAGTCGACGTCAATACAGTTCGGGTGGTCGGACGGCTCATTACCCTCGCGATTGGACTTGTAACAACGCTGGTGACTTTGCAGACTTTTGGGGTCAATATTGCTCCTCTGCTAGCCTTCGGAAGCATCGGCGCAGCGTCGATTGGTTTTGCCGGTAAAGATGTCATCGCCAACTTTTGCAGCGGGATCATTCTTCAGATCACCAGGCCGTTTGTCCAAGGAGATCAGATCCTGCTGCCTGAAAAGCACATTGAGGGGCAAATTGAAGATATCGGCTGGTTTCGGACCTCGATCCGCGATATCGAAAAAAGAGCCCTCTATCTTCCTAATAATTACTTCTCGACCATGGTGGTGGTCAATGTTACGCGGATGACTCATAAGAGGATCAAACAGACATTGAAACTGCCCTTAACGTCTATTGAGAAGATTTCCGATGCGATCCCCAAGATCCGGGAAATGATCAGCCGGACGGAAACGATAGATAATCACTTTCCTACGCATGTCTTTTTAAAGACGTTTGGAGATTACGCCTGTGAGGTGGAGATTGAGGCGTATTCGACGATTACCGATAACGAAAAGTTCAATCAATTTCAGCAGCAATTGCTCTTGAAAGTCCAAGCGATTTTGGCAGAAAAAGAGATTCCGTTTGCTCTTCCCACTATGAACTTCATGTCGTGGAAGCAGACTTTTTAAACTGAAAGAGTTCTATCAAGGCCAGTGTTGCAAAAACAACAAAAGCGGCGTAAAGATACCCTGGGATATGGAAACCCCATGTCAACGCAATGAGCACAACAAATTGCAGGGCTGTCGTGATCTTACCCCATCGGATGGCCCGGAACTCATAACTCGGCCACAGTCCTGAGAGGCTCAGGTAAAGGCCAAAGAGACAGAGGGCAAAATCCCTCGAGATCATCATCAGGCCTTGCAAAGGCAGGAGCCTCCCTTCAGAAACCAAGACGCCTAGGCAGAAGAAGACAAAGAATTTATCCATGGCAGGATCTAAAACAGCTCCAAAACGGGTCGTTGTATGCCATTTTCTAGCCAGATAGCCGTCAATATAGTCGGTCAACATGGCCAAAAGGATCGCGATCAACCGGACAGCCGGACTCTCAAACAAAAATAGAAGAGCAAGAGGTGCCCTAAGAAGGGACAGGCTGTTGGATAAATTAAACATCGTCTTTATATGTTTTCTAAAGCTCTTTTTTTCCTTCGCTTATACCAAATCAAGCCAATTACCGTCACACTGAAAGCTAAAAATATCACTAGATTGAGTGTCTTTAGATGGCCAAACAGAAGGTGGAAATTTTGGCCCAGTATATAGAAACAGTAGAATGAGACCGAAGTCCAGGTAAAACAGGCTAGCAGGTCCCACAGCGCAAACTTCAAGAAAGAGACCCGGCTCATGCCGCTCGACATAAAAATGCAGTTTCTGATCCCAAATGGGATGAATCTTCCCAGGAGAAGGGTCCAAAGGCCGTGCTTGCTGTAAAAACGCTGGATTTTTTCTAGTCTTTCCATTGGCATGAGCCTAGAAAACCACTTATAACGGCAAAAACGCTTTCCTAGCAGCCGTCCGAACCAATAAGCAATCCACGCGGAAAAATAACAGCCGACAAAAATCGCCAGATAGAGGTGCCATAGATGGTGAGGGACTGCGGTCGCCGCAAGGAAACCGCCAAGGACGACTAGGACATCTGCACTGACCGGAACATTGAAGCCTGCAAGTAAAATAGCGCCAAAAATAAACCAATGCGCATGCTCAGCATGTCCTAGTACCCACTCGATTAACGATTCCATGTGTCCATCTTTGAATTTTGCGATGATTTTTGCACGGTTTTATTTTCCTGTCCAATTCAACGGTTTCTCACTGAGTCTTAAAAAGTTCCAAACTAATTTCCATGACCTAACTTATTCCAATTTTACCTATTCTGATTAAATAACTAAAAATAATAATTTTTTTAAAAATATAATTATGCGATTATATAATTATGATGGCGAATAATAGTGGTGGGTTATTGTTTCGGGTTGTATTAGCGGTTGTTATTATAATTATTTTAATGGCAGCGGCTATAATTAAAATGATCTATCCCAGCCCTCTTCTGCATGGGTTCTTTTTCTTCATCAGCCTATTCGAAATTGCCCTGGCGATGGGTGTTGCAATCTTCTGGAACCGTTGGAAGGTATGGGCCTTACTCGCCTTAGTCTTTGCGGCTTGGGCCGGGTATTCTCTTTATGCAGCCGTTTTTGGGCTTCCCTGTCTCTGTTTAGGGGTAGCCGTCACGTTGCCTCATGGAACTTCCTTGGTCGTCAATATCTTGCTGGCAACCCTTTCGTGGGTTGTTCTGAAGGATTTTGGGATCTCCAGAAAAAGGGGGATCAAGTTGGCGCTTCTTTCTGCTCTTTTAATTGTGGTTGGTTTTGCCAGTGCATCTTTACTGTATTACATGAGATTTTAAATTAGAGAGGGTTATGAAAAACAATTCTTCACTAGAGGCTAACATTTCTGCGGCCAAGTCAGCGGTCCAAGAAATGATGAAAAGCTGGAACCATTGGAAAAATGCTCGGGACGAGCAATCCAAGTTCCACTGCATCGGGGCCTATGCAGCGGCCTTTACAAGTTGTAAAGTTTACATTGAGAACTACTTAAAGCGTCTTTATCCGAATGAAAAGAAAATGCCGATGAAAGTCGCCCAAGATATCCGCAACATTGTCAATGATATGGAGCGTATCGAGAAAGTCAGCGACAAAATGCTGCAAAAGGCGATTAAAGATATTGATCAGCTCAGCAGAGATGCGGCTTAGGAAGTAGTCAAAACAGCGTCTTTATCGGTTTCTTGTGGGGCTGCCGCTTGTTCAGTTGTCAATTGGTTAAACTGTTTGCCGAGGATTTTCACGGCAAAGATCCATCCTATAATTGCCGCCAGGAGCAAGAATGCAATGATGTGTATGCTGCCCACAATCGATCCGAAGATGATCAGCAGGAATTGATACATCAGGGATGCCCCTGATTTCCCTAATCTTGATCCCAACCCGTCAATTGCCAGTTTTCCCTTAATCTTCGATTCTTGGCTTAAAGGGATGTAAGCTAATTCTTTAGTTTGGTCGACAAGGCTATATTTGGTTCCTCTGAGCAGCGTATTTTGAAGCGAACCTAGGAAAACGGCCATTACAATGGGGGAAGTTCCGATGGCGCCGGCGATTTCGATGAGGATCGCTTTAGGAAGAAGCAGCGCTGCAAAGAATAGAGCCCCAGTGACTAAAGTCACAATCGGAGCGATTAAGGCGCTTTTGGTCCACCCAAGGGCCCGAATAACGTTTCCTGAGACAAAGAGCGAGATGCCGGCAGCTAAGAGTGCAATCCATTTGGTCACACCTCCCATATAGGAACTAAAGGCATCTGGCGTTGGGTAGAGTTGTTTGACTTGATCTTTCCAGACAACTTCGGCCAGGTTAATCACAATATTGAAGGTGATCACTAGAACAGCAATCCAAATTAAATATTTGGATTTGGCCAGATATTTAAAGCTTTTGCGCATTCCCATCTTGATGGGGGCTTCTCGGTGGGCTTTGAGAGTCTCCTCGGTATAGGCAAGGCCTTGACGGTTCATCCACCAGTAGAGGGCCATGCTCACAAGGCTTGCTCCGACAATAATTAAATTCATAAAGGTGAACGACTGATCCCAGCTACTAGTCCCAAACGGAAGCGAGGGGTTGAAAATATGTGTTGTCAGGTTCTGGACTAGGATAGCGGCAACGACTCCGGAAAGGTTGGTCCCGACACCGATGAGTCCATAGAACCGTTTGGCATCTTTGACCGAGGTGACGTCATTAGCGAATCCCCAAAAAAGCACGGTCATGATCATCGTACTCCACATCTCTGCCATCACGTAGAAGGTCGTAAAGGTCCAATTGCGGATAATCGCGATGAGCCCACTGAATCCTTTAGGCAGGACGCTCTGGAGATAATCGGCAAATGCTTCAGGGTGCAGCACATCCCGGTTAGGGTATAAAAAGAAGATAAAAATGACAAAATAGGCGATATAGAACCAGATCATCGCATAGAAGATCGTTCTGCGATTGAAGAGATTCGAAAGCCGGGTGAAGAGGAACATCATCAAAAACGCCGTGGGCATGATCGCCCAGACTTTAATATACGGAAGGGCTTCTGCTCCTGAGGAAGGAGCTGTGACGATGATGCTGTCTTTGATGATTCTTAGAAGATAATAATTAAAACAAACAAGGAAAGAAATGATGAGCATCGGAACGAATTTTTTGTGTTCTCCCCGATATACAGGCCATAAAAAGGCACGTAACGCGCCAAATGCCTTGCTGCCCATGCTCCCCTTTGTTGATCGGCCCATATTCTATAGCGGCGGTATCTAAAAGACAACCAAAAATTACAGATTTCTCGGCTGCTTATAGTCATAAAAGTAAATTTTTTATTGTTCAAGTAGGCAATTTTTTTTGAAATGAAATTTCAAGAAGTTCTATATTCATTTCTAAAAACGGAGGGTTTATGCATAGAACAAGCCCCACAAATGATAGATTAAGACCTTACGATTCAAGAGACTTCTCTGGACCGTCTGGAAAAGATATCAGAAAGATTGCAGGAGTCGTGATTATAGCGGTCGGGGTTCTCTTTACCCTTTATGGAGCGGGATCTGGGCTATCGAAACTGGTCAGTGTTTCTTTGGACCATTTTGGTCTAGTTCTTCTGACAAGCACGATCAGCTTTATTTTTTGGAGCATAGTCGCCACACCTATCGGTGCGCTGATTGTCAATGGCTGTTGTGTCGCTGGCGCTATCCTGCTTTTCGGCGGGCTTCCGGCGATTCCAGGTGCCGTCCTTGCCGCCGGCGGAGCTTATTTATATTGGGGTTAAAGCTTAGGCTTCGTTGAAGTATCAGATATTTGCAAATCGACAGAGACAAATTCTTTGTCGGTCTCGTACATTTTGATGTTAGTGATGTGGTTATATTCCAAATCATACGCAAAAAAGACAGGGTTTTCGGCAAAGTGGCTATTGATTTTTTGAACTCCTTTTTTAGAAACGATCATCGCATACGCTCCGTGCCTGTAATATGTCCGCTGAAAAGGGGCCCCTTTGATTAGTTCTTGCGGTTTTTTAATGATCTCGGACATCTTTGAAGAGGGCCGATTTTCTGGAGGCCTGTTATCTAAATGTTTTGCTAATGTCCAATGGTCTAAAAATAAAATGTCCCATTCAGGATCGACGGATGAAAGTTTCTTCAGATAGGCAGAAACTTGTTTCATCTCGCCTAGGAAACTCACATCATCCTCTAAGACCATGATGCAATTAAAATTTCTTTTCTCGGCATCTTTCAGCACCGACAAATGGCTTAAGAGGCATCCGGCTCGCCCCTTGTTTAAAGAAGCTTTATAAGGTTTTTGGATTTCTTTGACCTGTTGACGCGTCAACTCTTCCCATCCGTTAATTGCAGGCATTCGATGGACCTGCAGTCCCTGGTCAGAACACCGCTTTTGCATTTGCTCCCATTTGTCCTTTCTGACATCGAGGTTGATGCAGTAGATGGAGTCGATCCCTGGAATGCCTGTTGAGGCTGGGTGGATGTCAAGAGGTTTAAGAAGGCTGAGCAATTCAGTTTTTTGAGTCTTTTCTGCTTGAGGAGTAAAGAAAAATAGATAAGCGGCGCCTAAAATCGCAACCAAAGCAAGTCCATATCGAATTTTCATAAGATCTCCTGACCAAAGCATTGTACGAATTGTGGGAATTTCAATGAACGATCTTATTTAGTCAAATGATGGCTTTTGCAAATTCTCTAGACCTGAAATGATGCTGTGAGAGAGTATGCCTCACAAAGATGGATCAATAATGGAGCATGTAAGCCACGAATCTGCTGAAAAACATATAAATTCTCCGAACTGCACCGTGTACGAATATCCCATGAAAAACGCGGAAATGAATATTGGGGTGGCTCAAATCAGACGCAGATATCCGGATGAAGGGTATGCCGTCAATCATAAGTGCAGTGAAATGGGCTACATCTTAAAAGGGTCGGGCAAACTAGTTACAGATATTGGACAGGTCAATCTCTCTGTTGGCGATGTGGTTTACATTCCATATGGAGAAAAATTCTACTGGGAAGGAAATATGACCATAATCCTTTCCGCAACTCCAGCTTGGTATCCTCAGCAGCATGAAATCAAGCTTTCCGATAATAAAGTAACAGTGTCTTAAACAGGTTTAACTGGAAGGATCGAACAAGTTCACCTCATTCTATTGTTTTTTAGAATTCTCCTCTATAGAATGGTTTCTCCAGAGAGAGTGGGCTCTTCAATACATGAAAAATAAGCTTTTTTTCACAAGTCTGTTTACTGCCGCATCCCTTTTTTCTGAAGGGACATGGGTACATCCTCATGATGACATTAAACAATATTCGATGCACGGGAACTTCCAAAAGGGACTCGCAACCAAGTCCATGGGAGCCAAAGAATTCGAAGTTTGGCGTGCTAGTGTTGCTGTTGGATCCAAAACCCCTCTACATGTGCATGAAACAGAAGAAGTTTTCATTGTTCTAAAAGGCAAAATCCGTGCGGTCATCGGAGATCAAGAATTTGATTGTATCGCACCAGCAACGCTCATCTGTCCTGCAAATATTCCGCATCAACTTATCAACATCGGTGACGAACCTACCGATCAAATTCTTGTCTTAGGAGTCGACTCTAAAATCCGCAATATGAATGGCGATGAGATGAAATTACCATGGCGTGAATGAAATGAGAAACCCTGCAGCCAAAACTTTTCTCATACGTCCTCTAATCGAAACCGATATTCCCAAAATAGTCAGTCGGTATTCTTTCCCGTGGGCCACAGCAGAAAAGACGAA
The DNA here is from genome assembly GCA_036263375.1 of Rhabdochlamydiaceae bacterium. Lineage (GTDB taxonomy): Bacteria > Chlamydiota > Chlamydiia > Chlamydiales > Rhabdochlamydiaceae > PALSA-1444. The sequence continues at coordinate 5,961 of DATAHB010000141.1, read as the reverse complement.
AATTCTTTGGAACACGTATTATCAGGAGCAGGAAGGCAAGATTCGTACCGTCGCGGTCATAGAAACTAACAATGAAATCCTGGGTTATGGCAGCTTGCTCAGAAAACCGGAGTGTCCTTTTTTTGCACAAAGGAATATTCCTGAAATCAACGCCATTTGGATCGATGAAGATCATAGAAGAAAAGGACTCGGTACAGCATTGATTAAATGGATTGAATCCCTTGCAAGTCAAGAAGGTTACAAGGAAATAGGGATTGGAGTTGGGCTATACCGCGATTATGGCCCAGCGCAACAGCTTTTTTTTCAACTTGGGTATACTCCTGAAGGCAATGGCATCACTTATAGAGGCCAACCCACGACTCCAGGTCAGCCTTATCTACTAGATGACGACTTAATCCTTTGGTTAGTAAAAGCGCTATGACTTCCAAAATCGTCTCATACAAAGAACTCATTGGCTTCTTTTGGAAATTCGTCCGGAAGCAAAAGTGGACATTCTTTTCTATTTTCATCCAGGACTGTGTAAATACGTTCGATTCTTTGCTATGGCCATTTATTTTACGGTGGGTGATTGATGTTTTCACTCAACATGAAGCAAGTCGTGCAGAGGCTTGGGAATTGCTGCAAACGCCGATTATCATCAGCATTTGCCTGATTGTTTTTATTGAAATCAATTCGCGTGCGATGGGTTTCCTCATGGCAAAAGCCGTCCCTAGGTTGCAAGCGGACATTCGCATGACGATGTTTGACCATATTCAGGAGCATTCTCCTCGCTATTTCAATGAACGGTTTGCCGGGAGTTTAGCGAATAAAATAACAGATATGACGAGCGCAGTTGAATCGATTATTCAACAGCTGTTTTGGCCTATTATTTCCTCGATTGCTATGGCTCTTTTTGGAGCGATTTTTCTTTGGTTCGTCCATCCCATTCTCGCTGGAATTTTGATTGTATGGATTGTCGTGCATTTGGGCATCTGCCTCATGTTCAGCAAGACCTGCGACTTGTATGAACATCGGCATGGGGAATCTCGTAGTACGCTTTTGGGGAAAATCGTCGATAGTCTGACCAACTATTTTGCCGTTAATCTCTTCTATCGGTTTAGATTCGAAAAAAGTGCATTAGTCCCCTATCAAAACGAAGAAGAGAGAACCAATGTTTCGGCCAGAAGATATGTCGAAAAAATGCGCAGTGTCACGTCGTTCTTCTATATCACTCTCTGCTTCTTTGGAATCAATGGAGTCGTCATCTATTTATGGCTTCAGAACCAAATCACAACAGGAGAAGTCGCTCAGGTCTTCAGCACGACGTGGAACATTTCAGCCGTCATGTGGGCCCTTGGTGGAGCTTTGCCGTATTTCTTCCAGGCCTTTGGCATCGCAAAACAGGCCTATGTTGTGATGCTGGATCCGCAAGACATGGGAGATAAGCCCGGCGCCAAAAAATTAAAGATCCAAGACGGAGAAATCATTTTTGAAAATGTCTCATTCCATTACGGGGAGAAAAAACTCTTCTCCAACAAACAAGCTCATATCCGTGGAGGGGAAAAAGTCGGACTGGTTGGTTTTACAGGAGCTGGAAAGTCGACTTTTATTAGCCTCATTCTACGATTTTTCCCTCTGCATGGCGGAAAGATTCTTATTGATGGGCAGAATATAGCCGATATTACACTGGGGTCTTTACGGCGTCAAATTGCTTTGATTCCTCAAGACCCCGTGCTCTTTCACAGAACGCTGCGTGAAAATATCTCTTACGGAAAACCTGAAGCAACAGAAGAAGAGATCTTTGCCGCTGCCGAGCTAGCGCACTGCGATGAATTCATTCAGAATATTCCAGCCGGCTATGAAGCAAAAGTAGGCGAAAGGGGAACCAAGCTCTCTGGAGGTGAAAAACAAAGAATTGCAATTGCTAGAGCAATTTTGGTTGATGCGCCTATTCTCATTTTGGATGAAGCGACTTCCTCTTTGGACTCTGTAACGGAGAAATATATTCAGGATAGCTTGTCGAAGCTTATGCAGGGCAGAACAACCATTGTGATCGCTCATCGTCTTTCAACACTTTCTCGGATGGATCGTATTTTGGTTTTTGATAAAGGGAAGATTGTGGAAGAAGGAACACACGCTGCTCTCATGAGCAAGAACGGTCTATATGCCCAAATGTGGAATATGCAAGTGGGTGGATTCTTACCTGAAACACCGGTTCATCGATGAGGACCTTTTTCACGTTTCCATGGGCAATGATAGGAAAATGAGCCATCGCTTCTGAGTAGACCTTATGTCTTTTTGCGTGATTTGCGCAGAATTATCTAAGACTAATACGCGTCCATGGATGAGGTTATCAAAAATGAACAACCATTGAAAAAGCGTGCGTTCGGTATGAATGAATTTTGTGATCTCGAAAGTTTATTGCTTCAAGTTCTCACATGCCTCTTTCACTTTGGTCAGGTCAAATTCTTTAGCAAGGGTGAAAATTCTGTTGTAGCTATCGGCTAGCTGTATTTTGGTTAATAAGATATTTTCACAGAGAGTTCTCAATACTGGATGTTGAAATTCTTCTGCGATTTTAAGACAGCCTTTAACGAGATCAAAGATTTTGGGGTTATCGAGGCTTTTCTGGAGTTGTTTTTGCATCATAGGCAGGCAGATGTTTGTGATCTCTTCAAACTGATATAGTTTAGCGACTGCAAGGCAATTTGCCATATGGATCCAGCTGAAATACTTTTCGTAGTCTTCTGTGTCTCTTCGTTTGAGAGATTCGATCACCTCTTGATACAGGTTATCTTTCAGAATGTGGATCTCATTTGTGGGTAGCCAATCGAACTTCGGCTGGTATTCACAGGCAAGATCTAGATATGCAATGAGCTTTTCCACGTGGGCTCCATAACCTGGGTGATTAAGGACTTTTCGTATATGGGTTACAATTGCAGAGACCATGGAGCTGGACTTGCATGTGATAGAGGCATCGAGAAATTTTTTAAACTTCTCTACATGGAGACTTCCCCCGAATCCGCAAGGCTCATAGTCAATTTCTTTAATTTGCTTTTCGATCCCAGCAATACAGACCTTGGATAAATCCTCGAGTTTTTTAGTTGTTGCTAGTAGGAGGAGTGACTCAATGTTGTCAGGAGTGACTTCATTTTGGACGTGTTCAACGAGAGCAGACTCCAATTCTTCATGCTCGTAATGTCTGGCAAGTTTAATATACTCTTTCAAATTATCAGCATTGACACTTGTGCATAGATGGACGATACAGAGACTTTCTAGATGGGGCAGAGCAAAATACGAAGAGAAATGGACTAAGATGTCAATTTGCTGAATAGAAGCTTGTTTTAAATCCAGATCCCCTGTGTAAAAATAGTCGAGCAGCATCTCAACGTTCTTTTCTTCGACCCCGTCCATGATGATTGGAATGACGGCGCCCAGCTGAGCTTCTTGGCATTCGCTACTTTTGAACATTGTCTCAAAGTAGAGAGACTTAGCCGCAAGAACGGTCCCATGAGCGGGAAAAAGCTTTGTGCCGAATTTCAATGTACAATCCGTTCGAAATCCCTCCTTTCTCGATTTGATCAGATAGGGTGAAGGAGGATTCAAAAACGGATGATCCCGATGCCAAGATACTGTCATCATTTTGGGGGATTCGATGCTATCTACCTGTTTAATCTCGATCCTATAAGAGCGGTAAAGCATTTGTGCGATGATAGTTAGGTGTTGGATTTGGGGTGAAGGGCAGCAGTCTAAAGGCGGCGATAGGAGCGTTTCGAGAGAAATGGAACAGGTTGTATTATTTGTTGTAAAATGGGTGTTTTTAACTTGATGGACCACCATCTGGATAAATTCTTGATCAGGCAAAAGAGCCCTACTGGCCCAGGAAGTATCTCCGCCATAATTTGCATTTGTCCACGCTTTTGTAGGAATATTCACTAAAGCAGAAAACAAACATAACGTGTTTTTGAGGTTAACAAACTTAAAATTAACGTTAAAATTGACTAGATTCGTGGAATTTGCCATGCACGGCTCCTTATTAAGGGGAAGGAGTTTATAAGCTGGAGTTCAATTTTTTCAATATTCAAATATTAGTTGGTATTAGTTGGTTGACATATTTAATAGCGACAAAGCTTGAAAATATGTATACCCAAAAAGGTTTCATCCTAATGACAGCGCGGAAACCTAGTTCTTTAGGGCTGGGAGGAAGCGCTGCTCCTCTTTTTGGCTGTCTTCAATGATACAAAATATCTTTATGAAAGTTTATCCGATAAAGCTTCGATGCCGGGGAGTTTACCCAGTTCGAGGTACTCCAGAGAGGCGCCGCCGCCGGTTGAGACATGTTTAAATTTTTCGCTTAATCCGAGTTGATTAATGGCAGCGACAGAGTCTCCTCCCCCGACAATCGTGTTGGCATTTAAGCTAGAGATCGCTTTTGCCATTTCCTGGGTTCCACGTGCAAAATGGGGAAATTCAAAGACTCCGACGGGACCGTTCCAAAATAACGTAGCGGCTTTTTGAAAATCGCTCGACCACACCGAAATTGTCTCAGGACCGATGTCCATGCCCATCCATCCTTTGGGGATGCCTTTCGAAATCGGCACAGTTTTGAATGTTGCATCATTGCGGAACCCGTCGGCAATGACAATATCAGTGGGAAGGTGGAGCGGAATTTTTTTTGTCTGGCACTCCTTTAAGAGATTCTCAGCTTCTAAAAGAGACGTTTCTTCGAAAATCGAATTGCCGATCTCTAATCCTTGAGCTTTGAAAAAGCTAAAGGCCATGCCTCCGCCGATGAAGAGTGCATCGACTTTTTTCAAAAACGATTTTAAGACGCCGATCTTGGTCGAGACTTTAGCTCCGCCGATAAGTACGAAGAAAGGATGGGCCGGTTTTTTCAGCAGTGGCTCCAGATGCTGGATTTCTTTTTGCATCAAGAGGCCCATGGCCGCTTTCCCGGGAAAATATTGAGCGATGACGGCAGTTGATGAATGGTTTCGATGGGCTGTTCCAAAGGCGTCATTCACATAGAAGTCACCGAATTTGGAAAGCTCTTTGGCAAAGTTAGGATCTAAAGAAGGATCTTCTTCCGCAGGATAAAACCGTAAATTTTCTAACAGCAGAACTTGGCCACCTTTTAAATCTTGGACCATTTTTTCGACATCTTTTCCAAGGCAATCGGTTGCAAACAAAACAGGTGCTGAAATGAGTTGGGAGAGTTTTTTAGCGCAAATGCCTAGAGAGTATTGAACGTCCTTTTTTGATTTAGGACGCCCTAAATGGCTCATGAGAATAACAGCAGCGCCTTGTTGCAAGGCGTGCTGGATAGTCGGAATCGATTCCTTGATCCGCGTGTCATCTGCAATCGTTCCGTCTTTATTGAGCGGAGCGTTGAAATCGACGCGAATGAGAACTTTTTTTCCTGCAAGCACCAGATCTTGAATGGTCAGTTTCATTAATTTGAGTATACAAAACGCGATAGTTTTCTCAAAAAGATCATGATGAAATTTATTAGGGTAGGTTCACAATTGAGAAAACGGATTTGTTGCTTCGAGGAAGCGGTCTCCTTTTTTTCTCTTCTGCAATTCTGTGCGGACAGAAAACAGCAGGTCTTGATCGAAGTCGGCATGCGAGGCCCACTGAAGATATTCAAGAGAGATCTCGTTAAAAGGGCGGCCTTTGTATTTTCCAAGCGGCATTGTTTTGAGCAAGATTGGTTTTTTTAAACGTTCTAAAAGTTGCTCTGTCGTTTTAAAGCTCTGGGCCAAGTATTTAAAGACGCTGATATTGACCGTGACGTCACTCATGGCTCGGTGGGCGCCTTCGGGCTCAATATTGAAATGTTCGCGCAGCTTTTCTAAAGAGTTGGTCGGGCTTTCTCCATAGAGGCGGGCGAGACTCAGGGTATCAATAGTTGGAGTCGAATCAAACGACGAAGGGAACTGGCACCGTTTGGCTGATTCGCTCAAGAAATTTAAATCCAGC
>DATAHB010000140.1:0-2869 GCA_036263375.1 Rhabdochlamydiaceae bacterium | reverse complement strand
AAGTAGGCCAAGAAGCGGCTTTAGAAGATGCGGAAAAAGATGCAAAAAGAGAACTTTTCGCATTAAGGGATAGGTTCATAATTTCCTCTCTCTGATTTCTATATATTTTCTGGCGTTGTTTTTTCCAACAACAAATGCTTTAATTTTTTTGTTCAATCGCTTACAAATAATGCTTATGAAGAAATTTTGGTTGTTGGGACCGTTGCTTGGTTTAAGTTTATTTGCAGATGAGCCGCTTGAGGATAATCCTCCTCCTCCGGAAGTGGTTGAAAAGCAAGTGGTAGATGCGGAGAAAGAGTTCGCAGAGGCACAGAAGATGTTCAACCCGTGGTATGCGGGTCCGCTCCTCACGCCTTCAGCGCATATTCTGACGCCGGGATACGTGAACATCCAGCCGTATCTCTTTTATATCAACAATTATGCGAAGTTCGATGAGCATGGCCATTCGCATAAGATCTCGAATACACATACGTTTAACCCGATCTTCCCCGTGTTGATCGGGATCTTGCCCTGGATGGACCTGAGTTTTAGTTTCCAAGGGGTTTGGAATCAAGCGAAGAAGCAGTATACGGGTTTTTGGGGAGATTCGAAGGTGGGGCTTGGCTTTGGGCTGCTCCATGAGGGGCCTTATCGTCCGGCAATCTTGTTCGGGATCAGTGAAACGTTCCCTTCAGGAAGATATCAGAAGTTAAATCCAAAGAAAGACGGCACCGATGCGACAGGGGCAGGATCGTATAACACAACGCTCAGCTTGAACCTCTCCAAAGTCGTCTGGTGGCTCACCCTCCATCCGATGAATTTTCGGGTCTCTTTCAACTATACGCTGCCGGCGCTTGTTTCCGTGAAAGGATACAATGCGTATGGGGGTGGAACTGGGACACGGGGCAAGGTCCGTCCGGGCAATCAGTTTCAGGGCGATTTCGGATATGAGTATAGCTTCACGCAAAAATGGGTCGCGGCGTTGGATGTTGTCTATGTCTACAACCGGAAGACAACGTTTTCAGGCCGCTCTGGATTTAGCTCTCCGGGTAGTGCTGCAGCGATGGGGGGACCTTCTCCTAGTGTTGCTGCAACGATGGGAGGGCCCTTTAATGATCAGTTGAGCCTATCTCCGGCGCTTGAGTACAACCCGAATGAAAATCTGAACTTTTTAGTGGGGACCTGGTTCTCGGTCTGGGGAAGAAACGCGCTGAATTTCGCTTCGGCTGTTGTAACTGTTGAGTATACCTTCTGAGAGTGTGTCTTCAAATTAAGGCTTCGTTGATTTGAAGACGCTCTCTAAATCAACTTGAAACGAGGGACAGTCTGCCCTTCCCATTCAACCACTTCAAGGAAAGAACTTAGAGGCCGGATCCAAAAATCGTTTGCTCCATATAGAGCTCGATAGATGACCATCTCCTTATGAGTCTCGCTATGGCGTCCAATACCGATCACTTCATACCGGTTGCCTTTGTAATGTTCGTAGGTGCCTAGAGCAAGCGTTGTGGCGGCTTCTGAAAAAGGGGCAAGCATACTTTCTCCTATTTTAAACTATTATAAGCATCGAATTCAGTTATCATCGGATCGGCAAGCAGATAACAGGCTTTGGCGACTCTCTGCATTGTCTGATGCGCTTGTTCGGTATAAACAAGAGAAGAGAGGTTATTGACATGCCCTAAAGTGCCTGCAAATTTACAGGTCTCAACAAAAAAAGCAAAAGAGAGAGCGATAGGATCTGTGGCGGCAAGGTTGCTGGCTTTGAGTTTAGTAAACAAAGAAGGGGTGGCTTCAAGCTGAAGTAGCTGCTGGCAATGGACGAGATTCGCCGTTTTTTGCAGGAGTTGTTTTGCAGTGTAGGGGAGCCGAGAAAAAGAACGGGATAAACGGGGATTGTTTTTGAGGACGGTAATGGCTTGTTCATAAAATTCTTCAGGGTCGGTTGCCATCACTGCGTGGTGTTTAAACAATGTTTTGCCTTTTTCACTTTTCCCTATTTCTCCTAAAACAATCATGGTTTCCATGGCTTGCTGGATCTGAGCGGATGAAAGCCCTTGATAGTTGGAGGCTAAGAGGCTCCTACCTTGTTCATGGAGTGAGTTGAAACTTGCCCGCGAAAGTTTGTCGCTCTCTAGCTGCGCTGCTGTCCATTCTTGATAGGCTTTATCGCTTCCATCGAGGATCAATCTCAAACTATGAAGCGACAAAAGCGCGCGGTGAAACTCTCTCTTTTGCGAAAAAGAGTTCTCTGTGGTGGCGTGGCTTTCTTCTGTTGCCTCAGCTTGGGCAAGCCAAAAAACCTCGGGATATTGAATGGTAACGCGTTCTTCCAAGGGCAGAGCTTGGACAATGGAAGCTGGATTTTGAGCCTGGGCTTGAACAGGAACTGGTGGAGGGGGTCTTTTTTGACCGCACTTGCAAGCGCTGATACATAGCATTGCTAAAAAAACGATCGATATAATGCGCGCTTGTTGTGCCATAATGCTTTCTTTAAAAATAGGTTATGACCTTCGATAGATTTAGGCAATTACGAAATCCGAGTTCATCGAAATTTCTTTTCAAAAAATAATTCTCAATCTAAAATCTTTGAAAGCTAAGGAGGATCTCTTGATCAAAGCATCAACGTCCGCAGTTGATCATCCTTCGATTCGCGAATTTTTTAGCACACTTATATAATCAAAGAGGACAATGAGTATGGCTGTACAAGACGAAACACCTAAGTCTAGAATCACATTAACCTATAAAACAGAAGTCCAAGGTGAACCGGCAGTCGTCGATTTGCCTTTTCGTATTCTAGCGCTTGGCGATTTTTCAGGCGGCTCCTCAAAAGACAGACAAATTGACTTAGAAGAGCGCGGCCTCAGAAGTTTAGATGGGAAAAACACCAATCAAG
>DATAHB010000139.1:0-6380 GCA_036263375.1 Rhabdochlamydiaceae bacterium | reverse complement strand
CTTCTAGGACAAGGCAGACGTTTTTAGTGGAAGGAGTGATCTTGGTCTTCTCACATTCGCGATAGTTCCACGAGCGACAGAGGACTTCTTTATCATCTCGGTAGATCACCTCGCCTTTTTTGATCGGTTCGGGTTTATCAGTCCCGAGCATGATGAAAAGCTCAGAGCCGTCAGCAATTGTGAGTGTAATGCCGCCTTCAACTTTATCGAGATCATCACCGCCGGCAGTGAGAACATACTGCAAAGAGACAATGTTGTAGAGATCGACAATCGGGCTGATGGAGGGGAGCTGTTTGCCTTGGAGGACTCTGCGGAGAAGCGCTTCAATGGAGCTGCGGTGGGCTGAAGGTGAGAATCCGAACTTGCGGTACGCTTCTCTCCAATCAGCGATTTTAGGCAGTGTTGCGATGCCTTCAACGGTGTATTTTTGCCGGACTTCTTCTTCGGTCGAGCGTAGTAGCGCTTCGATTTCAGGGAAGCGGCCTTCGTTATTGAGTCCTTTGCAGACCAAGACACCCATTTTCGCGTGAGGGTAGGAAGCGATAATAGCTGGATCGATACTGAAGAGGCCCTGGGTAGATTGTTTGACAGCAGGTCCACCTTCATCGGTGCGCATAATCGGGAAGAAAAGGACATCGCGGATCGAAGGAGCCTGCGTAAAGAGCATGACGAGGCGGTCGATGCCGATGCCAAGTCCACCCGCTGGCGGCATGCCTTGGCAGATCGCTTCGACAAAGTCTTCATCAAGAGGATGAGCTTCTTCATCGCCGGCCTCTTTTTTTTCATTTTGCTGAACTAAGAGCTGGCGTTGGAGCTCGGGATCGTTGAGCTCGGTGTAGGCATTGCACATCTCGCTGCCGAGGATAAAGCTTTCAAACCGCTCGACAATCCCTGCTTTGCGAAGTTTTGGATCACGGTGGAGTTTGCATAGCGGCGTGGTTTCGATCGGATGGTCAATGATGTGGTGCGGCTGAATGAGATGTTCTTCGGCAAACTCTTCAAAGAGTTTTGCGATGAGGATACCGCGAGGAGCCGCCTTGATCTCTTTCGGATCGTGTTCTTTTTCAAGGAGGATTTTTCTCATTTGGTCATCGGACAAATCGTCGACGTTGATTTTACCATAGTGGCGGACGGCTTCTTTCATGCTCATCCTTTTCCAAGGAGCTTTCAGATCAATGTTATAATCGGTTCCTTCTCGGTGAAGTGTGATGTTGGTTTTGCCAAAAAGTTCGAGAGCGATCTTTTCAAAAAGCTTTTCAGTGAACACCATCATGTCGTTGTAATCCCAATAGGCGGCATACGCTTCGAGCATGGTGAATTCAGGATTATGGGTCCGATCTATCCCTTCATTGCGGAAAACCTTAGAGATTTCATAGATCCTTTCCATACCGCCGACGAGAAGCTTTTTCAAAGAAATCTCCAGAGAGATTCGGAGGAACATCGTCTGGTGCTGGGCGTGGAGCTCTGTTGTGAACGGCCGTGCCGCTGCTCCGCCGTAGATGTTTTGCAAGATCGGCGTCTCGACTTCCATAAAAGCTGATTGATCGCAGTACTGGCGAATGAGATGCAAGATTCGACTGCGGAGGCGGAACGCGTCAGCAACATTTTGGTGGGTAATGAGATCGAGCCACCGTTTCCGGTACCGGATGCCTTTGTCAGTCAGCCCCGCGTGCTTATCAGGGAGAGGGAGGAGGGTTTTGCACAGGAGCGTGAGTTTTTTGACGTAAACAGTCAATTCTCCCGTATGGGTGCGGAAGAGGTGCCCTTCGACACCGATGATGTCGCCCAAGTCAATTTTTTTCTCAATGAATTTGATGGGTGTCAGTTCCGGAGAAGCCGGGAGACCTTCAACGTGCGTTTGATCGCGGTTGAACATCAGCTGGATGCGGCCGGTTGGATCTTGAAGATGGGCAAACACATTTTTCCCCATGGCCCGGAAAAGAACAAGGCGGCCAGCTACTGTCACGTGCTCGGTTTTGCCCGCTTCGGCCTCTTCACTGCCGCCGATCTCGCGCGCTTCATATTTGTGCAGCAGAGCATGGGCGGTCTGCGTTGGCGTGAACTTAGCTGGGTAAGGATCGATCCCTAATGCACGGATTTCCGCTAGCTTGGCGGAGCGGTTCCTAAATTCTTCGTATTCATGGTAAGCAGGTGTTTGCATAGGGACATTCTAAGCTAGAAAAGGGGTCAAAGTCAATTTTTTCGCTACAGTTGTTACATTTGGCCCGCTTTGTTCAATTATAAGGTTGTCACCAAATTTTTTGTAATCGTACAACCATGAGGTTTTGATTCTAAAGAATCGACCGGGTCTATTATAATCGGCCTTTTTCTTCATCACCACACCGCGATCGAAAGGAGTTTTTTTTATGATAGGGTCGGTTTATCTGCTCCGAGCTGGATCCTTTGCTTTGTCGGGGCTGGGGTGTGGCTTGGCTGCAAATCTTTTAAAGGGCAGAAAAATCGCCAACTGGACCTGGATGTCTTCCACAATGACTTTCCAGCAGGGAGCCATGATTGGGTGTGGTCTGGCTGTTGTTGAGATTTGCGTTGCCTTGTTCTTAAGGATAATCAAGAAAAGCTCCTGGCTCACGGATTCACAGAAACTCTTAGCAAAAACGTGTATTTTAAGCATCCCTTTGGGCCTTCTCGTGGCGATCTATATGTTTAAACCACTCCCAGTTTTCAGTTTTTTGACTTTCCGGATCGTCTCAGGCTTGTCCGATCTTGCATGTCAACCAAAACCGCCTTTCTATCAACCTCCTGGATGGAATTCGGTCAGTATATCGCGACCAGATGTTGAATTTTGTTTCCATCGTTCTGAAAATGGAATCATAAGACAGTGGATCGTTTTTACCGAACAAAACTACTCAGAAAGCTTAGAGAATTACAAAAATGAACTCCTCACGCAGTATCAAAAATTGGGCTGGACTGCAAAAGTGCTAGGCCCTTTTACGCCTTCAAAAGATCCTGGAATTTTGCTTGAAGCGGTTGAGCCAGATCAACAGGGGGGAGCACTACTTCATCAGCTTTTGATTGTTAAAGAGGGTGTTGCTTATACGCTCATTGTCGGTTCCCGCAAAGACGAATTTGACCAATATGCCGAACTATTTAAACGGGTCTTATGTTCTCTACGGCTGGAATGGGATTGGTCTTCCACTGCGGAAGAGAAAAAACAGCAATTGCAAACCCTCTACCCGGCTAAGGTTTAAACCATGGGGAGGCTCGGTGGATGATGGCAGACAAAATTGACATACGCATTGCATTGAAGCCTGAAATAGGCTGGATCAATCACTGTTATGACCAGGTGGAATTTGTTCATTCTAATTTTGAGCATGAGACCATTGCCGTTGCTGAATTTCAAGGACAGAAAGCCGGACTGGGAAGACTGGTCAGAATCGATGAAACAAATCTAGAGCTGGGAGGCATGTTTGTTTTTGAAGAGTTCCGGGGAAAGGGAATCGCCCGAGAAATTGTCCAGTTTCTTCTTTCCCATGCAAAGCCTGCTCAAACAGTCTATTGCATTCCGTTTCAGCACCTTGTTCCATTCTATGAACAGATGGGGTTCACACCTTGTTCAACTCTTGAATCAATTCCCTCGAAAATTCTTGAGAAATATCAGTGGTGTCAAGAAAAATACGCTCATCCTACGGCTCTTTTAGTTTGTAAGATCTTCAACCCAGGAGATTGTCATGCAAGCACAGCAGTATTGGAACGAAATCGGGTCTAAAAAAGTCTTTGAAGATCCTCTGTATCTAGAGAAGCTCTCTCCCTTTTTGTCCAAAGAGGGCATGATTGTCGAATACGGCTGTGGCTATGGCCGCATGCTGAGGATGCTCAAAGATGCCGGTTATGAGAAGCTTGTTGGATTTGACTTTGCTTCCAATATGATCGAGCGAGGAAAAGAAGAAAATCCCGATCTCGATTTGAGGCTCCTAGAGCAAAATGGTGTCATTCCACTGAAAAATCAATCTGCTGATGCCATCTTGATGTCAACAGTGCTCTGTTGCATTACTAAAGACCAAGAACTTCATTCTCTCATTGAGGAAATCTCTCGGATTCTCAAGCAGGGAGCTGTTTTGTACATGACTGATTTTTTGGTCTGTGATCATGAAAGATATCAAGAGAGGTATCAGAAAGGACAAGAGCAATTCGGCGCTTGGGGCATCTATACTACTGCTGAAAATCTCACGGTGCGCCACTATACTTCACAAGTGATTTTGGATTTACTTCGAGCCTTTGATATCCAGTGGTTCGAGCAGTTTGATTTCAAGACCATGAACCAAAATCCCGCCCGTACCTTTCATTGTCTCGCAAAAAAACTATGATTTTTTTCTTTTGCTTTCCAGAGGCTTTTGAGGGCTTCCGGTCAGGATGTCATGGAGAGCTTTACCACCCACACTCCTCATTCGGACCTCTCCCATGAATTTGAAAAAAGATGGGGATTTACTCAATTGTCCACTCTATCTCATCGAATTGATCAATCAAATCCTCAATAATTGTTGACGGCTTGACAAATGCAAGATTGAATCTTGCATTTGTCAGAAGTGCATAACTAGTTAATTATAAACGCATTATTTTTTTAAATGCGTGTTTTTCTGGTTTTTCTCTTTGGTGCACATTCTATTGGCAGTTTTTTTCCCAATAAAGGAAACTGATGGTCGCAAGCAATGGAGGTCTCAATGGCAACACTTTTTCGATATTTTGTTTCGGCAATGCTTCCCGTTTGTGGGTTTGCTAATGCGTTAATGATAGACGATCCCTCATGGAATAAAGCACTGGTCAGCGCTTACGCGATCAATACCAAGACCGGTGAAGTGATTGTGGATCAGCAGAGCGATAAGAGCATGGTGCCGGCCTCGTGCGTAAAGGCGATTACGACGGCGGTGGCTTTACAGATCTTGGGGCCTGAGATGAGATTCCAGACGGATTTGGAATACGATGGAGTGATTGAAGGGGGAACGTTGCATGGAAACCTTTATATTCGTGGGGGAGGAGATCCGTGTCTGGGTTCAGAGAGAGTTGCGCTTGCCTGGGACAAACAAATCGAGACTTGGATTGAGGCGATTCAGAAATTGGGAGTGAAGAAAATTCAAGGGGAAGTGATCGGAGATGCCTCGCGGTGGGAAAAAGCGCTTGCACCGGCAAGCTGGCAATGGGGAGATTTGGGAAATTATTACGGCGCAGGAGCATGCGCCCTTTCTTTTCATGAAAATAGCTACACATTGACGTTTAAGCCGGGGAAAGAAGGGGAGCCAGCTACGATCGTACGGCAAGAACCGGAAATTCCCGGACTTGTGATCCACAATGAAGTTACAACGGGGCCTGTGGGATCAGGCGATCAGGCGTGGATTTATGGGTCAGAGTATTCGATGGTGCAGCATGTGCGAGGGACAGTGCCTGCGGGCATCGAAACATTTTCGATAAGGGGTTCGATTCCGGATCCTGCGAAGGTATGTGGGTGTTTGTTAGAAAAAGCCTTGGAGAAAAGAGGGATTGAAGTTGTACGTCAGAAACGAGAAGGTGGGAAGAGAACCGTTTTTCATACGACGCAGTCTCCCACGATGAAAGAAATTGTCTACTGGACCAATCAAAAGAGCATCAATCTGTATGCAGAGCATTTGCTTAAAAAAATGGGCGAAGTTGTTTTTAAAGAGGGATCGACAAAGGCTGGGATTCGGGCTGTGAAGGAGTTTTTACAGTCAAAAAAAATCGACCTGGAAGGATTTCAATTGGACGATGGATCGGGACTTTCAAGGAGAAATCTGGTGACGGCCAAGCAATTTGTCGCTCTCTTATCTCAAATTAAAACAACGGAAGTGTTCCCGATTTTTATGCAGTCGCTAGTGCAAGTGGCCGACCATGTCAAAGCAAAAGACGGCTGGATGACGCTGATCAGAGGTTATGTCGGATATGCCGATGAGGTGGTTTTTGCCATGATCGTGAATCAATGCCTCGACCCCCAGCTGCCTAAAAAGATGAAAGCGCTCGTGTCAGAGCTTACCCCGCCAGAGGAAAGGCCATAGTTTCCTTCCAGGGTTTCATCACTTTCTTCCATTTGTCGATGGAGTTTTCAAGATTGGTAATATGGCCGGTGTTGATAATTTCAAACATCTCTTTGGCTTTGGGGCCTAACTTATGGAGACTGGTCTGATTGAAGGCGACCTGTATATAGATATAATTTTCCGTTTGCAGGAGCTTGGCATTTTCATCGATCAAATTCTGTTTTTTTAAGGCTTCTAGAAATTGAGGAACATTCTCTAGGTTCTTCTCTCCTTGCACCTGAACAGTGATGAGCTGCTTGCCGGTTCCTTGTAGCTCTTTGGAGTAACAGGTGTAGTTTGTTGAACGGGAGGCTCCGCTGACGTAGAGATTTTTATAGG
>DATAHB010000138.1:0-9686 GCA_036263375.1 Rhabdochlamydiaceae bacterium | reverse complement strand
CTGAAGGCCAAACCATTTACCCTACGAATGCTGCTTCCAAAACCCTCGAAGAATATCTAGCTTTTGTGGAGTATCATAAGCCTGCTCCCACTGCTTGCAACATCTCCAGTGAAGAACTTTCCCGCTTTGGCTACCCAAGTGGAACGCGAAAGAACCAGCTCATTCAGGAGAAGATTTCAGAAAGCGCACGGTCGATGAATATTGTAAGTGGAAACTCTCTTCTTAAGGCGCCTAAGGGTAAACTTGAGAATGGGTATTATCAAAACCTTGCTCACGGAGCGCTTTTAGCTCATTTGGGACTCTTAGGTAAATTGCCTCTAGAAGAGGCCTGGAAAATTTCTTGCCTCTTCCAACCTGCCCTAGGTCAAGTTTTAAAAGAGCCTCTCAGTAAAATTTACGGCAATCCACTCCTTGGAATTTCTATCGCTCTCGATGAGAAATCATTGAATACCGACGGCTATGGCATAACTGCGACATATCAAAATGACACACCCGACATCACATTCGCTGGGATCTATAACATTTCTAATAGTAAAGCCGTCATCGCCCGCATTAAAGTCACAATGACGATGGCAGATGCTCGAACAGGCCAAGCTCAGTTCACATGCGTTAAAATTTGATTCTCTTTTTGCCACCGCTCAATCCGCTGCTGCACATGTTCGTATTGGCCCGCTTTGACCCCTTTGTAGAGCCGTCCAATGTCAAGTTGAATGGCGCGATCTCCCACAAAACCGTAATTGTTGCTCACGCCTCGATCTCGATCAGCATAACCACTGTCGATACGCCGTTTAACGAGCTCCAAGACCACTGCAATCGATTTTTGAACTCCTTCTTGATCTCCTGATGCTTGAAGCCGAGCAAGCCTGTCAAACAGCAGCTCTGCTTTTTCTTGGAGCACAAACTCGGTTGTGTCGAGATCAATCTGGTGCAAGATGCCTTTGTCGTCCACAATGGAAACGTTTTGCTTCAGATGATCTGTCTTTGCTAGATGGATGAATACAAGTCCTGTATCTTGCCGAAAGTGATCATAGGCAATTTTATAGCCGTTGAAGACCCAGCGGAGATTTTTTAATCGCCGGCGCACCACATGCGGACATAAATAATCTACCATCGAGGGATAAAACCGGCGCATTTTGAAAAATTTTAAAACGTATTTGCCGTCCTCACTCTCAAACGCAAACGCCTGGGCGCCTTCTCCTAAAAATTTAAACCGGGATGTTAAAATATCCTTGATTTGCAAAGGTTCAGCGGGGACAGGAATAGTCCACTGCGGATAGACCGGAAGGCGGGAGGCGATTTTATCTTCGGAAAACCCCTCCTCACTCTTAGATTTCTGATAACAAAAAGCACCGACAGCCAAAAATAATACTAAGAGGGTGATTCGTTTGCTTGAAGCCATGTGTTGATCCGTTCTTTGATGCGGTGATATTCTTTTTGTTTAGTGATTTTTTCAACCCGCCCGATATCGAGATGGACAGCCCGAACTCGATCACCGGCTCCGATGAAACCGTAATTGTGTTTAACAGCTTTGTCGTGGTCGGAAATGCCTTTGTCTATGCGCCGTTTCACAAGATCGAGCGTTGCTTGGATGCATTTTTGGACTTGGGGCTTGTCTTTTTGCTTTAACAATTTTTTTAAATGGGTGAAAATCAGCTCGGCTTTTTCTTGGACAACGAACTCCGTCTTGTCGAGATCGATTAGATGCACTCTTCCGAACCGATCAACAACCTGAAGTACTGTGTTTAAATGATCGGTCTTGTTGAGATGGATGTAGAGCAGGCCGGTATCTTCCTTCAGTTCGGTATAGGCCAGCTTGTGGGCCTTGAAGATCGAAAAAAGATTTTGCCGGCGATGATCGACCTTTTCCGGATGCCACAGATCGGAAATTCGTGGGATTTTGTGCTTCATGATGAAGAATTTAACGACATATTTGCCATCTGCGCTCTCAAAAGCATACGACTGCGATCCGACGGCTAAGAATTTGAATTTTTGGTTTAAGAGTGTTTTGAGAGGCGTCAGATCTTGCGGCTCTTCGATGGCCCACTGAGGGTGATAAGCAAAGTCCGACGTGATCCTGTAAGCTCCAAATCCCACCGATTTGTTTTGGAAAAGCTGGTAACTGCCCCAAAGACCGAATGCGGTAAAAAAAAGCAGTAGCCAGAAACGCTTGCCCCTCAAAATCTGATATGCCATCATAGGCTAGTTATGATACCACGCTCGATTAGTAGCTTACAACACCCTCTCGTGAAAAGATTGGTGAAGCTCCGCGATAATAAAGCCTTTCGCACTCAAGAAAATAGTGTGCTAATCGTTGGAGTCACACTCGTGAGCGATGTTGCCGCTCGCATGCCACTAAAAACTTTAATCTCTGTCGATCCTCTTCCTCTGAATGCAACAGAATCGTACTTAGCACCACCGAACGTTTTAGAAAAAATCATCGGGATCTCGTCTCATGATTTGGTGGCTGCAGAAGTCGGAATACCCAAACAAAACTCTTTGGAAAACTGTAAAACAATCGTAGTCCTCGATGCACTTTCCGATCCCGGGAATGTCGGCACAGTGCTCCGTACCGCCATTGCGCTCGGGTGGGACGGAGCCTTTTTGACCCCAAAAACCGCCGATCCCTTCAACAATAAAGCCTTACGCGCGGCAAGAGGCGCTCCGCTTTTCCTTCCACTCAGGCAGGGTAGCTACACCGACCTCAAAAAACTCGTCCAAGCCAAAGGCCTCAATGTTTATATCGCCGATGTTGAAGGAAAAAAACTCACCGAAGTGCCGTTTAAAAAGCCGCTAGCGCTGGTGCTCGGCCATGAGACGGAAGGACCTTCTGATGAAACGAAAGCACTTGGTCAAACAGTGTCGATCCCCATGGCGGATCAAATGGAATCTCTCAACGTCGCTTCTGCTGCAGCCATTTTAATGTATCAAATAGTAGGATAGGCTCATGACAAAAATTAAATCGATTCACGCCTTAGAAATTTTAGATTCACGGGGAAATCCGACCGTCGAGGCCATTGTGACGACAGACAACGGATTTGTCGGGAAAGCCGCTGTCCCTTCAGGCGCCTCGACCGGCGCGTATGAAGCGCTCGAGCTTCGAGATCATGACAAAAAAAGATATGACGGAAAAGGCGTGCTCAAAGCCATTTCGAACATCAATGGAGCCCTCGCTAAACTCTTAGCGGGTCAAAATGTCTGGCAGCAAGAAACCATCGATCAGCTGATGATCGACTGCGATGGCACCCCGAATAAATCTAAGCTGGGAGCCAATAGCCTCTTAGGCGTCTCTCTCGCCGTTGCTAAGGCCGGTGCTGCAGCGCGAAAACTTCCTCTGTACCGATATCTCGGCGGGGAAAAAGCAAAGCTTCTTCCGATTCCCCTCATGAATGTGATCAATGGAGGCGCTCATGCCGATAACAGTTTGGAATTTCAAGAGTTTATGATCCGTCCCCGAGCACCCAGCTTCCGTGAGGCGGTCCGCTGGGGCGCAGAAGTGTTTCATGTCTTAAAAGCCCTTCTCAAAAAAAAGGGGCACGTCGTCTCCGTTGGGGACGAAGGTGGATTTGCTCCCCGTTTAAAATCCCACGAAGAGGCGCTTGATTTTCTGATGCTCGCGATCAAAAAAGCCGGTTACAAGCCTAGATCACAAATCTCGATTGCACTCGACTGCGCCGCTTCGGAGTACTATGATGCTAAAAAGAAAACCTATCTCGGCATGCCTGTACCAAAATACATGACCTATCTGAAAAAACTGTGCAAAGAGTACCCCATCAGCTCGATTGAAGATCCCTTGGATCAAAACGACTGGGACGGATGGAAGCTGCTATCTGAAGAACTGCCCATTCAAGTAGTCGGCGATGACCTTTTTGTCACAAATCCTCTCTTTCTGCAGCGAGGAATTAAGAACAAAGTCGCCAATGCGATCTTGATCAAACCGAATCAAATTGGTACGCTCACAGAAACCCTTCAAACGATAGCAATGGCAAAAAAAGCTAAGTATGCGACAATTATCTCGCACCGTTCCGGCGAGACAGAAGATACGACGATCGCCGATCTTGCTGTCGCAACTTCTGCGGGCCAGATTAAAACCGGCTCGCTCAGTCGGAGCGACCGCGTTGCAAAATACAACAGGCTTTTGGAAATTGAAAACGAGTTAACGGTTAAATAACGTCTCTAGAGGCGTTTCAAACTGTTGTTTAATTCGATCAAGGTGAATATCCACCACCTGATCTTTTTCATTTCGATGGGAAATAATCTCGAGTGCCTGGGATTTAAAAATCGCGCTCTGCTTTGTAAAACGAGCAACAAGCTGGTCTTTTCCTGTATGGAGTAAAAATTCAAAAGGAGTGCGACTCCCATTGTAGCGAGTTGCAATCGCAAATTTTTTCTTTGAAGGCCGCAAAATCGATTCTCCATCGAACCAGGAGGCAAAGTGCCGATGACCAAACACATGGTCTAAAATCGTCGGAAAAATATCGAGATGCGAGGCGATTTCTCTTGACGGTGTCTTAGCTGTTCCTAACCGGAAGTAAAGAGGGACATGGATTTGCATGGTGTTGAGCGTTGAGGCGTGAAAAACATGCTCATGTTCGAAAAATTCCTCTCCATGATCTCCTGTAAAGACGACCACGGCCTCTTCACCACTCGATGAGGAAGCTAGTTTCTTGAGAAACTGACCAAATAGCCCGTCGATAAAGTGGATCGCATTCCGATATCGATTTTTGACCCCTTCAATGGGATCATTCGAACAGGTGAGACTGAGATAATCGAGTTCCGGAGCAGGAACAAGTGTCTCTTGATGCGGCCAACTATAGCCGAAATGCGTCGACTCTAAAAAGACGACGAAAACATGGCCCTCCGGACAATCAGAAAGGTCTTCCATAACAGCTGCCATACATTCAGAATCATTTTTATGACTCTCTTCATCTAGACCAAACACATCGACAGTATCCGCTAGAAAGAGTTCTTGGCCAAAAAGCCTCTCATCCATGTGGTAATACTGCAACCGTGAAGCTGAGTAGACATGCACTTTATAGCCTGCTTTTTTCAAAATCTGAAGAGGCAGGCTCCCCGATTTCCATGTTTGGGGGTCGCGATGCTGCCAATGAAATGGATAGATGCTGTGGAAAATGGAAAACCACGAATACGGGGTTGCATTGGCTGCGGCAAAAGCATGCGGGAAAGAGACATTGTCCTCTCTAAATGAAGAGAGCACGGGAGCCACCTCGGGGGTGATAAAATCTTCCCTTAGGCTTTCGGTGACAAATAGAAAAATATTGGGCTTTTTTGTCCCTTTTAAATTGAGTGTCTGCAAATAGGAGAGGTATTCGTTTTCAGAAGATTTATGGAGGAGCTGTCCAATTTCCAATCGAGAAGGAGCAGGAGGTAAGAACGTCGTTTTCCAAGGCAGCGCTTCTAAAAGCCGAACAGCATGCGCTGGAGCAGCAATTTTACCGATCTTCATATCGAAGACGATGAGGAAAAACAACGCTGAAAAGAGAGCCGTTCCGACCACTGATTTAGAAAAATAGACCGGCTTTTTTTGAGAAAGCTTTTGTGCTCCGCGGAAAATGAGAATTCCGAGGACCGGAATCAACACAGCTCCAAAGCCAGCCAACACCCAATAGATAATCGGGATATGGGTTGCATAGAGCAGTTCAATGAAATTACCCAAGCTCTCGGCAAGCATCATGTCCAAGCCATACCAAAACGACATCCCCACAATGCGGACTAAGGGAAAATCGATCACGTGAGCAAGGAACAAAAGAAATGTCGCGATGATAAATCCAAGGCGCAGTTTGTCCGAGATCCGGCTTAACACATAGTCGATCACCATCAAAAATAATACTTCAATGGCACACTGCCCTAAGGCATAGACGACATAATAGAATTGGTTGAGGGTGGTCGAGCTTTCAATTAAAAGCACATGATAAATATGCAAAACCGAAAGAATTAAAAACAAAAATCCAAAATAGACGTAATTAACAAGTTGACGCTCTTTCATGCTCTTCTTTTCCTCTTATTGGAAAATAAACTTAAACGTCAACTATCTAATTTAGATAGATTAAATCTCAATTTTCCTATAAAATATCCTCTTAATTAGGAGTTACTTATGATTTTAGGACCCATTGGACAAGGCAAGCTTTGGGAAGTCATCGAAATGGCTGCCATGGTCGCTGCTGGATGTATTCTCTCAATTCGCTCAGGAAACAAAGATATAATGTTCTCAGTGGCTGGTTATGGCGCCGTCAGTTTTATCTCAGGAAAAATAGCTTACGGCGCAACACGAGGACTTTTGCAGCATGCTGAATTATTCTCAATGATGACAGATCGTTTTATCGGAGGAGCAGTGGCTCTGCTTGTCAGTTCGTATGTAGGGAAGAAACTCCTCGATGTAGGGCAAGATGGGAACAAACCACTACCCTATCTTATCAGCCTTGTTGCGTCGACCTCAATAGGCCTTCTAGGAATTGGACTGCGCGAAATTGCCTAGGCAGGAGTGAAGTGCGTCATCCCATTTAAAGCTTAGTTCTCGAGACTAATTAATAAGTCAACGAGCCCTTCCCAATCTTTTCTCTCAATATAGCTGCGGACTTGCTCGGGATTGGCTTTGATAGTCTGGCAAAAGCCGAAAATATAGGGCGCTAAATTATCACGGACATACTCCCGTTCACATCTGTCAGTGAACCCCTTTGATTGGCTGGTGCCATCAAAAAATGACCGCCATTTTTTATTAAATAAAACACCTTTGGTCGAACGCAATGATTCCTTCAGATGGGGGGTGTTTACGACCGTTTCTAAGAATTTAAATGGATGGACATGCTGCACTTTATTGCCCAACGCAGTGAGTTCATCTTCTTTTTTAAAGAGTTTTAAAATGTCCCAATTGCCCAAAGCATCAATAATTTGATAGATGATCTTAGACTCATCATCCGTTAACGGCAGTTGATTATACAGCTCTCGGGCCATGTTTTTGCCGCCATTGTTCTCTTTGAGAGTGAGGACAATTTCATCCGTTTTATTGCCTTTTAAGATCTCTTCGATCGTAGATTCGGAGATCGTGACGCTTGCAGGCACACCCATTTCAACACGTCTTGTCGCATCTTTAAAATAGACGCCAATCAGCCGTGCGACATCACCCCTTTCAATTTCGGAAATCATCTTGAAAGACATGGTCATAAAAATCGAATAATCGGGATGGCCGGTCTCAAAAAAGCAATGGGAGGCTAAATAATCGGCCAAAATGCCGTTTGTGGGGGATTTCTGATCGAAGTTTAACAGGTTTTTACGCAACTTGGCTTTGGCATCCGACAGCTCCTGCTCAGAAAAGCCGCTGCTCTTGATTTCATTCATAGCAGACAAAAAGGAAGCGAGCATTTTTTTCGGCTCTTCTCCGGGCATTACCTTGACTTTTGCTTCACTGCAGGCATACGGCAGCATATATTTGGACTGGCTAGTTGAAATCCTCTTGCCTTCTTTCATGGTTTTACGGAACCGTTCTTCGACAATCGCTTGAAGCAGGTAGAGTTCCCAAAGTTTTTTAAGATCTTGATCAGTCTTGATCTCTTGAAACGCGGTTGGATAGGAAAGCGATAAATAGACCTCGTTTTCAGAGGATGGATTGATCATAATCCGTGCAGAAGGCTTGATGATCCGCTGAGAAAAACCCTCAAACGCAGACGTAAGATAATCAAGGAGATATGTTTTTTCAAAATCCCCAACCGCAATAACGGCGATTTTACACTGAGCTTCGTTTTTGATCTTCTGTTTGCACTCATCGACAAAATACGGAAGTTCTTCCTCAAAAGTCTCCATCGGACAATCATCAAAAACAAAGATCTGTGGAACAGCATCCATAGGATTTTTGGCGATCACGCGGCAGGAAATTGCATGATTGGAAACGGCCCCTTGCTTTAACCAGAGTTCAATGCCATTGTCCATCACGGAAATCGTGAGATTTTCTTCTTGGGGGATACCGCCAGCAGACAACGTGCAAATCCAACACAGAAAACCGCTTACAATTCGTTTCATAACATTTTCCTCTACTCAACTTGTAATCGATTTCAGCTTTCAAAATAAACTTTAAAATAATTTTTATATATGACTATAGAGGGGTTATATCCAAGGAGCATGAAAAATTGGTTTTTCAAGCTGCGCGAAAATCCAATTTTTCATGCTCCTTGGGTATATTACCAGGGTAGGCGATGCAATCGAAGACCACGATTTTCTTATTTGGAGCTGCAGAAAGGGGCGAGCTGTGCCTGCCTCTATATCTTACTTCTCTCGACCAACTCCTCGACTTTCTAGGAAATCCTCCTGAAAATTCCGAGGGCATCCATTATGCAGTGCAATCGCTCCTTTATCAGCACGCGCTCATCTACTATAGAGTGGGAGAAGAAGGTTTTAGCACGGAAGACTACATTCAAGGTCTTAAATTTCTCAAACAAAGATCTCTGCAAACGGATTTAACGGCCATCGGGATGCCCGGAGTCGGCGATGAAGAACTCATCCGGGCAGCTACTGCGATCTGCCACCTTTATCAAAGCGTGCTTCTGGTTTCTGAAAAAGATCTCTACGACTATTTAACCGCGAAGTAATTCTCGAGACCTTCTTGAGTCGGCTTCATCGTTTTCGCACCTGTTGTCCAGTTGGCAGGGCAAACTTCGCCATGCTTTTCAAAATGGATGAGCGCATCGAGAATCCGGAGTGCTTCTTCAACGGAGCGGCCGAGCGGCAGGTCGTTGACAAGCTGATGTCTGACAATCCCCTCTTTATCAATGAGGAAGAGTCCTCGATAAGCGATCCCCTCATCTTCTTTAAGAACCTGGTAGTTTTGAGCAATCGATTTTGTCAGATCTGAAACGAGAGGATAAGAGACTCCCTCGATGCCTCCTTTGTTCTTCGGCGTATTGAGCCAAGCAAGGTGGCAGTTAGCGCTGTCGACAGAGCACCCCACCACTTGAGCATTTTTTTTGCCAAAATTTTCCAGCTGCTGCTGGAAAGCGTGTAGCTCGGTCGGACAGACAAACGTAAAATCCAAAGGATAAAAAAAGAAAACGACGTATTTTCCCAAAAAACAGCTTAAAGAAAAATCAGTGACGATTTTCCCATTGACGACAGCTTTTGTCTTGAAACTGGGAGCAGGTTTTCCAATCAGATGCATAACTCACCTTTATTAAAATTCTTCGAACCTTTCTTTCGCTCGTGCGATCCAGCTTTCTGCTTGAATCGTCGTCTCCGGCCCATGACCTGGGAAGACTCGTGTATCAGGAGGGAGCCGGGCTAGTTTTTTGAGCGACTGCCACATCTCTTCAGGATCGGAAGTCGGAAAACTAATATTACCGATTGTTCCTTTAAAAAGGGTATCCCCCGCTATTAATATTTTTTGTTGTCTCAGCCAAAAACAGACACCTCCGGGAGAATGGCCCGGAGTAGAAATAACCTCAATTTTTAAATCTCCCAATGGAATTATTTGGCCGTCGACCAAAAACTTGTCTGGATTGGTTGCCGCAATCGGGAATGGAAGAGGCAATCCGTCAGCGCCGGGCTTTTCTAAATTTCCTGCATCTTCGGAGTGGACATAGATCGGAACCTGAAGCAGTTTTTTGAGCTTTACAACATCTGCAATATGGTCCCAATGGGAATGGGTTAGCAAGATCATTTGAGGTGTAAGTGAGTCTTTTTTA
>DATAHB010000137.1:0-17190 GCA_036263375.1 Rhabdochlamydiaceae bacterium | reverse complement strand
AATGGGTCGCCCAGGAAGCTTGTTTAACGGCTTCGATCGACTTATGGTTGATCATTTACTCCTTTTGCCACTTTGAGGTCAACATTGTCAATCATGATTTCGATGGTGTTATAAGTCAAAATATGACATAAATTTCTCTATGAATAAAAGAACAATTACAGTCTTTACTCTTGCGATGATCAACATGGCTGCGATCGGTAGTGTCAAGAACTGGCCGACGATCGCTGAGTACGGTTTTTCCTCTTTATTTTATTATTTACTTGCTGCCATTATTTTTTTTATTCCGACTGCATTGGTTTCCGCAGAGCTTGCCACCGGATGGCCTAAAACTGGCGGTGTTTTCATCTGGGTTAAAGAAGCTTTTGGCCACCGGACAGGGTTTTTAGCCATTTGGCTGTTATGGGTGGAAAACGTCATCTGGTACCCGACGGCGCTAACGTTTATCGCGGCGACAATGGCGTATATTTTCGATCCCGCGCTTGCCACAAATAAAATCTACCTTTTGCTAACTTCACTGGCAGCTTTCTGGGCCATGACAATTGCCAATCTCAGGGGGATGAAAATTTCCGGGCGCATCAGCTCCTTTGGAACGATCTTTGGAACGTTTATCCCTGCGGCTGTCATCATTGGACTTGGTTGCCTCTGGTTTTTTTCAGGCTCCCCCTTGCAAATCGATTTCAATCTCAAAAGTTTTGTCCCCGATATTTCTAGTATTGAACAGCTCGTCATCTTCACTGGCGTGCTCCTTTCCTTTTGCGGAATGGAGATGTCGGCCATTCACGCTCGCGATGTCGAAAATCCTCAAAAAAACTACCCACGCGCTACTCTCATGTCTGTGCTACTTATTTTGGGGCTTTCCATCCTAGGCGTCCTAGCAATTGCCTGCGTCGTGCCTCAAAAAGAAATCTCCTTAACGGCCGGTTCAATGCAAGCGTTTGTCTCTTTCGTCAGTTCTTATAACATTGGCTTTCTTGTCCCAGTCATGGCATTTCTAATCGTCATCGGAGCCCTCGCCTCTCTAAGCACCTGGATCGTCGGCCCCAGCCGCGGGCTTCTTGCCGCTGCGCAAGACGGTGACCTTCCGCCCTATTTCCGACAGCTCAACAAACACGGCATGCCGCAAAGACTCTTGATTGTCCAAGCGCTCATTGTGACCGTTTTAAGTTTAATGATCCTTTTCATGCCAACGATCAATAGCGCCTACTGGATCTTGCTTGTCATGGTCACGCAGGTCTATCTCATCATGTATGCGCTCATGTTTGCTAGCGCGATCAAACTGCGCTACAAAAAGCCTGAGGTCTATCGCGCCTATAAAATCCCCGGAGGGAATGCAGGTGTGTGGATTGTTGCAGGCTCCGGGATTATCAGCTCTCTTTTAACATTGTTTGTGGGATTCTTCCCTCCCTCTCAATTTTCCACTGGAAATCCCGTTTTCTTTGTCATCTTTCTGGCGCTGGGGATTATTTTGTTCTGCGCTGCCCCTTCCCTCATTTTAAAATTCCAAAAACCCTCTTGGCGTGTTCGGCTACAGCATGAGAAAGGACATGAGTAGTGCGTGTCATCAATTGATCCTCCAAGGATTTCTGAGGGATTTTACGGCAGCTTTGCGAGGACAAAGCTTCGCTTTGTCCGTATGGCACGCGCGAAGACATACTTGGATAAGTAGAAGAGCGCGCCATCGCGAAGATGCCCAAATGCTTTGGAAAGCCTGGAGGATCAATTGATGACACCCCCTGACACGTCCTGGGAATCATCTCATAAATGGTACGACAGCATTGTAGGTGAAAAAGGACACTACTACCATGAGCATGTGGTCCTCCCCAACTGCCTCAAGTTGTTATCCCTAAAACCAGGAGATTCCCTCCTAGATCTTGGCTGCGGACAGGGCATTTTAAGCCGGCATATTCCAGCGCATATCGACTACGTAGGAATCGATGCCTCCCCTTCTCTCATTAAAGAAGCCAAAAAAAGATCGCAAAAGCCTTTTCATGTGGGCGACATCACAAAACCACTCCATCTCAAACATGAGCCATTTTCGCATGTTGCGCTTGTTTTAGTTCTTCAAAATGTCGAAGATCATGAAAAAGCCCTAGAAAACGCCTCTCAAGCCTTAAAGCCCGAAGGCAAGCTTCTCATCGTTTTGAATCACCCTTGTTTCAGAATTCCCCGCCAGTCAAACTGGGGGATTGACGAAGCCAAAAAACTCCAATACCGCCGTCTCGACCTTTATATGTCCTCGCTTAAAATTCCCATCCAGACAAATCCTGGAGCTGGAGAGAAATCGGCCACAACGTGGTCGTTTCACCATCCTCTCTCTGTTTACACAACAGCACTTTCGAAAGCCGGTTTTGTTATCACCAAAATGGAAGAATGGATCTCGGATAAAAAAAGCACTGGCACAAAAGCACGGATGGAAAATCGGAGCCGTGAAGAGTTTCCTCTGTTTTTGGTACTACTGGCTCAAAAGACCCTCTAAGAAGCTGTCCTAACCCTCCGAAACGAATTTTAGCAGCAAAGCATCCTGATCATGGTTTTATGGCTGCTCTAAGTAGGAAATTGTTCCCGCTTGATTTTTCTAGATTCGGCGTCTTTTTTTCGTTGTTCCCTGCGGTCGTTCGCCTCTTCATACCGTCTTTTTTCGATGGGAGTCTTCGGAATGATCCGTGGAACTTCCGTCGGCTGCTTATCTTTATCTAAAGCGATGAAAGTAAAGTAGGCCGATAAAATGTGCCGCCTTTTGCCTGTCTCATAGTGTTCTGCCATCACTTTAACGCCGATCTCCATCGATGTGGTCCAGGTTCGATTGATCGCTGCGCTGAAGAGTAAAATATCACCCTGTCCGGCGGGTCTTAAAAAATGCATCGAATCGACTGACGCCGTGACACACGTTTTTTTGCTGTGCCTTTCTGCGACAACAAGTGCAGTCCGATCACAGATCGCCATGATCATGCCTCCAAATGCTGTGCCATAAGAGTTCAGATCGTTTGGAAAGACTTTATACGTATGATCTGTAACTGCAGAATCTGCAATCGACTTGGGTGGTAGGGGTGGTAATTTCGTCATAAAAATGTTTTTATTTCCTTACAGTGGCCTTTTTCTGTTATAGTCCGCAATTTGAAGACACACTCTTATAAAAGGCTCATATCATATGTGCGGCATATTTGGATACATCGGCCCTGATGATTCAGCGGTCATCTGCTTAGAAGGTCTTAAAAAACTCGAATACCGCGGCTACGATTCGGCTGGCCTTGCGGGAATTTCTGGAGGAGAGCTCCATTTCTGGAAAGAAATTGGAAAGATCGAAGCTCTCAAAACAGCCTGGACGAAAAAACCGGCAAAACTCTCTTTAGCCATCGCCCACACTCGCTGGGCAACCCACGGCAAGCCCTCTAGGGAAAATGCCCATCCTCATTTTGACCAGCACTTGAGGATTGCTGTCGTTCATAACGGCATCATTGAAAACCACCGGGCCCTGCGGCAGATGCTAGAGTCGCATCAGATTGAGTTCAAATCCGACACCGACACGGAAGTTGTCGCCCAGCTCATCGGCCATTTTTATCAAGGCGATATTGTCGATGCGACCCAGCAAGCCCTCTCCCTCATGCAAGGATTTTGGGGGATTGCCGTCATCCATAAAGACCATCCCGATAAAATCATAGCTGCCAGTCGTGAAAACCCCCTTGCTGTCGCTTTTAAGCCCGCATCTGGCGAGGCCTTTCTCTCATCAGACCCCAATGCGTTCCACTCCTCTGATCTCGATGTCCTTTTCCTTCGTAATGACGAGCTGGCCGTTATCCAAGCAGATAAAGTCGAGGTTTTCGACCACGCCCGCACCCAGGTCGCCAAAAACCCCGAAAAGCTCGGGCTTGAAAATTACGTCCGCTCTAAAGGCGAATTTGAACATTTCATGCTCAAAGAGATCTTTGAACAGCCCCAAACTCTAGAACAGGCGCTCCACAACCGCTTTATTGAAGATTTCGGAACTGTCGAATTTGAACATTTCAACCTCACCCCTCAAGATCTTCAAGCCGTCCGCCGTATCCTGATCCTCGGTTGTGGCACCTCGTGGCATGCCGGCTGCATCGGATCATTCCTCTTTGAAGAAAAGGCCCGCATTCCGACCCAATCCGAAATTGCCTCTGAATTCCGTTATAAAAACCCGGTCGTCTCTGAAAACACCCTCGTCATTGCCATCAGCCAATCTGGCGAGACCTTAGATACCATCGCGGCCGTCCGGGAAGTCAAACAAAAAGGGTCCAAAGTCCTGGCCATCTGTAATGTCCGAAATTCGACCCTTGTCCGCGAGGCCGATGCGACCGTCTTCCTCAGAGCAGGCCCCGAAATCAGCGTCTGCTCGACCAAGGCCTTTACCAGTCAATTGACGATCCTTTCGATGTTAGCTCTGCTAATGGGCCGCCAACGGCACCTTTCGAAAGAAGAGGGTCAAAGCTTCCTAGCTGAGCTTCACCAACTCCCTGCCCTGGCGCAGCAGGTTCTAGCCCTCCACCCTCAAATTGAACAAGTCGCTCAGCGGTATAGTTCCTATCACCATTTTTTCTTCCTGGGCCGCCACTGCATGTATCCCACCAGCCTGGAAGCC
Source organism: Rhabdochlamydiaceae bacterium (assembly GCA_036263375.1). GTDB lineage: Bacteria > Chlamydiota > Chlamydiia > Chlamydiales > Rhabdochlamydiaceae > PALSA-1444. The sequence continues at coordinate 12,590 of DATAHB010000137.1, read as the reverse complement.
GCCCTTAAGCTCAAAGAGATCTCCTACCTGAATGCCACCGGCTGTGCAGCCGGAGAAATGAAACATGGCCCCATTGCACTCATCGACTCCCAGTTCCCGGTCATTGGTCTTTGCGGCAACCACAAGACCATGGACAAGATCATCAGCAACCTGACCGAGGTCAAGGCCCGGGGAGCTCCCGTTTTGGCCTTTGCCTTTGAAAACACACCTGATATCGAGTCTGTGGCCGATGATGTCATCTACCTCCCCCACTGCTCCGATGAGCTTGCCGCGATCCTTTTTTCCGTCGCCACCCAGCTCTTCGCCTATTATATTGCTAAGTGCAGGGGGACCGAGATTGACCATCCCCGCAACCTCGCCAAATCGGTAACAGTTGAGTAAGCATCTCATCCTCAAGCCTTAGCGCAATTGCCTAAATTTCAATCAGTTACATTCAAATATTTTCATTGTTTTATCCTGATTATTCTGTTAAAATAGAATAAAGAATTAATATAGATATGACTACACTACAACCTAATGCTGCACAATTTAGGGTTACGCAAAGAACGGGAGCTGCCGATCCCGCTGATCCCACTCGAGCAGATTCAACTATTACCACCGCCGACGGTAAACAATATAAGGTCACAATCGAAATCCATGTGAATAACGAGTGGAAAAAAGTCGATTCTTCAAAGTTCACGCCTGAACATCACGAAATTATCGCTCAAAGATGTCATGAAATCTATCAGCAAATCACCCATGATACAGGTTCAGCAAGAACCCTATCGATCTATTTTAAAAGAGCCCAGTTACAAGAATCCTGGAAGAGCGCTCTAATTGGAAGCGTCATTTCAAAATACAAAGAGCCTACCAGCTGCCTGAGTTTCCAAAAAATCGATTATAAAACCGCAGACTCTTCAGAGCTTCAAACGTTCGATGTAGAGAAAGACGAATTTGACACACCAACCGATGCACAGCGCGTTGAGGCGCTTGCCAGATCATTATCGGCTTTGTTAACACTCTTTAAACATCCAGAACAATTCACCGCTACTCCGGCAAAAATCAAAAGAGCCTCACAGCCTGCAACCCAGAATTTGAGTAGCGTTGCACAAACGTTGAACGTTCAAGAAGCCGGGTCGCAAGAAAATCGATGCGCCACGCTTTCAATTGCTACCATCTTATTAAACCGGCACAAAACCCTTAAAGCGGCTGCGGACGCCTATGACATCCCCCTAACCAACGTCGGAGCAACCGATCAGATCACCCTATCGAATGGATTGATTGAACTTGCAGCTCAGACAATCGAAACAGAGGACACATTTGCTCAAGAGCCGCACTTTAGCAACATCGTCGCAGCTTTAGAAGATGCCCAACAAACCGTTGATGAGGACGATGCTGTCTCTCAATATGCCACGCTTATCCGAAGGCCGGGGCAAATGCTAGATGTTCCTGTTTTTGATGCTCTGCAGTGGAGCGGGATTCCATTTATCACTTTAGTCCCTAACCGGGCACGCAATGATTTCGTCTTAGGCAATGTCAGCGGACTGATTTTTTTCGATGCGGCTGATCACAGCCTGGACACGTATGACCTGAGCACTATCTGTTTTGTTGTCCGAGATGGATTGCACTACCAAGCCATCCAGATGAACGGGACTCCAGCCCAAGACGCAAAACTCCGTTCGATATTAAAAGCTGATATGGAAAATACTTTAGGCCAGATTCAAAGTTTATTTAATGATTCTAGATCGATCGATGCTAAAGCTAGAGAGTTTCATAATCTCGTTAAATCCGTTGTTAGTCAATATCCTTTCGATTCGAGACCACGCATTGTTCAAATGCTCACAGCAGCTAATAAAGTGGTGAGTGCCGATTTAATCTCAAAACGAAATTCCGATTTTATTGTGGAGGCATTTGCTGCTTTCAGCGGTCCTACTGTCAATTTAGGCGATTAATCCTTGACACACACTTCTTGCCTCGTCAATAATTCCTGGCATGGGAAAAAATGCTGACGCACATGTTCTGGTGGAAAAAAACGCCAAAATCGATAGCCGACTGGCCTATGAAGGCAAATACCTCAAAGTCCGTCACGATACCATCCATATCCCCCACCATCCTGAAATAAACTGGGACATCGTTCTCTTGAGAGGAGCTGTCGCCGTGATCCCGATTGATTCTCAGGGCCGCATTGTCCTGGTCGAACAATGGCGAAGAGCTATTGAAAAAATCACGCTCGAACTTCCAGCAGGGATGCTTGATCCTGGAGAATCCCCTGAAGCCTGCGCCCAGCGAGAGCTCCAAGAAGAGACCGGTTTCAAGGCTGGTTCGCTGAAGTCTATAGGGGGATGTTATACCTCACCTGGTTTGATCTATGAATATATCCATCTTTATCTTGGCAAAGAACTGTCTAATAGCCCCCTAAAAGCCGATGATACCGATCTAATCGACATTCGGACTATCTTTGTTGATGAAGCCCTACAACTTATTGCAAATGGCCAAATTTCTGATGCCAAGACAATCATCGGTATTTTAAGGTACGCTTATGGTTAAATTCCTCTTCCGTCTCATCCTTCTTGTTCTTGTCTTTCTTTTCCTGCTCTTTCTTTTTGCACCGAACATGCTTTCGACTAAAAAGGGGAAAGAGCTCTTTTTTAAAGCCTATAAGTCGATGACCGGCAATACCTTGACTGCCGATACTTTTGAGATCAGCTGGTGGCAAGAGCAGAAAATCGAGAATCTTTCCGCCGCTTTTCCCAAAAACAAAATGAGTTTTGCCGGACCCAAAGTTGTTACTGATGCCACACTCTGGCAGATCCTATTTTACAAAAATCTGGGAAATCTAGAAATCATCTCTCCCCAAATCACCTTCAATGCCGATCTGCCGATTCCTGCAAAAAAAAAGATCTCGCAAGCAGGCTTTGTCCCTGAAATCACCCACAACCGGCTTGAAAATGTGAATTTCGGCTCCGTCAAAGCCCCGGGGCTTCACGCTAGCGGAAATTCACATTTTCAAACCGGTCGTGGGATTGCTGCCGTCCCGATGCAAGCAATGCCTTCTTATCTGGGACATATAACCGTCAAAAGCGGCACGATCAGATTTATCGGTAAAGGATTCGATCCAATTGAGCTGCAAGCAGTCTCTCTCGATACTTCGCTTTCAAAATCGCTCATGAAGATCAAAGGAAACGGAAAAACCTCGCAAGGGGGAGATTTCGATATTGCCGTGTCCTATCAGCCATCGCAGATCGATTTAGCAGCGAACTTAAAGAATTTTCCTACACGAAGCATCGATCAAACAGTCTCGATTTTTGAGCCTAAACTAAAAGGGGTCATTTTAGGATCGATTGGAGAAGCCCTCAATGTTGAGCTTAAACTCAAAAATCTCCCTGAGACGTTAGAGCTCTTTTGCGACGCAAACTCTCCCAGCTTTTCAGCGCATATTGAAACAGCCTCTAAGGACGGAAAGATCACTCTTGCAACCCCTGCCCTCATTCAATTCCAGATCCCTGAATTATTGATTCCGGAGCTAAAAAATCCGTTCAAGGGACAGCTTAAAATCGACACCCTTTCTCTTCCGCTTAATGACCGGGAAAACTGCGCCTTCCAAGCGACCTTAAAAGGCCAGGCGTTGCAGTTTCCCTTTGGGACTATCCAACCGTTTGCTCTCTTTTTATCCACCGACAGTTTTAAGACCCGCCAGTTCACCTTAAAGCTCGATTCTCCCGATGCTCAACTTAATTCGTCACTTTACCTTCCGAACGACTGGACCCAAATGAACTGGTCGGGAGAAGGATTATTCGCGCATAACACCCAAGTAAAATTCTCTGCTCAGACTCTTTCTGCTGTCACGGCAACAATCCAGGGCGACAAGTGGAAAGGAAGCTTTTCCGGGGGGTTTGACCCGACGCAAAATGTGGTGTTCTTAAACAAGCCTGCAGAAATCTCGTACCAGCTCGCGGAGCTCCCCCCTCCCCTGCCGCCTGTTTTAGACCAGCCGACAAAACTCCAAATTCAAATTCAACCGTGCAAAGTCGCTCTAGCCACGATGAGCGGTCCAATTTCACTCCAAATCCAAGCCGATCCGACGACGATCAAAGGACTTCAGCTGGGCCAAACCATAATCACAGCAAGTGGAGAACTCAAAAACCAAAAAGGAATCTTTCAGTTAAGTTCCAGCATCGGCAGCGGCACCATCAATGCCACAGGCTCCTTTGGATGGCCAAAAGACATCGCAGCGAAAGTCAATCTTGTCCAGTTTCCCACCTCATTTCTTGATCTCTTCCTTAGCACTGAGGTAGCTCCGATTGTAGGCCAATCGTTGAATGCGACGATCGATATGAGCCAGGCAGCACAAAAAAAACAGCTCTCGTTTGACGTCAAATCCGATACTTTGTCCGCACAAGCTTCCCTAGAACAAACCGCCGCTTCCGTGAAATTAATAAAACCAGCGAAAGTCGCTTTGACCCTGTTGCCCGAAGGGTATGCCGCTTTGGACCGTCAGACCCCCTTCAAACTCAATCAGCCTGCAGTCATTGCAGCCTCCATCAACTCCATGTCGCTTCCCTTTGCAGAAGAAAAGCCGGTCTTTTCCGATCTCCTCTGCCAGACCGATCTTACTATTGGCAATTTGAATTTCTCAGGAAAAAATTCCGATCAAAGCATCGAGCTGAGCAACGTGCTGCTCCGGTTAGACCATGCAACAAAAGCAAATCCGCTTAGGATTACGCTTTCAGCCGGCAGTTCTCTTTTCATCCAAGGGAACCTCAATCCAAGTACTGGAAGTCTGGATCTCAGGGCTAAGCTCGATCAATTTCCCACGGCTGCTTTGGATGTTATTTCTCGAGCCCTAACAGGATCGGCAAGCTCTGTTTCGATGACGGCAATCCTTGGGCCCCAGGTCAACCTCACGGCCAGTTCAACGCTCACCCATTGGAATGGACCTGTCAAGTTCCAGCTAAATTCCACCAATATCAGCGCCTCTCTTGATGGTGCAATCAGCAATGGCCTGCTCCATTTAAATAACGATTTTCAGTTGCAGCTTTTACTGACTCCGGCTTTGAGCCGTGTCCTTTTAAACTCCGTCAATCCTCTTGATCTTTCTGCCATCACCGCAGAGGCCCCCATCACCTTAAAGATCCCAGCGCAGGGCTTTTCCTATCCAGTCCATCCTTCAAATCCTGCGCTAATCAATATCCCCTCCGGCCGGCTAGATCTCGGCAAGCTGTATTGTCACAATGAAGGCAATGTCAACGTCACTCTTGGCCTTCTTAAACTCCAACAGTTTTCTCAAAACCAAAATCTCGAGCTTTGGTTTGCTCCTTTGGATCTTCATGTTGTGAATGGGATCATGGAGTGTGAAAGAACAGAGATTCTCCTTGCTCAAACCTATCAAGTCTGTGTATGGGGAGATCTCAAATTTCCCTCGAAAAAAGTCGATATGGTTCTTGGTCTGACAGCCGGGTGCCTTAGAGCCGCTTTTGGCATCAAAGATCTGCCAAACGATTATGTGCTGCAAATCCCGATGAAAGGGCCGATGAATGATGTAAAAATCAACACAGGGAAAGCGACTGCAAAAATCGCCGCGCTGCTGCTCTGGCAGCAAAAAGACGTGGCGCTTGGAAAAAGCTCGTTAGGCAAGCTGCTGAACAAAGTCGGGCCTCTTCCCGATAGCGACACTAAAGCGCCTCCCGCAAAAAGACCATTCCCGTGGGAACAACACTAAAAAATTAAAGGCATCCTATGAGTACGACTCCTATATCTCCTTCTTTATCTTTAAAAAGATCTCGTTCTGATTTAGGGAAGAGATCGGGCAAAAAACCAAGGCTAGAGATTCTAAGCCCTATCCCTGAGAATGCGCCCACTGCTTTGTCTCATCGATCGGTCTCCTTGGGCGATTTAGGCGGTAGCAAAGCCACTGGTATCTATGGAAATTTGATGAGCACGTGCCCTGTCACTGATGTCCAAAAGTTAGCGCAACCCTTCAAGCTATCCTTCTGTGCAACCTCAGAAAAAGGACAACGTCCTGCAAATGAAGACCATTATGTCATCTTTTCAATGCCCTTTGGAGATATCTTTGCTGTCTTTGATGGACATGGGGATCTCGATCCAACAAGATTAGCAACAGGACAGGATCAAATCGGGAAAGAATTAGCTAAGCAGGCGGCTCAGTTGCTAGAAGCCCGGCTTCCAGTTTTCATTCAAAATTGCAACTATAATATCTTGCGGGCATTTAAAAGATGGTGTCGAGAATGCCAACACGCTCTTCCTACCGTACGAGCAGGGACAACTGCTGTCTTCTGTTTGTTTGAGAAACTCAATCATTCTCTTCACACGGCAACTGTGGGAGATTCGAGGGCATTTCTCTTCCGCAAAAAAAATGAGACCATTTCAGCAATTGCTCTTTCTCCTGATGCGCACTGGTGTACCCCCGAGGCAGAAATGAGAGTGCAACAAATTTTAGAGCCTGCAGAATTTGAGAAATGGAAAGCTGAAACCCAACCTAAAAAACGACGCTTCCCACCCTCAAAAGGGATCAATATAGCGTCTTCTTTAGGAGATAAATACATGTACATCAATGGGAAAACAGCGATTAGCCATGCACCCGACTACAATCAGACCCAAACCAATCACGATGACATCATTGTGATTGCGTGTGATGGGGTGTGGGACTATGTCGACGCTGATACATTGATCAAAGATGTGATCCAGCCTCATTGGGGTGATCTTCAGGTCAATCTTTCAAAAGCCATCTCAAATTTTGCGTTTGAAGCCCAACGGAGCAAAACTCAAGATTTTCAATCGTCCAGTAAGGGCGACAACATTACAGCCATTGCGGTACGAGTTGGGCACCCTCAGCCGGAAAATTTTGCATTAACCCAAGAAGAGGTCTCAACGCAACCATTCGACTCTTCGGAGGAATAGGGGTGAACTACATCTCTTTAACTAACTGACGGATGAGTCGCGCACATCCTTGGGGATTTTCTAGATGAACCGCATGGCCAGCATTGGGGATTTCTAGGGATGGGATTTTTAATGTTTGGTAGAGCTGAGCATACTTTTGGTCTAACTGTCCATGCAGAAAAATAGCAGCGGTGTTGAATTCTTGCTTGGCAAGGCTTTCGCTTTCGAGCATGGCTGCAAGTTGTTTAGGATCTTGCTCAAGCCTAAGAGAAAAAATCTTCGAAAACTCGGGATGGGCTCGGAGAGAGTCGAAAAGAGGCTGAGCATACCAATCCTGTAGAAATTTTTCAAAAGGCTCCCGAAAAAGCTTTTTAATCCACTGCCGATCTTGGATCAAGCGGGCTTCTTTCTCTTGGGGCGTTTGAAGCCCAGGATGCGTTGAGAGGAGAATTTTAGGGTTGGAAGATCGCAGGGCAATCCGTCCGCCCATCGAATATCCGATGAGGATAGAATCGGAAGGGATCTGAAACGGATAAGTCAGCGCCTGGCAAGAATACTCAGGAAGCAGAGAAATGACTTTATCCCAATCGCGAGGACTTCCTAAAAAACCATGCAGAAAGATTAGGCAATTGTGATTTCTTTGCATAAATAGACGTCTTGGACGGCGCTCAGGAGCTGAATCCCCTCTTTCATCGGTTTCTGGAAGGCTTTGCGGCCGGTGATCAGCCCCATACCCCCGCCCCGTTTGTTGAGAACGGCGGTTTCGACAACATCTGCAAGGTCGTGGTCCCCGGAAGGCCCTCCGGAATTGATCAGGCCGACACGGCCCATATAACCGTTAGCCACCTGGTACCGGACAAGATCGATCGGATGATCGGAACAGAGCTTGGTGTACATCTCAGGGCTTTGCTTACCAAATTTAAGCGTTTTAAATCCGCCATTGCAGACCGGCAGCTTTTGTTTGACGATGTCCGCTTGGATCGTCGAACCGAGATGATTAGCCTGACCAGTTAGATCCGCAGCAAAGTGGTAATCTTTATCAGGAGCGTTAAAAGCGGGATTGCGGAGATAGCACCAGAGGATTGTTGCCATGCCCATTTCATGGGCCATTTCAAAACACTTGCTCACTTCAATGATCTGCTGGTCGCTTTCAGGGGACCCAAAATAGATCGTAGCTCCCACAGCCACACAGCCCATGTTCCACGCTTGTTTGACGGAGGCAAACATAATCTGATCATGTTTGTTGGGATAGGTCAGAAGCTCATTGTGATTCAGTTTTAGGATCAAGGGGATTTTGTGGGCATATTTGCGAGCGACACTACCGAGCACTCCTAACGTTGAGGCGACGGCATTGCAGCCGCCTTCAATTGCAAGCTTAAGGATATTTTCCGGATCGAAATAGTGGGAATTAGGAGCAAAAGAAGCCCCTGCGCTATGCTCAATGCCTTGATCAACAGGCAAAATGCTAAGGTAGCCGGTATGGGAAAGCCTTCCATGGCCGTAGAGGCATTGGAGGCTGCGCAACACACGGATGCTACGGTCGGAACTTCCAAAGATTTGATCGACCCAATCAGATCCGGGAAGATAAAGTCGCTCTTTTGGAATTGTTTTGCACACATGAGAAAGAAGGCTTTTAGCTTTGCGGCCAAGCAATTTTTGGATTTTCGAATATGCCATGAACCGATCCTTTATTCTGGAGCTTAACTTGGAGGCGGCTTTTTTTCAATGGCAGTAAACAAGCTTTTTAGATACAATTTTTGTCTCTTTAAGTAAGAGATTGAATCTGTTAATAGCCTAAGGACATTCAATTTATGGCTCTTGCATTACCTTCTTTAAGTTCTGTTCTACAGAATCCTTCAAGTGCCGTATGCGCGATCCGTAAGGGCTATCATCTAAATGGATTCTGGGTAGTAGAGACCCGCATAGACTCAGTGCCAAACCGTCATAAGGCTGTAAGGGAGTTTATATCCCAAAAAGCGACGGAGCTTCTACAAAAAATTCCATCACAACTTGAATCCTGGGGTCTGTCTAAACAAGAAATTAAAGAGTTCCTTTTTCCTCTATTTAAAAAGTTAGCGTATGTATACCCGTATTGGTTGTATTTCTTGCGAGCCATGAGTATCTCGTCTTCATTCGGTGAACTTGAAAACACTTTAACTCGGGCAAGGATGACCCATTTAGCATCTGGATGGATCCCAAATCCTAAAGAATCGTTCTTTTTGGTGGCAGCTTTCCTAGTCGCTGTAAATACGATGCACTTTTTTAAAGAAGTGGGAAAGGAACAGATTGAAAATCAAACACCCCCTTCCTTCACAAATCGTTTGCTTGCTTTTGTATGGAAAGCAACACCTTATTTGATCATCATTACGAATATCGCCATCACTGCTTTACAGATTTATCAAGGATTCTCTATGGATTGGTTAACGCTGGTGGCAACGGGTGTTACACTATTGCCTCTTACGAATCTAATGCCAGACTCTTTTTCTGTGTATTTGTATGGCTGTACTACTCCTATCGATGCAGCAGCTTTTTGGTATGGAGACTCCTACGCCCGAATGTATATCATCAAAGGTTGGATTTTTCGAGCTATTTTTTAACTGCCACCGCCTCCATTAATCAATGGGGCGGCCTTTCGTCTCGGGGATATACTTGAGGATAAAGAATAAGGCTAGGATCCCGAAGCATCCGTAAAGGGCAAAGGTTCCCGCGTGAGAGACTTTAGACGTCAGGTCTAAGAACGTGAACACCACGATAAAGTTAAAGATCCAGTTCGATGAGCCAGCTAGGCTGATAGCTTGCCCCCGAACACGGCGAGGAAAAAGCTCTGTTCCAAGAAGCTGAGGAATCGGCCCGAGGCTGACCGCGAAAGCAGCGATAAAGACCATGATGCTCGAGGTTGCCAGCCATTTCATGGTTTCGGGACTCGAGAGAAAGGCTACGGAGAGTCCAAAAAGAGAGAGAATCATCCCGATGATTCCTCCGATCAGGAAAGGACGCCGGCCCCATTTATCCAATAAGAATGTCGCAAAAATTGTCATGATAAAGTTGATGCTGCCCAAAAAGACGGCAGGGAGCATGGCTGAAGAAGCCGAGCCAAATCCAGTTGCCAGGAAGATGGAGGGAGCAAAATAGAGTATCGCGTTGACGCCTGTGATCTGCTGAAAGATGTTGATCAGGATGGCAATGAGGAGAAGATTGCGGATCCCGGGCTCAAGAAGGGTTTTCCACGAAGCGCTTGAGGATTGATTCTTAGCTGGCCGGCTGTCGGGAAGGAAAAAGAAACCAAAAAAATGAATCAAAGCGGGAAGGGCTCCTATAATAAACATCCACTCCCAAGAACCCGAAAACGAAAACGCCCAATTCACGCCGTATGCCGCAAAAATTCCTAATGTAACGGCGAGCTGATAACAGCCGACGAAAAATCCTCGGCTCTCAGCAGGAGAGACTTCAGCGAGATATAATGGACCCACTACAGAAAAACCGCCGCACGCGATTCCTTGGAGAATCCTTGCGATGATGAGTTGAGGAAGCGCGGTTGAAGTGACAACAAGTACTGTTCCGAGAATAAATACAAGAGCCATGAATTGCTGGATCTTTTTCCGTCCTAACCAGTTAGCAAGAGGCCCTGTGATTGCAGTTCCAGGAAGCGCTCCCATCAGAAAGGCACTGACAGCTAATCCTTGTTGTTCAGCTGTTAGGGAAAATTGCGCACCGATAAAAAGAATAGCCCCAGCCATGATCGCTATGGCGTAGCCGAACTGAAAGCCGCCCAGCGTTGCAATTAGGTATTTGAATTTGTTCATGCAACCAGAATACAACAAAAGAGCTATTAATCAATATAGAGTAATAGACTCTTTAAATAGGTTCCTTCCGGGTGGTAGATCGAAATAGGGTGATCGGGAGCCTGGATATGTCTACCTAGAATGCGGACGGTGCGTCCGGTATCGGAAGAGGCTTGGAAAATGAGCTGCTGAAATAGGTTCGAATCGATGTAGGAGGAGCAGCTGCAGGTCAGAAGCAGTGAACCGGGCGGCATTTTTTGGAGGGCCGTACGGTTGATTTCCCGGTAGCCTTTGGAGGCCATGACGATATCGGCTCTTTTTTTAGCAAAGGAGGGAGGGTCTAAAATGACGATATCGTAGTTGAGAGGCTTCGTGCGGAGAAAATCAAACGCATCAGCTTGGAAAATGCAGTGCCTCGATGGATCAAAATTATTCCGCTCAGCGAGTTTGCAGGCCTCTTCAGAAATTTCGACGCTATGGACAAGACTAGCACCTCCTTTTAAGGCTGCAAGAGAAAATCCGCCGGTGTAGGCAAAGCAATTAAGAACTTTTTTATTGTGAGAGAGTTCGAGAATTTTTTTGCGCATCTCACGCTGATCAAGGAAAAATCCAGTCTTTTGCCCTTCTACAATTGAGACGATATATGAAATCCCATGTTCGGTGATGGTGACTTCGGGAGTTTCTGTTCCGTAAAGAAGTCCTTTGGCATCTTCAAGCCCTTCTTGCCGCCGTGCAGCGGCGGTGCATTTCTGATAGATCGCTTTCGGCTGGAGGAGTTTGATAAGTTCATCCACTAGGAAGTTTTTTAATTTTTCCATTCCCGCTGTATGGATCTGCATGACCAAGACATCGGCATACTGGTCAATAATGAGGCCTGGAAGGCCATCCCCTTCGGCATTGACTAAGCGCCTTGCTTCAGTCTGCACAAGTGAAGTCCGGAGGTCGAGAGCAAATTTAAGCTTATGGCGAATGGTTTCAAGAGGATTTTCGGCAGAGAAATTGATCATCCGACCTGCAATGGAGTTTTCCGGATGGAAATATCCCGAGCCAAGAAGTTTGCCTTCGGAAGAATAGACGGGAAGGATGTCTCCAGGTGCATGCTTGGGCCGCGAGCTAATTGCTCCGGAAAAAATCCACGGATGCTGGTTGAGTAGAGACTTTTCTTTCCCCTCCTTCAGCACTACACGAGACATAAACCTCTAGATTGTTTGACAGGCGCGATAACTTTTCCAATGAGGTCGTAGCCAGCAATATCGGTGATTTCAACTTTATAGAGTTTACCAAACGCCTTGACAAGGCGGCCATCGTTGATGATCACTTGACCGTCAATCTCAGGGCACTGGCCATAAAACCGACCGCGCATGAGGTAAGGAGAATCGGGGTGGTATCCTTCGACCACGACTTCGAGTGTTTTGCCAATAAAGCGGCGCTGGCGATCTTGCAGAACTTCATGCTGGACAGCTGCCAGACGTTTAAACCTGTCTTCTTTGACGTCTTCAGAGACATGCCCAGGAAGCGTTGCCGAGTGGGACTCCTCTTCACGGGAGTATTTAAAGATGCCGACATTATCAAGTGGACACTCTTTGACAAAGTCGATGAGCTCTTGGAACTGCTGCTCAGTTTCTCCGGGAAATCCGACCATTAAGCTGGTGCGGAGAAAAATGTCGGGGAAGCGATGGCGCAAGGTTGTGATCGTGTCAATGATCTGTTTTTTAGAGGTCTTTCTGCGCATCGATTTTAAAATCGTGTCGTTGATATGCTGGATCGGCATGTCGAAATAACGACAGATGCGGGAATCTTGCTCCATCATCTGCATGATCTCTTCAGTGATTTCATCAGGATAAAGATAGAGAAACCGGAGCCAGAATTTCTTGTCGGAAGCGAGCATATGGCGCAGGAGCTGGGCAAGGCCGTCTTTTTCCTTCCGGTCTT
>DATAHB010000136.1:0-5394 GCA_036263375.1 Rhabdochlamydiaceae bacterium | reverse complement strand
CCGAGATCTTTGAATTTAACATCTTTACTGAGGAGTCGGTGGGTACCGATGAGGATATCGACTTTGCCTTCAGCAAGTTCTTGGAGAGTTTTTTTCACTTCTTTGAGGGATTGAAAACGGGAGACGGCTTTGATGATGATAGGAGTGTTGGACATCCGATCTTTAAACGTTTCAAAGTGTTGCATACACAGGACAGTTGTCGGAACGAGGACGGCGACTTGTTTTTTTCCTTCGGCTACAGCTTTGAAAGCGGCGCGCATGGCCACTTCTGTTTTTCCATAGCCGACATCGCCGCAGAGGAGCCGGTCCATCGCTTTTGATGTCGTCATATCTTTTTTAATATCGGCAATCGCGCGGAGCTGGTCTTCCGTTTCCGTATAGGGAAAATCGGCTTCGAATTCTTCCATGTCGTGAGTATCTGGAGGGAACGTAAAGCCACCTTGGACGATTCTCTCCGCGCTCATGCGGAGAAGGTCTTGGGCGTAGCCAATGATCGCTTTTTGGGCACTTGCTTTTGTTTTTTGCCAATTTTTAGTGCCGAGGGTATGCAGTGTTGGGACTTCTTCCGATGTGCCGATATAGCGGCTGACAAGATAGGCCTGAGAGACCGGAACGTAGAGCTTGCTATGGTCGTTGTATTCTAACGTCAAAAACTCAGTTTTAATTCCTTGATGATTGGGACGTTTTTCGATGCCGAGATATTTTCCAATGCCGTGATTAAAATGGACAACGAGATCGCCCGGAACAAGTTCATGAAAGTCTGAAGGAGGGGTGTGGTAGGTGTTTCTCCATTTTTCTCTGCGGACTTTATGTTTATGGGTAAATTCTGTCATTGGAATGAGAATGAGATTAGAATCTGACAGCGCAAATCCGCTAGAGAGATAACCCCGTTCAAAATGGCACTTAACGCTTTTCATTTTTTCTTGGAGCGACTTTTCTTCCGATTCGCTTGTGCAGATAAAGTGGATGTCAAGATGGGGAGATCGATCAAGGGTGGGGAGATAGCCCTGCACGGGGATAAACGGATGGTGCCACCGTTTCGTCTCCATTTGTTGATTGAAGAATTCAAAAGAAAGAGGCTGAAGCGGATTTTTCCCGGCGTAATAATCTCTGCCGACTTTTTTCCCGACTTTGACGTCCGAGAGCTCTTCCATCGACTCTTGCGTCCAGTAAATCTTTTGGAGATCTTTGATTTCGGTCACAAGCGCATCAAAGGAGAGAAATAATTTTGATGTTGCTCCAGGTAAGGCTTGGAAGGAGACATAGTGGTCTTCAAGTGCGAGCAGATTATCGAAGATGACGAGCGTATTAGGTCCAAGGTAGGAAAATAACGATCCCGGCTCTGGATCTTTTTTCAAAAGAGCATCTTCCAAGGCAGGTGAGAGGAAGACGGAAGCGGCTTTTGAGGTCGATTTCTGCCCCACGGGATCAAACGTCCGGATATTATCGATCTCATCGCCGAAGAATTCAATCCGGTAAGGATCGGGAGATCCGACGGGATAGACATCGATGATCCCACCACGGACAGCGAACTCTCCTTTGTCGGCAACAACCGCAGATTTTCGGTAGCCGATTTTCGAGAGCCAAATTGGGAGCTCTTCGAAGGGAGCGGTATCCCCCTTGGTTAATGTACGACATAGCGGCTCTAAAAAGGTCGATGAGGGGACTTTTTGCAAGACCGATTGGAGTGGACAGACAACTACTTGGGGAGACTTGTTCTTCAGAAGCTGATGCAAAATGAGAAGCCGTTTTCCGACAATGTCGGGGCTGGGCGAAATCTCATCGCCAGGAAGCGTTTCCCACGCAGGGAATTCCATGATATCGGATATTTTAAAATAGGCGGCATCGTCGAGCAGTTTGCTCATTTTGCTTTCAGCGGTCAAGATGACGATGTTTTTGCCTGTGGCTTCTTGCAAAAAATGGACCAGCAGGGCTTTGGGGGCATCCCAAAGTCCTTCCATGAGAAGGGAGGGTTCTTTTGCGATTTGCTCGCAAAATTGATGAAGAGCAGGGCTATTTAATTCCACAGTCGAAACAGGTTAAAGATGGCAGATTATAGCAGAAGAGCGGACTGATGTTATATGGAAAAAAAGACCACAGGCCGAAGCCCGTGGTGTTCGTAGGGCAGTTACCTGCCATGCTTGAACTTCATTCAAGGCACCTCAGTGGAGTCTATTTTTTACTTTTCTTTGCCTCCTTGATCAAATTTGTTATGCGAGCTATAGTCCAACAATTTTTATGATTAAAAAAAGACAGGTTCAGCTCATTTCGCGCCCTCAGGGCCTGCCATCAGGCGTGCATTTTCAAATTGCAAGGGGTCATGAGATCCAAAAATATATCACTGACATTGCAGTTTTGCGGATCACGGTTTTTAGGGAATATCCCTATTTGTATGACGGCGATATGCAAACAGAGGCGGATTATCTGGGTGGTTATTCTTCGAGCAAAAATGGCATTTTAGCTGTCGTCAAAGACGGAGAAAAAATTGTGGGGGCAGTCAGCGGAAAGCCTCTTGCAGAAACAGAAGAGGTATTGTTGGTTCCTTTTGCTCAAAAAAAGTTACCGATTCAGAGTGTTTTCTATTTAGGAGAAATCATGCTCTTAAAAGAATATAGAGGGAAAGGAATTGGATACCAGCTGTACACGAGATTTGAAGAGGCTGTGAAGCAAAAAAATCAGCACATACACATGGCGCTTGTTGAGATCATTCGGCAAGATCACGATCCCAGAAAACCTAAAAATTACATTTCAGGACATAGATTTTGGCAAAAGCTCGGGTTTTTAGAGCATTCTGAAATGGTCATAAAAGTAGCTTATAAAGAAATCGATAGCACTGAAAAAATTTCACATTCCTTGGTATATTCACTTAAAAATTTAGGAGACACCCATGAAATCAACCATTGCAATTTATCTGGCAGGAACCATCAAAAAAGGTCATGAAAAAGCAGATGAAACCTACTGGACAGATCAAGATATGGCACTGATTAGAACCCATCTTGAGAAATACGAAATTGCATTTCTCAATCCCGCCATCCGAACCGACAATTTGTCAGATCAACTTTCGGTATTTAATCGAGATATGCTTCAGGTCTTTAGCAGCCATTTTGTCTTTGTCGATGCTCGTGACAGGCGTGGTTTAGGTGTGGGGGCAGAAATGATGTGGGCGAAAATGAATCGAATTCCCGTCGTGACGTGGTCGCCTCGGAACTCCCATTACAACAAAGACCATACCACCCTTTTAGATGTGCCCGTTACAAATTTTATTCATCCTTTTGTCGAAAACTTGAGTGACAAAATTGTAGAAAATCTTAGTGAGGGTGCCGAGTGGATCGATTTTGCAATAAACAACCCGGGGCTAGACATCAAAGGGATTCAACACATCGGCTTGTCCATGCAACACTACAAAAAGAGCCAACTCCCTAACGATCTTCCGATGAAAGAGTTGCTTTCTAATGTCGAGCTGCAGCAACGCAGCGAACGCGATCTCCCTCAGCTAGTTTTAACTTCTTAGAAGGAATCTATGGCAACAAACTTTCGGGCCTAGATTACTTACTAAATGCTCGCAGAATTTCCTGCACTTTTTCAAAGAGCTTTTCCAGATGCTCGGGGGATTTTCCACCGGCTTGGGCAGCTTCAGGTTTGCCTCCTCCGGATCCATTGACAATCGGAGCGACGTCTTTGAGGATTTGCATGGCACTGAGTCCTTTCTTCACGTAGTCAGAGGTGATTCTGAGTAGGACTTGGCAGCGGCCTTCGGCTTTGACTGCGAGTAAAATCACGCCGGAAGAAAAACGACCAGAGATTTCTTCGGCTAAAGCGCCGAGTTCATCGGATCCGACCGCAGCAATCGTTGCAATCCATGGGATAGAGCCGGCAGAGGTTGCCTTTTGAACAAGGCTGAGAGCGAGCTCTTTGAGGACGACTTTGCGGGCGGCTTTGAGGTGATGTTCGAGCTGTTTCTTCTCTTCGGCAGCAGCGTGGATTTTTGCTTCGAGTTCTTTTTCGTGCGAGCGGACGAGCTCTTCGGCGGCACTCCCGGACGCGGCTTCGATACGGCGGACGCCTGCAGCGATGCTGCCTTCTTTGAGGATACGGAAATACCCAATGTTGCCGGTTTGAGAGGTGTGGGTTCCTCCGCAGAGCTCTTTCGATTCTTCAATGTCAATCACGCGGACTTTCGCGCCGTATTTATCTCCAAAAAACTGTTTGATCTCCGGCATTTTTTGGACGTCTTCGTAGGCAAGTTCGTAAGCTTTGACTGGTTTGTTCTCTCGGATCTTGTCATTGACAAGGTCTTCGAGTTTTTGGATGTCTTCTTTCGAAAGCGCTTTATGATGAGAAAAGTCAAAGCGAAAACGGCTAGCTTCGACGAGAGATCCGGCTTGTTTGATATGAGGGCCTAAGAGCTGGACAAGAGCCCAGTGGAGCAAGTGTGTTGCCGTGTGGTTGTTTTGGATCATTTGACGGCGGCCGTGTTCGACCGATGCCGAGAGAGTATCTCCGACACGGATTGTCCCTGATTGGCAGGTTCCAACATGAGCCACAACGCCTTGGTAAGGAGATTGGCAGTCCGTGACTTTGAAAACAGTTTGACTGTGAGAGAGGACTCCAGTGTCTCCGACTTGCCCGCCTTTTTCCGCATAGAAGGGAGTTTGGTCGAGGAGAATAAAGCCTTCATCTCCGTTGTGCATCTCTTTGACGAAAATGCCGCCGATCAAGATCCCTTGGACTTTCGCATCGATTTTTTCATGGGAAAATCCGACAAATTTGCACGGGTGTTTCAAAGCAAACTCTTTGTAGACGCTCTCTTCGACAGCTTGAGCTTCTTTGACATGGGCCGCTTTTGATTTTTCACGGGCTTGCTCCTCTAAGAGTTGATACGCATCGAGATTGACAGTCAAGTGAGAATCTTTCGCAATGAGCATGATCTCCTCAAGAGGGAGGCCATAGGTATCTTTGAGTTTAAAAGCTTCTTCGCCGGTGATCTCTTTGTGGGGACGTGCTTTAGCATCGGAAATCACTGCGCTTAAAATATTGCCACCGCGTTTGAGGGTGCGCAGAAAGGCTTCTTCTTCTAGAGTAAGGATTTCAGCAATCCGATTCTCAGAAGCTTTTAGCTCAGGATAATCTGCTCCCATGAGATCGACTAACCGAGGAAGGAGTTTAGCTAAGAACGGATCTTGGATACCAACCATTCTGCCATATCGGACAGCGCGCCTGAGTAGTTTCCTTAAAACATAGCCTCGTTCGACATTGCTGGGCTGCGCGCCATCAGCGATGGCAAAGGAAAGCGATCGTATATGGTCGGCAATGACGTGAAAGGCAGGCGCCAGTTCTTGATCGTTCAGATGGTATTTTTTGCCGGAGATTTTTTCGACTTCCATAATTAGTCCG
>DATAHB010000135.1:0-13452 GCA_036263375.1 Rhabdochlamydiaceae bacterium | reverse complement strand
AAATCGAATCGACGAAGCTGGATGGGAGCAGGATTAAAGAAGAACTCGAAGGGATCAATGCCCGTGTTGTCATGCACGAAAACGATCACATCAACGGCGTTCTATTCATTGACCGCGTTGAGCAGAAATATCTTAAAGCTGCTGAAGCCAAGCTCAGAGAGATCAAGCAGCGATACAATTAAGAACCACCTTCTAAGAGTCAGTCTCTGAATTAAGGCTTCGTCAATTTTAGTGATTATTTTGGCCGATTCTTCATTCAAATGAGAAGGGTCATATACGTAAGTTGATATTACCCTTCTCATTTGAATGAAGAATCGGCTCAAAAGAACACTAAAATTGACAGAAGCTTAATTCAGAGGCTGACTCTAAGTTTTAGCCGAACTGAAAGTTTCGAATTTAAAGGCGACAAATTCAGGATACAAAGACTCTAGGTAAGTTTTGAAGCCGTTTACAAAATCTTCATAACTATCCATTTCAACGATGCCGGTATTATCATCGATGAAGCGGAAAATTTTTTGTTTGTGATCGATTTGAACATCGATTGCATGAGCACCGTCCGGGCAGGCCAGAGTTAAAATTCCTAAGAAATTCTTTTTCGGAGAAAGATGTTTAATGAGCTCCTTAGGGCTTGTACAAGCGGGCGTTTCACCGCTTAAGACAAGCCCTAGCCGCTGACATGATTTTGCTTGCAGCTCGACGGCTTTGTTAATAGGCATCAGGCCCACTTTTGCATCAATATAGGTGTATTTTAGTCTCGCTTGAGTGGCACGGCCTTCTTGTGTACTTCCCATGCGAATATTCTCTGCCTTTAAGTTTGGAGTCTTCAACAAAAGCGCAAGCCGGTCTAATGAGTTTTGAAAGCAGGTTCCACTTTCTAGGTTCAGGTTGATGTCAGCGGCCTGAGAATACGGTTTTTTAATCGAATCTGCGTAACTTGCAAACCAGGCATGTGGATCCAGCAGGTGCGTTTTATAGTTCTCATCATATAACCTTATTAGCTTATCCGAGAGGGCGTTATCGGTTCGTTTGAAATACTCATCAAAAAGCGTCGGCGAGCGAAGAATATCTAGGGTCAGTCCTCTTGTATATTTTAATTCAGCCATAGCGCAAAGCACCGATATAAATTCTTCCTTACTCAAGTTAGGATAGTGGGCGAATAAGGAATCCAAAGGAACTTTGCCTTGTGATTGAAGAACTTCAAGAGATTGTGCCCAACGTTTTTCAAAAATAGGACGTGCAGAAGTTGTATGAAAAGTGTCCAAAATAGTAATAAAATGAAGAAAATTCTGGACGAATGTTTTATCAAATGTGTGATTTTGAGGTACGATTCGAGAGATCGCGTATTCTAGGCGTCTTTTAACTCCATCTTGTACTAAATCGGAGTGCTTTTTTTCAATGGCAGTAGCCATTTCGCTGATTGGCAGATTGGAACACGCCTTTAAAGATCGAATCATCTGACTTGCAAGATCTGCGCCAACTCCTTTGATCAAAGTATCGGCGCTCTCTAAACCTTTTTTAAATGCAGGCGACAGCTTCGACACAAGTTCATTGGCCCGCGATTCCATGAGTCCAGTCTTAAATCGATTTTGAATGGATCCAAAGCATTTTTCATAGTTTTTTATTTCATTGGGAGACAAGACTTCCAAATTGGAGAGATCGGAGAGCAGAGACTTGAGCTCCCGCATGTCGTGGTTAAAATTTGGGCTGTTTAAATCTAAAGATGCCAGCTTTTCTCTAAATCTTTGCTCTTTTCGTATTTTTGTTTTTATGCCAGGAAGTTGGGCACTCATTCTTTGGATAAGGTCGGCAAAGGGGTGGGTTTCATAACGGGCAAAGTATTCTTTATCAAGCCGCACGACTGAATCGTAAAAAGAGACGAAAAGATCGGAGTCGCTTGCTTTAGGCAATCGATTTAACGCCTCAGAGGCAGCCGCCTGTACTCTTTCGATCGTTCGTTCAGGCTTATTAAACATTTTTTTTATAGTTTCGGGAGATAATGAGCGTACAAGATCAAAATCTTTAATTTCTCTAATAGTCATTATATTAACCTTGTTATAAGTTAATTATAACATATTAAAATAATAGCTAGCATTAAAAATAATTAAAACGCAAATGGCTTAGGATTATAGTGTTATGCGAAGAGTTCGTCTTCTATAACTTATGATTTTGGCTGAAGAGCTCCTTCACAACAGCCACGTGTTCAGGAGTGACAGGGGTGACATCCCAGTCCCAATCAGCAGCATCGGCAGGAGCTTCTTTAGTTGTGTGCAAGGCAGTCAGTTTGCTTTTGAGGTCAATGAATGTTTGATGATTGTCCGTGGTAGCGGGGGAGCTAACTGAGCCATCTGGAGAAACTTTCGAAACCATAACAGCCTACCTTTGTTGATGGTAACATGATACCAGAAAGAAAACTATTTTACAGGACTTAAAATTTTTTAGAAAACAGCATTAAAATTTTAAATATATCACGATATGCCACGAAAATTTACTTTCAGAAGGATTCGTTGTAACTATGTAAGCTTATGCATAAAATATCCGCACAATCGCTTTTTCTGTGATCTTGGATAGGTTCATAAGGAAGCAGTTTTCTAAATAGGAGAGTTTATGACAAATCGCATTGGACACAATCACGTATTTCAAGCTAAGCGGCCAATAACAACATCTGAGGATGAGCCTTCGGCAAAGTGAGTAAAGTTAAATTCTGGAGAGTGGACTTATACTTTTTTTTGCTCTTCTCCGATCCCAACTTTGAATCAAGATCCGAATGATTTTACAAGAGGGATACAAGAAGTGATACAGCAAACTTCAGAGCCCCCCGCTGAGCAGCAATCTTTCCATCAGTACTCTCTATTTATCGCCGCATCAACATCTGCAGAATTGAGCTCATCTTCAACCCCACCGATGTCCGGTCAAGTTCCGAATGAGCCGCCCTATTTGGATATTCGAGAGGTTTATCATAGCACCATGACGCGAAGGTATCCCAATGAAAAAAATAGAGTGAGAAATATTCCAAATGAGTCCGAAACAGAAACTCAACTTGCCGCTATGGAAGCTGAGATGCTCCAGTGGCAAGCTCGTAGAGATGCAGAAGCAGAAGGCAACCAGTCCACGCCTGAGCGTCCTTTCGTCAATGAAGAGTCGAATGAAGATGATCTTGATATCCCTGAGATAGGAAATCTTAGGATTAAGGATTAATTAAAGAATCGATGAGAAAATTATGGGGATAGGTTTATGAGAATAAGTGGCATTATTGGACACAATCAAGAATTAAAGGCAGGATTTGAGGAAAAGCCTCGAGTTGAGCGGACGATGGGAAAATCTGGCGGCGCGCCTATAGTCAAGCGCGGAATAGGAGATGCTGAAGAGCGTACTTTTACTGTTATTCGGTCAATTATTTCCTCAACAGACAGAAAAGATTCGGACGGAGACGATCTTGATACCCCTCCGCTAGGTTGGAGCGAGGAAGTTTCAGAAAATGATATTCCGATCCCGTTTGGGCAGTTCTTGGTGAAAGACTGAGTCTTAAAACTGAGCGCCTAGGAGTTTAATGTAGGGGAAGATCCACTCGCTTTTGATACCGGGAGTGTATTTGTAGCCGACAGAGACTTGCCATCTGCCGGTAAGGAGGGTGGATAACTTGATTTCGTAGGAATCGTAGCGGGGTTCGTTATTGCGGCCCCAGCCGTGGTGGGTATCGATATGGCAGGTCCAGAGGGGCGAGAATCGAAACTGAAAATGAGACAGCAGCGTATCGCGCCCGTCCGAAAGAGGGGAGTGGACCAGCTGCTGGATCGGTCTGTCAATATCGAGAATGTAGTTGTCGTGATCGGCTTTTCTCCAATCGTATTTGCTCCGGTGTCTGAATTCAATCGCAAAGGCGACATTTCCTGAAAGGGTCCATTCGGATTTGATGTTGGTGCGATCCCAAACGCGCTGCTGGAGATTATAGACGATATCGGTGGCAACGTGCCAAGCCGGGTAGCTGAAGTCCCATGTTGTGTAGAGTTTGGGGACAGTGCGGCCAAAATGGGTATGGCCGACAAAGACATTGGTGTAGAGGTCGAGCGACATATTGGGAAGCAGGGAATTTTTAGCAGGATAGAAATTTTGGAGAATTCCTGGGCGCAGCAGATTTTCGGGAGTGAAGCCATCGTCGATGCTAAAGATGTACTGGCTATGAGTTGTCGGCGCGGTAAGTCCGCGGTAGCGGAAGTAAGGCTGGATGGTGTGGTTGAACCCGGTGTATGATTTATAGAGGGTCGTATTCAAGTCAAAGCTGAAATTTCCGATTGCTTGCCCTATCCCGTGATGATGGGGATTATTCGTATAGAAAATACCGATAAACCCTACGGAAGGAGTAAAATTGACAGGACCGCAGTGGAAAAGGCGATAGAGGCTGTTGTAGGTCTCAAAACGGCCTGATTTCATGCTGCTAAGCACGCTGGAGAGTTCGCGGGAATAGACGTAGTCGAGATAGCCAGCAGAAAGCCAGTTGTCGAAGATGATCTTGGAATTTCCCAGCGGAAAGGGGCGCAGTCCAAAGTTAATCAGCGGGAGCTGCTGGTTGATGTTTTGGAAGTAGTTGATCCGCGGCTGGAGATTCATGCGAGCGCAGTAGTTGTCTTGGTAATGCGAAACCCACAAGATCGTCCTTTTTTGTGTGTTAAGTTCAAAATCATCGCTCTTAAAATCTTGCGGCATCTTATCGTCGCTGAGCTTGTCGTAGCAAATGTAGAGTTTGGTTTTTTCGTCCTCAGAGCGCGTCTTGACAACCCCCTGAAAGCGATACCGTTTGTTTCCTTTCTCATCATCGACAATTTTGTCGTAAGCGCCGTAGTTTTTCGTCTGAAAGACCGTGCGCCTGTTGCGGGAGCGGTAATCGGTTTCGATCGCTGCGCCGGGCCCCCGTTTAAACCGGTAGTCCAAACGGCCAAAAAGCTCAAAAGTCTCAGTGGAGTAAAGCAGGTATCTCATTGAAATTTTTTGTTTTAAAACTTGGTCCCAGATGAGTCGGTACCGGACAGGCGAGTCTTTGACAACTTGCGTGTTGAATTTAAATGACGGAATCCAGAAAACAGGGAAATTGAAAAATTTGAACTTGATATTTTTCGCGGTGAGCATTCCCTTGCTATTGATGTCGATATGCGCTGACTGAATTTCCCACCAGGCATCTTGGCTCTCAACGGTAGTCAAATAGGCATTGTTCACTGAAAAACTACCGTCAGGAAGAAGCTCAATCTCTTCTCCGCCGACGTAGTAAAATTCCGTTGCTGTCCGGCCATCGATCATCGTGCCGGTTTTTGTCACTAGGTCATAGCTGAGTTTTTTACCAGTAAAGACACGGCCTTCAAATTCTAAGAGTAGATCGCCCTCAGCGGAGATTTTTCGGATCGGGACGCCGTCTTCGACTTTATTGGTGTATTCGATATGGCGCGCTTGAATTCGAAGGCCCGGGTTCGAAATGATCCCGCCCTGGTCTGTTGAAACCGTTCCATTGGAAAAGACGGGATCCTTCAGATTAATGTCGTAATCTTCGGCAAATAAAGCGCCCAAAACGAGGCTGAGTGGAAGTAAAAACCGTTTCATCGGGTTAGTTTGGCCGATTCTCGATCCAAAAGCAATTCAAAATTGTTGTTAAGAGCTGTCTTTTTCTCTGGAGAAAAACCATGCTGTCAGGAAGTTTTTCGCATACTGAAAAGCTTTTTTCATTTGAATGTGGCGTACCCATCCGGGAAAAGCATCGTATTTTTGATAGCAATGAAAATTGTCAAAAAAGAGATTGCTGTTTCTAATCGAGCGCAGAGCTTCGATCAACTCATTTGCCGAGACTTTAGGATCCATGGACGCCAGGTCAATAATGATGTTAAAAGCGTCTTGAGTGATCCAGATATTCCCTGCATGATCGGCGATTTTAAAAGCTTCTTTGTAGTGTTTGTTTTTGGCTAACATCTCGCAGAACTTAAGAGCAAAAACTTTTCCTTCATGGAAGACATCTAATTTGTTTAGAAAAGTGTAAACGATGTTTTCTATGGAATAGTGCTTGAGAAGATAGAGAAAAAGGGTCTTTAACGCCTTGTTATTGTCCTGGAAATGAGTGGTCTGAGTATTTTGATCGATATTTTTGCAAATGGTAACAATTGTTGCCAGTAAATGGAAGCTCGTTGCGATTCGTTTTATTACATTGGTGACTCCATCTAAATCTCCTTCCTTCATTTTTTTTGCCCAAAGCTGTTGTAAATGAGGTTGGATAGGAGCAAAAAGGCTTTGTTGAAACGCGGTCATATCGACCTGAAACCCAGCGAATTTTACTAAAAGGGGAGGTTCAGATTGTTTTTCAAGTGCGCGGAGTGCGCGGAACATATATTCGGCTAATTGTTGTAAAACATCTATTTTTCCGTCTCGGTACGCAAAATGAGCTATTTGTTCAGCCTCTTCCCATCTCCCTTGCTCGCATAATTTTTCTATGACTGTAATCAAAAATTCAAAAAAATTAAGATTGTGTTGGGCATGAAGTAACTCGAGAGAATTTTTTATTTTTTCTAATGGAATAAATTCAGAGCAGGTTGCGATGAATTTAAACAGCTTAAAATGCAGATCGCTTCCTCTCGCTTGGGTAGATTCAACCAATGAAGTGTTGCAATAAGCAAGTGTCGACAAGTTTAGCCCCCAAAAAGAGGGGACTGGGCTTTTCTGCGCTTTAACCGTTTCCTGTTCTGTTTGAGGAAGTTGATGTACAATTTCATAGAGAAGGATGGAGATCTTTGCTTTAATTTCCTTCGTATTTTGTAGGATCATTTTCTCTAATAAAGAGTCAATTTGAGGCATTAGCTTTTCGAGAGCTGCTTTAGCTTCATTACTGTTACACTGCTTTGTTAAAAAGTCTTTAATAGCTCCAATTTCTTTTTGGAGGGAAAGGAGGTTAGTTTTTTCGAATCCATTGGCGTATATTGCCGCATGAAAGCAAGTTGAAGAAAGGTTCGCTTGCTCTCTTGGTACAAGGGTGCTCCCTATTTGGTTGATGATTTCTAGAGGAAAGATAAGTATCTGGCTCTGTTCTGGATCAAACCGATTTGTTGAGGGGAAAGTAGAAATGAGTTTTTCGATTCTGTTTGTCATAATAGTGAAAGAGGATACCCTATTGAAGAGTGTGGATCAAGAGTCCGGCGAGTGCATAACGATTTTTTGGATGACCTTGCTTAATGCCTTGCAGGAGAATTTCAATTCCTTTTTCATCGTGCCGGTCAGCGAGGGCTTGGTATGCCTCTAGGAGCAGCCGGGTGCTTTCTTCGGGGGTCAGCTCGTATTGCGAGCTGTTTTTACGTAGATGCCAAGGCAGCGATGTCCGGAACTTAACCATTTCATCGGATTGGACGCATCGGATCCAGTGGCGCAGCCTGGCTTCGTAAGGCCCTTTTTCTTTGAGCCGAAAAAGCGCCAGGTTGCAATAGTTCCGGATGAGCGGAGCTCCGGCATGCTCGGCGTGCCTTTTCAAAAGAAAGACCGCTTTTTCCGTATGGAGATTTTCTAAAAGTTGAACGAGGAGGGGAATCAGGTCGAATTCATGATTCAAAAAGATTTTTTCTGCGAGGCTCAAGAAGTGTTCTTCGGGAAGTTCTAGGCAATCGGCAAGCATTTGCTCCCGCATTTGCAGGGTAATGGCAGCGAGATCAAAAGGAAGCTTTTTGAGATGCTGCTGGAGCGAAGGGACAACTTTCCACGAAACAAGAGAGTGTCCAATTGAAGTATGAGGCTGAAAGCCGAGGTCTTTAGCGCTCCTGAGGAGGAACTCTTCCAACGCGGGGAGGCACCGGCGATCTCTTCGCTGCAGGAGAGAAAAAGCCGCATTGAAACGAGTATGGATGTTCTCAGACTTAAGCAAGGGCGCTAAAACTTCTTCACCGCCTGGCAGCTCTCCCAAAAGGGCGATGGCAAAAAGATTATGCTGGTGGGCGAGATCAAAAATTGGCAGCAATGCATTCGTGTCTCCAAGATGATAAAGAGAGCGGAGAGCAGCAAGTTTGACGGGGATCGACACCGACTCGGAGAGACGTTTGAGTTGGGGGATCGATTTTGAATCGCTCAACATCCCTAATGCGGAGGCAGAAGCTTCTTGCTCATCGTGTCTAAGATGGGTCGCATGGGCGCGGATTTTGTAGAGCAGATCATCACGGCCAAACCGTGCAGCGCAGAGAATCGCCTCCACGCGTGTCATTGAAACGGGATCTTCCATCAGTTTTTTTAGCACATCGATCGAATCATGAGTGCCGATGAGCGCAAAAAACTGCGGGAAGTAGAACCAAAATTCTTGCGGCAGTTTATACATCAGTGCTTCGATGTGGCCGGTGGCTTTGCGGTGTTTGCGCGAGGCCAGATGAAAACCCGCTTCGATACGCGCCATGAGGAAAGGCGATGCCATCGCTTTTGTGAGCAGCTCATCGCCGCGGTCGTCATGCATGCGCGCCAGCAGCTGGATGGAAGCGAGCTGAGTCTCAAAATTTTGGCTCTTGATCCCTTGCTCAAGAATATCCAGGGAAGAGGTCATCCCTGCAATGGCTGTCCCATAAAGGCTGGAGAGCTGGATTGTCGGATCGGTATTTTTGATCCCTTGTTCTAAAATAATCGTGCAGAGGTGAACGAGCATTTCAAAATCGTGCCTTCCGAGCTGTTGCTTGTAGGTTTCATAAAGGGAGATTGAGGCGTCGATCTCTTTTGACTGCATGAGATAGGCGACGTGCTCTTTGTCCATGGCATGGCCAGAGAGGAAGAGACAGGAGAGGAAGACAATGAGACGGGTTTTAAGAAACCTCATAGATCCACATTACCATTGTATGCCTCGTGAAACAACGAAATTTGGCTTTGTTAAAAAGACAAAAGAAACCTAATTTGTTTTTCTAGGAAAGACAAATAGCGCAAAGCGTTGGTTGCAAACGTATTAAGAAATAGGTTTTAAGAAATCCCATAGATCAATGCCCAGTTTGAGCAGAAGTTTTTGCACGGTGTTGATGGGCAGCCCCAGCACATTGTAATAACATCCTTCAATGCGGGAAACAATCAAATTGGCGCTTTTTTCAATGGCGTAGCCGCCGGCTTTATCAAGAAAGTAAAGATGGCTGTGGAATTTTTTAATCTGTTGGTCGGTGAGGGTATGAAAGAGAAGTTTGGTCTCTTCAAAGTAGGTATGGACCTCAACGCCCCGCCGGACGGTAACGCCGGTCGTGACTTCTTGCCAAGAGCCCGAGAAGGTGCGGAGGAACTGGGCAGCTTCATGTTCATCGCGCGGCTTATTGAAGAGCTTTCCTTTGCAGGAGACGACGGTGTCAGCCGTCAAGATCACGTCTTTGGGATAGCGGGTAGCGAGAGTTTCGGCTTTTTTTTGCGAGAGCAGCATCGCATGTTTGGCAGGATGGCCCTCATACGGGACGGCATCTTCATCAAAATCTGATGATATTTGCACAAATGGGAGCGAAAAATAATCCATGATCTCGCGGCGCCGAGGAGACTGAGATCCCAAAATGATTTTCATTTTTTGATCTTTTTCGGAGCAGGTGCGGGTTGATAATCCATATAATCGACCCAGATCGGCGAACTCCATGCGATGTGGCCGTCTTGCTGAGTGACGCGCAGGTAGTAAAACACAAAGTGTGGTTTATCAGGAGAAGCTAGAGCGCATTTAGAGAGATGCTCAGAATCATCAAAAGCAAAGTCGAAGGCAAACTCTTTGACGGGGAAGTGTTTCAGAGGGATTCCATTGCGCAAGAGGACGGCTTCCTTTAGCGGAGCTGTCCCTGCAACGTAGCCTGTTACGTGGCGATTGATCACGAGACCTGGTTTTACTCGGGTGCTCAGTTCACCACCCATGCCAGTTCCGGCAATGTTAAGGCCGACGATCATGCGGGCCCCTGTTGTGGCATAGCAAGATCTGTGTGTGAGAGCGGCGACCAGGGCTTCTTTCGTCTGATCAGTAGATAGGACGGCAGTGAGGCCCGAGCTATATTGGACTTGGTCATTTTCAAAGAAATCGGCATAGATGCCTCGATCGTCAAGGCCGCCTGCGATAAAACCAAAACGGCGGTTCTTTTTTAACGCATTCAAAATAGAGCCGGCTTCGGATTCTTGAACGCCTTTTTTGGAAGTGGATCGGATGGGGCGGGTATTCCCTTCTTTGGAGGAGCATTCGGAGGAGCCCCAGGCATTGTAGATCTCGACCACTTTTTCAAGTTCTGGGTCGAAGTGGTTAAAGTCAGTCTCATATCCTTTTCCCATGGTAAAGCAAGGGATCATCAATGTTTCTTTCGGATTGAGGAGTTTTTGGATTTTGGGAAGGAGATTGCTCTTAGCCTCTTTTTTTCTCAGCAGAGGTTTTAGATCTTTGAAATAGACGATTTGACGGAGCCCTTCTTCCGCAGGATATTGGAAGCCGAGGAATGTGCAAAACCTCTGCTCTTCATTAAATTCGGCAACTTGGCTCGAGATCTGTTTCCACATGTCTGGAGGGGTCTCGTCAGTACTTTCAAAGGGGGATGTCGCGTAGAACTGGAGTGCTTTTTCATCGCGGAATTCCCTGAGACAAGCTTCGAGGCTCTCATGCGCATCGTTTTTCTCCGACTCTGCATGGAGCAAGCCCCAGCAAATGACATGGATCGATTCTGGCAGGCATTTAATCGGCGCTGAATAGTACTTGTCGCCTGTTTTTAAGTTATGAAGTTGAATTTTGTAAACGCCCGCTTCGTTGAAATAAAGGTTGGGAAGGTTGATAAAGCCGGTTTCTGGAATGAACAGTTTCCAGTTAAGGTTTTCACGTTGGTTTTCATAGCTCAGTTCGATGAGGCTTCCCTCAGGAGCATAGTTCGTCAGGTTGCCATAGTCGTCTTCAAAACGGACCAGTACGTCGAACCGTTTGTTTTTAGCGACGAGTGACGGCGCAATGATGCGAATATTATGCAGAACATTTCCTCGAACGTCGAGGTGGAACGTCTCTTGTTCTTTAAAGTCGCCTTTTCCGCGGGGATCGATGTAGAGATGAAAAGGCCTTCTCCGCTGCACATTGAGCTGACACCGGTTACCGGTGTCTTTTCCTTTTACGGTCGATCCCATGTAGATGATGAAGTTCTCGCCCGCTTTGACTTCTGCTGGAAGAACAAACTCAAATACCTGGGTCATTTTATCGCTTTTATCGACGGCTTTTGCTGGAATGCCTTTCCCATCGGGAAGTTGTGCCCAGATCACGTTCTTTTTGATTTTTGTGTTGGTCTGCGGAAGCTGCCAATCGATCGGCCGTCCTTTTGTCGCAAGATCGAATCGGAGCTTTGCTCCTTTGGGAAGGTTCACAGCAGGGGTATAGACGAAACGGAAATTTCCTGTTTCTCCGGCATAACAGCCCATGGGCTCACAGACACAAATCGATCGACGCATAGGTAATGACCACAATTTTTTTTTAAAGAACTTCTCGTTTATTTTGCCTGAAAATTGCATTTGAGATCAATGATTGAGATTTGTATGCTTTTCGGCATGAATATTTACGGATGTGCTGCGATTGGCGGAGTTGTTGGCGGGATTTTCGGTGGAATAGATGGGGTTCGTCATTTGGTTACGGTGATTTTCTTAGATGTGATGCGCACAAACATTTTTTTTGCAGGCTGCCCGTCTAAACCCTACACTGTCGATCCTGATCTTGTCCCTCAAGGGGTACTTCTCAGAACAGTGGTGATCGGAGCGGTGATTGGCACTCTTGTCGGCACGGTTTGTGCTGTCGCATATAACCGTCTTTTCCCAAAGAATAGAGAATCAAATTAACAATTGATGGCAGGGTCTTTTCCTGAAAGTCTCATTGGTAATGAATGCCTAAAATTTGTATATTTTCCCCATGAGAGTGATGAGATGTTCTGTGATTAGCTTCATTGCTGGGGGAGTTGTCGGTGGCATTGCCACAGTTCAGTCTTTGACTGTGATGATTTTCTTAGATGTGATACGCACAAGTCTCATCAACTCTTTGGCCGGGCGGCCTGATCTGCCCTACATTTTTAATCCAGACCTCCCTCATAACAAACTGATGATGAAAGTCATTCTGATCGGAGCGGGAATACTAGGGGGACTAGCAGGTGGGGTTTGTGGTGTTGTACTCGATTATCTTTCCCCACCAAAAAAAGAATCAAATTAAAATTTGATTCTTTGGTCGTTACCCCTGGTCTAGAACTCTCATTTTGGCTATAATGGCTTTATGTTGTTGAGACGATCGCTTGCCCGTTTGCTTGACTATGGGTTGTTTTATTCCTGCACGATTCTTCTCTCGCTGATGGCCCCCCTCGAAGTCAATGAAAAATTCTACTTTTATTTTGCCTTAGCCGTACCGCTATTTTGGGCGCCTCTAGAAGCCCTTTTTATCACCAGATACGAGACAACTCCAGGTAAGAAACTTTTTGGAATTGCCGTTCCAGGCTTGACCTGGAAGGAAAGCCTTAAAAGAGCGTTCTTTTTGGGTAAACGGCCTGGAACAATGTGTGAGAAAAAAATCTCATATTGGCGGTACATTCTTGCACTTATGATTGCCTGCTCGGCTGGAAGCGGCCTCTTTTATGGCAAAGACATCTCCGAAGCGGCGGTTCATTATGAACAGCAAGTGGTGGATGTGGGCTGGGTCGAATATATTGCCGATAACGGCAAATTTTCTGTCCACTTCCCTAAAAAGCCAGTTGATGTCTCCAAAACCGTCGAAACATCAGACGGCGATCCAGTCAACCTCAGCGAAGTGAAAGCGGTCAAAGACGCCGCTTTTTCAGTCAGTTACTTAGATCTTCCTCGGAAATGGAAGCTTTTCAGTGCAAATACTCTCCTCAAAGGGGCGTTGAACGTTGTCCATGAACACATGCCCGGCACTGAGATTCTCGAAAAACAAATCGTCAAACATAAGAACTACCCGGCGATGGATTTTAAAATGAAAGAGGGTGAAAACCATATTGAAGGGCGTCTAATCTTAGTCGGCAACACGCTGTATCGATTAATGGTCGTCTACTATCCGGACACCCCGCGAGAGCAGCAGCACGATACGTTTATGAATTCTTTTGATTCTAAATCTCCTTAATCCAGAAGACAAGAGATTTGGGCGAAGGATGTTTTTCTTCAGCGTCCCGCCAAGGCAGATGGCCGATCAGCTC
The DNA here is from genome assembly GCA_036263375.1 of Rhabdochlamydiaceae bacterium. Lineage (GTDB taxonomy): Bacteria > Chlamydiota > Chlamydiia > Chlamydiales > Rhabdochlamydiaceae > PALSA-1444. The sequence continues at coordinate 301 of DATAHB010000135.1, read as the reverse complement.
TTGTCTTTCGATATAGCCTCGTTTTTTCCAGAAATTCTCTAGAGAAACATAGTCTTTTGGCTTTTGTGGGTGATTTTTGGGACGCAAAACATTCGAGAGGCAGATTTTATTAAACCGTTTGAGATGTTTGGCGTGTTCTTCTCGGATGTCGAAGAAGTGATGGGCGATGCCTCTTCCTCGATACGGTTTTAACAAAGCGCAGACGCCGAAATAATAAAAGTCGGACGGGGCTAGCTGATTTTTAAGGAACGGTTTTTGCAGTACCTCCAAGTTCTCTTCAAGGGGGAGGCCGGAGGTCACC
>DATAHB010000134.1:0-8225 GCA_036263375.1 Rhabdochlamydiaceae bacterium | reverse complement strand
AATCCAGGCATGGCAAAATCTCTTTTGGATCTGATGCCCAGTGGGGGTAAACGCTCCGGCGCGCAGCTCGGCAATCCAGTCGCGGATCGGAGGATATTTGTAAGGATCGGATCTTGCCAGCAAAGCCGAAGAAGCCAAAATGAAAAGCAAAACCACTTTCTTCATGAACCGATCCCACTAAATTTCTCAATGAACTTTTTAGCAATTTTCGCTTCAAATCGATTTATTTAGCAAGAGCCATTGCTTATAGTGAATTAGAGTTTACGAGGAGATAAAAAAGGCCTCTTCCCATAGCTTGGAAAGAGGCTTTTGGAGGATGTTAATGTGCGTTAAGCGTTGGCTTGTTTCGCGGCCTGAGCCCGTTTCATCGTTTCTCGCGTATAAATGCGTGGATGATGTTGACGTGGATCCTGGGGCTCTAGAAGGTCAGCTAAGCCTTTTGAACGTGTCGAAACGGCCCATTGAGGGGTTTTTTCGCCTTTCAGTACAGCGATGGCTTCTTCAGCAGCTTCTTTTTGACCAGATGTTTGTGCTTCTTCGTGCATCTTTTCGAGTTCTGCGAGAGCTCCTGAATCTCTATTGGCCTGTTCGATTTCATTTCGTACGCGTTGTTGTTTTTGGGCTGGAGTTTCCTCTGCAGGTTTTTTGCTATCTCCGAAGATTGAAGTGAGCATTCCATAGCCCGGGACTTGTCGCAGGACCGTTTCCGACAGGTTTGTCACAGCATCTTTCATTGTCGTTAATCCTTTTTGGACCGAATCCTCTACTTTTTTGATGATTTGATTAAGAACAAATAACATCACGAGAATTGATACCCCTGAGACGACAATTGTACTGACAACGGGCAGCGCGATTGGTAGGAGGACGCCCGTGACAATAGGAACGACAGTCTTCAGGGTGATGAACATGCCTGTTTTCAGGGCAAACCCGAAAATTGTGACTCCCGGTTGTAAAAATGCGATAACATTGGAGGCAACAAGTTGCGATGCAGCTAAGGTTCCTACTTTTGCAGATAGGGCTGCAAAAGCAGCAAAAGCAGCGATACAACCAACGATGATCGTGTTTCGATCGATGGAGGAGCGGCCGTGAAGGTTAGATCGAATAGGCATAACAAGTTTTTGAACTTTCTCTAAGCTAGGCGAAATGGGTGAAATGGGTGCTTTAATAACAACACTAGCAGGCAAAGCTTGAGCTTTCTTTTCCGCTGTAGGCGCTTTTGGAGCCTGTGCAACAGCTTGGACGCGTGCATCGGTCTCAGCTATTTTTTGATTAGCGTGAAGATCTATTCCTCCATTAACTACAGTCGCGCCTCTAATGAGGGGGTGGTTATGTATTGTTGGAATAAATTTGATAATTGCTGTTCTTAAACACATAGCTGCTGCTTTTACTGTTGCACTTATTGTCATTTGTAATTCCTCTTTTTTATTTGTGTATATATTTTATCTTTTTTGTTTATATGTATTCAATTGTTCTAATTAAAAATACAATATAAATTAGATTTGACTTTGTATTTAATTGTTTAATATGTGAAAGGTGGAACGTTTTTTCAAGCCGACAATTATAGCATTTGTCAAAACTAAACGTTATTTTTTGATAAATAGTATTAGGAGGTATTTGAAAAAATCCCCTTAACAGTTTCTTAAGGCCCTAAAGGGCAGGATTCCGACAGATAGATCGTTCAGAGTGGAAATGAAATTCTTATAAGTCGCTTATAATCAGATCATTAATGGTGGTGTTTGCCGTGTCCGCTTTTGCCATGATGGTGTTCTCTATTCCTGTCGTGTCTCTGGTGTCTGTGGCGGCGATCATGACGATCGTAATGGCGGCGGTGGTGATGGTAGTGGTACCAATCATTATATTCCCACTGGTTGTCGAACCAAATCCCATAATAAATACCTGGGCCGAACCAAATGATTGGACCATCGCCATCGTCATCGTCATCGTCATTGCTACCTCCTGCTTCCACTTCAACGCCGATGCCCACCTGGGCGAGTTCTGAAGGGGGAGGAGCGTTTTCTTTACCATAACTCGCAGAGTACGAAATGGTTAATAAAAGGCATAAAAGGAGTGGATTTTTCATAAAATCGCCTATCATTAAAAAATTTGAGGCTTTGATTGACTAAGTATCACAGTGTCGATTTCATGTCGAACTTTGAGACTATAGAGGTCGTTGCCAAACTCGCTTTGGAGCCAAAATTCGATTGAGAGTAGGGGCTTTGCGCAAAATCCGAACCAAAATGCGGGTTTGGGCCCAAATCGGAGTTTTGCAACTCCTCTAAAATCTCAATTTGAAACTTGAGCGCTAGAGGCGGCTAAAATGCGCGAGTCGACGGGCCGATAGCTTCCCCCTAGATGTTGAGAGAGAAACCGTTCTGCCTGATCCAAATACATCATTTCATTTGCAAATTTTCCGAATCGGTGCCCTTCATCCGGGAATAGAATATAAGACACCTTTTTGTTGCTTGCTTTCATGCTCTTGTAGATCTGCTCGGACTCTTTTTCTGCAACAATATGATCATTCTTTCCATGCACCAAGAGGAGTGGGGCTTTAATGGCGTCTAAGTAGTTTGTGGGAGAGCATTGCTGTAAATATTGAGAGCCTTTTGGATCATCTGGATTGCCGCCCATGCTGGTGATAAATGCCTGTTTCGTAAAGAACAACATTTTGTCTGAAAGAGGGCCGGAAGTAAATTCCCAAAAGTTAGGAACATTATCCAAAACGGTTTTAAGATTTGAAGGGGCGCAAATGGCTACACAGCAAGTAAAATAATCTGGAGAGAAAGTCAGGCAGGCAAGAGATTCATAGCCTCCATAGCTTGACCCAAAAACCGCTAACTTCCCTTTTTCTGTCATTCCTTTTGCAATGCAAGCCTCGATGGCATCGATAACGTCTAAGTGAGCCTTTCCACCCCACTCACCATTCCCAGCAGTCACAAAAGCTTTGCCAAAGCCTGAGGAAAGACGGAAATTAACGCTGAGCACTGCATAACCGCAACTTGCCAACCATTGGTGATACGGATTGAATTGGAATTTGTCCCTCCCTTTAAAAGGGCCTCCATGAGGAACGACAACAAGGGGAATGGGTTTGTCCACATAACCTCCTTTATCAACAGCTTTGGGAAGAGTGTAGTAACAAATGAGTTTTTTTCCGTCTCTGGCGGGAATAACCATTGAATACATTTTTGAGAAGTGGTCTGGGTTGGGTAGATGAATGGGTGAGAGATTTTGGGTCTTGGTATCGTAGATCCAGAATTGCACTCCTTTGTCGGGGATACTAATCGATACCATCCACAGGGTTCCATTTTTGTTGCTATTGATGATTTCAAAATTACTGCCTACTTGACTTTCAAGGAGGGTAAGGTCTTTCTGAATCGAAGGGTCTAGGGCATGCCATTTTTTCTGTTCGTCATAAGAAGCATAGGCTTTTGGCTTGACAGCAATAAATAAGACATCATCAACATCACTCGTGGATTGAGTGCCCAATACTTTTTCATCGCTTTTGGCAGTCAACGATTTGACCACTAACTGAGTTGTGTCGGAAAATCGATTGTCTAGCAAGTATACAGACTGGCTTTTTTCATTGTAACTCAGGAATTCGGTTTGGAAGGCATCAGAAGAGGTGAGTTTCATAAAAACATCATCATTAGATGTAAAGACCCTCCAAGAGCCGTCTTCATCATTGATGCGTATTTTTAAGATGATATCTAAATGGTCACTGACTAGGAACTTTGCATAACAGTCATTTTTCAATAATAAATCGAAACGACCTGAGTCTAAGTCGAGCAGATAGAGGTCATCAAAACCGGGGTTTCTATCGTTCAATCCAATCACAACGCTGTTGTGATCGGGGCTGATGTGAATTACTTTAGCAGTAACGTTGACAAATTTTTCTGTGTAGACGGTATGCTCTTTCGTATGGATATGGATGCCATGCAGGTCTAGGTTTCCTGTCCCATTTTCATCTTTGAGCAACAAGACCCTTTTGCTATCACTCGACCAAAAAAATTGAATAATTTCAGGGGTGGTAAAAAAAGTAAGCTGGGTACGGCTTGCCGCAGGACCGTCGAGGATGAACACATTGGAGATGTTTTTTTCATCTGCTCCGACATAAGCAATCGTACTCCCATCAGGGCTAATTTTGGCTGAGATCAATGAAGGATTTGCAAAAAGCTTCTCTTTTGAGACTTCCCCATAGATTTGTTGTAAAGCGCTAATAGACATAATCACCAACAGCCATTTAAAGATTACGCGGGTCATAAAAAATCGTCCCTACCGACAATTGTAATGGAATTTTGCACAGGCATCAAGACAACTAAACGGTTTTCCTTTAAGCTCTTTTATCAAATGAAAAAATTGGTTATCTTTTTAATGGTTGCTGGGTCTTTGCCAGAGTCCTTGTTGGCAGAGATGCAGAACCACTATATCTTGGGAACCTATGGCATGAATTCTGCGGTTAAGCCGGAAAGAGGATCCACTTATGCCAATATCTATACCCTCTATAATGCGCGGCAGCTCAATGATCAAAGCGGCCGCAAGGTCGCAGTGAAGGGAAAGAAGACACTGCAAGTGCAGTATCTTCAAAATATCTTTGGGTATTATTCACCGGCAAAACTTTGGGGAGCTGCCTATGGCTTTCAGATTAATGTGCCCTGTGAAACGTTTTCATTAGATCAGGCAGAATTCCATCGGACTTTTGAAGGGGCAGGAAAAAAGCTCAAGCTAGGTGATATCTATTTCGAGCCTGTAAATTTTCGATGGAATTGGAGTAGGCTCTATTTCTTTATCGCCTATGGAGCCTATGCTCCTACAGGGAAATACAAGACCAATTCAATGAAAAATACCGGGCTAGGCAATTGGGGCCAGCTTTTTACCTTGGCCTCAACACTATTTTTTGATCAGGAAAAATCGTGGTCTGCATCGGCCTACTGTACTTATGAAATTCATGAGAAAAAACGGGGGTCGGATTTCAGGCCGGGTGATAATTTTTGTATCGATTGGGCGTTTGGAAAAACTTTCGATAAGGTACTTACGATCGCAGCTAGCGGCTACTATGAACGGCAGTGGAAAATCGATAAAGGTGGCGATGTACCAGATCATGCGAAAGGGGTGAGGGATAAAGTTATTGCCGTTGGACCCGAGCTCGATCTATTTATTCCTCAGATGAATGGACACTTTACCGCACGCTATGAATTTGAAGTGAAGGCGCTCTCAAGAACACAGGGCAAACGGATCACAGCCCTTGCTGTTTTTGCTTTCTAACGGTATTCAGTATGGGTTATTGTGCATGACAAGACGAATCTCAAGACGTATTTTCGAGGGTATAAGAGCCTTAAAATTCAGATGCTGGATTTGAAGAAAATCGACTTTAAAAAAGCGGGATTTAGGGTTGTTCCAATTCAGCAGGAGTTTTCAGCTGACGATGTGACAGCGCAGCTCAACCCCCTAAAGTAAGCGATGATGAGGTCTATTTTTTTCTTTTTTTTGTGAAGACTAGACCTGCACCGATGACCACCAAAGCAACACCAGAATAAAGGCCGATTTGGACCCGCGTATCATACGCGCTTGCATTGGCTTGCATCTGAGAGCCGAGCTTTTTGCCCACGTAGTTGCCCGACATTTGTTTCGACATGGTCTTGACTTGGGCTTTGGCGCCTGCAATGAGATGCATTGCATGCAGAGCATAAACGATCAGGGCAATCCCTGCTAACGATGCGATAGAGCCGACGATGCGTTTGTGATTCATAGGTTCTCCCTTTATTTCTATGTAGTCAATGGAGAATAGTTTGTAAACTTTTTATTTTAATTAAATCGCGTTTATTTTTTAAGCCGAATTGATATAATGCATATCATGTTTACGAAGGGTGTTCCTATACATTCCGCTCAGTCCAGTCGCAGCCTAAAACTGGCTGCTCTCCTTTCGCTTTCCCTTGTGCGCCCCCACGCACAATAAATATTTAATTCTTACATCTATTTGCTTCTAAGAACAAAGAATAAATCTTTAACAAAGGGAAATTTTTATGCATTCGTTGAGTTCAAAACCACGTGCGATCGCATGGGTGGTTTGGGTCGTTGCCTCGGTGTTTTATGCTTATCAGTATATTTTACGTGTCATGCCCAACATTATGTTGGATGACATTATGCAGCAGTTCCAGATTGGAGCTGCGACTTTTGGTCAATTTTCGGGTGTTTATTATATTGGCTATTCGGCGATGCATTTGCCGATCGGGATCATGCTGGATCGGTTTGGCCCTAGAAAGACAATGACGGGCTGTATTTTGCTCACGGTGATTGGGGTTCTTCCTTTGATCTTTGCCAAACACTGGGCATATCCTATCGTTGGCAGAATTTTGATCGGAATGGGTTCTTCTGGAGCAATTCTAGGCGTGTTCAAGATCATCCGCATGACGTTTAGCGAGAAACGATTTCCCCGTATGTTGAGTTTTTCAGTAACGATTGGTTTAATCGGAGCCATTTATGGGGGAGGTCCAGTCAGCTTTATGCGCCAAGCGTGGGGCTATGATATGGTTGTCCAAATTTTGGCATTGCTGGGAATCGTTTTAGCTTGTGTGACCTATTGGATTGTGCCAGATGTGAAAAATCCGGTGCAGACCACGATTATATCGGATATCAAAGCGGTGCTTGGCAATAGGCGTGTCATCTGGTCGTGCATTTTTGCAGGCCTTATGGTAGGACCCTTGGAAGGTTTTGCCGATGTCTGGAGCACGGTTTTTTTGAAAAATGTCTATGGGATGGATGGGGCACTAGCTGCGAGCTTGCCGTCGATCATGTTCATCGGGATGTGCTTTGGAGGGCCAGTTTTGAGCTTTATTGCCGATAAAGTAGGAAGTTATATGGCAACGATCATTGGGGCAGGGGTTGCAATGGCAGTAGGATTTTTTGCGCTGCTCCTATGGCCGCTAACATCAAGCGTGCTCAGCGCCAGCTTCTTTGTGGTCGGGGTTTGCTGCGCCTATCAGATTTTGGCAATTTACAAGGCATCGACCTATGTGCCGCAGCAGATTGCTGGATTAACCACTGCAGTTGCGAATATGATCATCATGACATTTGGGTATGGTTTTCATTCGGCAATCGGAGCCATTGTGAATGGTTTCGGGGGCGCCAGCAATTCTCAGGCGCTTGTGTACGGCGTGACGGTCGTACCGATTGCTCTTTGCTTAGGAGTTGCAGGATTCATCTTGATGGTTGTTCAGGAGAGGAAGCAGGTGGTGGTATAAATGCGCTAGGTCGAAGAGTCAATCCCCCAAGAAGGTTCTTGAGGGATTGGTTTTCAATATTTAAGCTTTGATATGCTTCAGTTCTTGAAGTTTTTCTTCGGCCTTTTTCAATAGATCTAACCACTCGTGCTCCGAAAGGTTGTGCTTTTTGAGAATCTCCCGGAAGGCTTCGCTGGTTTTAATGTCAGGCACATTCAACTGAGGTGGATTGTCTAGGCGTGATTCAACCAATTTCTTTATCTGGTTATTGATTTCTTCGTGGATAAGATTGTAGTCTGCGATAAGCTCAGCAAAGCTGGGTGGGTTTGCTTTGAACGATTCATATTTAGAATGGAGATCCTGGTCGAAAGTTACATTGGAAGTGCCAGAACTAGAAGACAGGGATTCAATCATAGTAAATTCCTAGTTTTGATTGGTAAGTGGGCAGATGAAAGTATAATCTCGAAGATCTTTTCTGCTCTACGCAAATGATTTTTTGCGTTAAAGAAAAACTGTCAGCATTGCTGACAGAAATTAGCTGGACCCATCATGTTTATCATTGATATCCAGCTGTACCACCAAAAGCTCGAAGCCCTAGTTAAGAGGTGACAGCGGCGCGTTATATCGCGGTTGGTGTATAGTTCCTTTTCATATGGCTATTAAAAGAGGCAGGTCAACTGCGTGATAAGAATTTTAAGTAGGCGTATTTTACAAATCATTTGGTCCTGGAAGTGTGTTGCTATGGTGGTAGGGTTCATTGCCGTTGCGACCATTGCGCTGTGGGCGAAAAATCTATTTTTTACGCCGATTCTTTTGCATAAGCGATCCGGGCTGATTCTTTCTCAGCATCAGAAGGACCTTTTAGACTTTTGGGACTGTTTGCGTCTAAAACTTCACAAAAATGATGTTTGTTTTTTCATCAGACTGTACCCTAGTTTATCTCAACAGTTGAATTCTTGGATTAAAGGGGTTCAAACTGAGCGATCTTTTTTTATCACAGAGCTTGACTTG
>DATAHB010000133.1:0-9117 GCA_036263375.1 Rhabdochlamydiaceae bacterium | reverse complement strand
AGTTTCCGAATCGTTCACGCCCTCGACGTCATCGATACGAATGCCTCCGGGCTGGCTGAAATGGATGGTCAATTTTTCAGCCAGTTCAGAGCCGCGGGGAACGACAGATAAAATTTCATCAATTGTCAGACTCGGAAAAATATTGTATGCACTGTTTGTGGGAGAAGCGAGCGTGTCGCTTTTTTCATAAACCGTAATCGACACTTTTACACCCTTTTTTTGCCCCTCCTTATAGGCATAATACGCTTCAAGGGCTCCAATAATTCCTCCGCCGACAATAGAAATTCGAGCTTTTTTCATCCTATTGACAGCGCGGGAACCCAGTCCTTTAGGGCTGGGAGGAAGCGCTGCTCCTCTTGTTTTAAATTCTGTTGCTCTCTACCATTATTAGCATTAACGCCGTGATAGAGCTTAAGCGGCATAAAGTTGTCTCTGGGGCGTTGACATCACGTGAAACCACAAGAGGTTACGGAAGCCAACACCGTTTGTGTAGGCATCTCAAGCTTTTCAGCTTGGGATCCGGCGAAGTAAACCGCCGGCATGTTGCCGCTTTTAGCGGACAATAAAGCTTTCGCCTTTAGGCGAGAGTTGTTTACATATTCCGTTATATCTCTTTTGCTTAGAAAATGCTACTCTAATGATGGAGGAAGGATGAGACTGTTTATTTTGTTATTATGTTGCTTTGGCATTTGCCATGGATTAGCAGAGGATACACGTTTTCTTTACATCCGGCATGGGGAGGTTCCCGGCAACGACCCTAACCCTGCCACCTATCTTTATACGGGAAGCCGTACCGATGGCTCTCTGACTGCTCGTGGAAAGATGCAAGCCGAAACGTGTGCGAAGCTTTTGTCCCATCTACAAAATAGCGCGGCTTTCGGCAAAATAACAGCTCTTTATGCATCGACTCTCAAAAGAGCGGTAGAAACCGCCGAACCGATCGCACGAGAGCTTGGACTAGAGATTCAACTTCGGCATAATCTGCGTGAAATCGATTGGGGCTCTGCCGACGGACAATTAGTGCATCAAATGACAAAGGAATATAAACCCATAGAGCAGCAAATCAGACAAAAGTATCCCGCAAGAAAAATCCGATGGGATTATCTCCCTGTTTTTGAAGGAGCCGAAACTTACAATACTCTTTTAAATCGCACCTTGGAAGAATTGAAAAATATCGCAGCAGTGCATCCGGGAGAAACCGTTGTGATTGTTGGACATGGTAGAGTGCTGAAAACGGTGATCGCAGAGGCTATCGATTCAGAAGAAAACATTCCATATCCTGCGAACTGCGGCATCGCCGAATTGACCTATACGCCACTTGAAGGTTTGCGCTTTATTCGAGTCTTAGAAGCAGAAAGTTAATAATTGGGTTGTTGCCCCAAATGATCATGCCCTTGTATAGTCCGTTTCTAAGAAGCTGTCCAAAAACTCGACAGAAACTGGGTTTTAGGACAGCTTCTAAGGAGTTTTCTATGAAAAAAGTTCTTTTGTCTATTCTTTGCTTGGGATCTTTGGGAGCAGCGCCTTTTGAGCATAAAATTACTGTAGCACCAACGGAAAAGATGTCTGAATCAGGTAAAAAAGAGTATCTGGCAAAAATTGAAGTGACAAAAGTGTCTGAAAAAGGGGCTCCCATCATCATCGCGAGTCCGAAAATGGTCTGTGTGGAGGGAACAAAAGCCGAAATGAAAATCAAGTCGCCGGACAATGTCGATGTTTTAATAATCTCTGTTTTGGTGCCGGAGAATAATAAAGACGAAGCAAAAGCCTCCATCTACATGACAGAAGACAAAAAAGTGGTCTTGTCGGTTGAAGAAAAGATTAAAATTAATTCGCAGAAGAAGTTCCGAACATGGGCAGATCTCCGAGAAAAAAGAGCCCAAGAGGCTGATTCTAAAGCTTCAGCTGTTTCGCAAACTCGTAGCTGATTTCTTGTGCATTCGATGGTATTAATCAGCTACAGCACGTATAAAACGGTTCAAAAGCGCTTCCCACCGCACTGCAGGTATTCCATTTTTACTCTCCCGTGTAACGGGATCGTATAATACTGAAATTTAAGCAAATATATCTAGAAAAGGTTTTACAGAGAGGCTTATATCATTCCCAAAAAATAAAATCACAAATTACAGGTGTCTTTTACCTGCGCGCCTTCGCCTTCACTCGAACCAACTTACTCAAGTTGGCTTCTCGCTCCAGGCTTTGGTGCTCGGCAAAACACACTGTGTAATTTATGACGTTATTTCTTGGAAATGGTATTACTTCAGATGAGAATTGAAGAACTGCACGGCGGAGTGGCCGATTTCTTCATGGATCCGGTGTCTGTCGATTCCGGGAGGATCAATGGCATGATCCTTATGAAGCATCATCTTGCCACCCTTGGTCACTTCGTTCAAGTAGACAAAGTGGTTAGCGTTACCCGGGATAAGTGTAAAGGCTGCTTTTTTGATCTTTTTAGCCAGGATATTGGCACTTTCGGCAATAGGAGTAATATTGTCTCCTTCCGACGCAACGATGTAGACTGGGATGGAGATTTTCTGAAGGCTGTTGTAGTCAAAAATATGGCCGAGAGCAGGAGCCATGACAAAGACGGCTGAAATGCGGGGATCCCGGTACGATTTTTTGGCGGGCGAATAATCAATCGAATTGATCAACTCTTCGTTGACCGATTCCGGAAGATGGACTTTGGGGATTAAAGCAACCATCTCTTTATCGAATTTTTCTACCTCTCCGCCTGCGATCCAAATGCCGGTATGGCCGCCGAGGGAATAGCCGATAAATCCAATTTTTCTGGAGTTGATGTGGGGAGCGAAATCTTCATGTTCGAGGAGTTGATCGACAATATAACTGACGTCTTGAGGTCGTTCCCAGATTTTGATGTAGTTTTCAGCGATTTTATTGTTCCATGTATTACCATGATGATCAACGGATGCAACGATATAACCGTTGGCAGCTAAGATTTCAGCAAGCCAAGCGTTGTTGGTTCGATCACCTCCATTCCCATGAGACATGACAACCAGCGGATATTTTTTTCCGCTTTCTTTAAGAGGAGCATCACGGGCTTCCGGACAGCGGAGCCAGAGGCCATTGACATTTTCGGCGGAGACATGGTCTGCAACTGGATACCAAACTTCTGTGATCAATGGTCTGTCGCGTGACGCGTCGTAAAAACGAACAGTCGCAATCCCTGTTTTTTGGGGATGAAGCACAATCGCAACGTTCTTGTTATTAACACAAGAGGTGAATGGGGCAAATACAAAAAAACAAAGAACGAAGGGCTTAATCCATTTGATCATACTAATTTGGCATATAGCAAAGGACCAATTTTTCATGTAGAAAAAATGAAAAATCTATAAAATGCTTGTTACGATTAGCCTATGCTAGGTATTGTGAAGAAATTGTATGAATACATTCCGACGTAAGTTCTGGATCTGGCTTTTTGTACTCGCCCCGTTCTGGGTGAAAGGAGAAGAGGTTTTTCTTCAAAAGAAGAAAGTTCTTGTTTTGTGCAGCAATGGCGGAGGTGGCCATATCGCGGCTGCAAATACTCTTAAGGCTCTTTTAGAAGATCGTTACGATTTCACCGTAATTTATCCGATTAATGAACTAGAGATCTTTGGAGTACCATCGGCAGAAAGCCTTTATAATCTAGCCCTGCGTAAAGGGTGGAACCGCTCTGTCAATATCATTTCCCGTTATGTGGCGCCTAAGGTTTTTCGGGGCTATAAAAAGCAGCTCGAAAAATTAATCGCAAATCACATTCATGCTCTCGAGCCGGATCTTGTTATTTCGGTGATCCCGTTTATTAATTTTCCTGCGAGCGAAGCAGCGCGCAAAGCTGACGTCCCCTACCTCATGATCACCACCGACAACGACCTTCAAACGTTTGTGCATGGGCTTCAAGGGGTTTCTCATCCTCACTTTAAAGTTGTCGTGGGAACCCATCTTTGGTGCAGCCAGGAGATGCTGCATCGACGCAATATCTCAAATAATCTCATTGAAGTGATCGGGCTGCCTGTCCGACCCGACTTTCTCGTCAAAAAAGACACCAAAACCCTTCGGGAAAAGTATCGGATTCCAGCGCATAAACCGGTCATTCTAATCATGATTGGAGGCGCTGGAGGCGATATGGCTTATCAGTATGCGAAAACGCTGGGTCAAATTCAAATGGGAGTCCATTTGATCGCCTGTGCAGGAAGGAACGAAGAAATGGCCGCAGATATGCGGAGAATTAAACTGAATCCTTCCAATTCGATAACTGTTATGGAATTTACCGATAAAATTCCTGAACTCATGTCGATGGCTGACTTGATCATCACAAAACCGGGCACCCTTTCGACAACGGAATCTCTGATGATGCGGCTTCCGATTCTCATGGACTGCACAAATCCAGTAATCGACTGGGAACAGGCCAATGTCGATCTAATCAAGAAATATGGCGTGGGCAGTGATATCAAAAGATTAGAAAACGCTGAAATGGCCATCTGGGAATATTTATATGATTCTGAGTTGCGGCATCGGATCCAGCAAGCCTATAACAAGATGCCTGCGAATCGATTTAACGAATCGATTGCCGGAATTATTGATGAAATGGCTGCAACGAAAAATCTTCATCTATGACAACAATTGCTCCCTACGGTACATGGACATCTCCAATCACTTCTGAGTGGCTTACTCTAAGCCAGAAGAGGTTTGGAACGATCGTGCTCGATGAGGATATGATCTATTGGGACGAGATGCGCCCCAATGAAAATGGCCGCACTGTCATCGTTCAAATATCCCCGGGTGGAGAAAAACGGGATATGACTCCTGACAATTTTAGTGTCAGGACGCGTGTCCATGAATATGGTGGTGCTCCGTACACGGTTCATAAAGGGAAAGTTTACTTTGTCAATGATAAAGACCAGCGGATTTATCTTGGCACAGAACCACTCTCCGAGCCGGGCGTCCGTTTTGCCGATCTGCATGTTTTTGGGAATTATCTGATTGCAATAGGGGAAAATGAAGATGATAATTTCCTCATCTGTCTTGATCTGACAACGAAAAAGTGGCAAAAGATCGCCAGCGGAAATGATTTTTATGCGTCGCCTGCCTTTAACAACGACGGCTCTCAAATTGCTTTTATTACCTGGAATCATCCTCAAATGCCTTGGGATGGAACAGAGCTCTGGCTAGGTGATTTTAAAAATGGACAGCTGTCAAATCTTCAAAAAATTAAGGGAAGCTCTTCAGAGTCGATTTTTCAGCCGAGCTGGTCTCCTTCAAATATCCTCCATTTTGTTTCTGATACGACCGGCTGGTGGAACCTTTACCAGAGCAGCGGTAAAGTCACACCTATTTGTCCTCGCGAGTCTGAATTTGGTCTCCCGCAATGGGTCTTTGGGATGTCGACGTATGCGTTTGCAGGCGATCAGATGATTGCTGCTTTTGCAAAAGATGGCCGCATCTCTTTAGGACTATCTCCTGATTTTAAACCTTTGGAGCTGCCCTGGACCTATTTTAGCCAGATCCGAGCAAATAGTAAGTTTGTGGTGTTTATCGCGGGGTCATCTTTGCAAGAGAAAGCAATTTATCACTACGATCTGAAAAAAAAGAAGACGACACTGGTAGCCCACAATGTCCATCCGCATCTCGACCCCGGGACTATCTCAGAGGGTCAGTTTGTGACCTACAAGAGCGGGGATAGAAAAGCACACGCTTTTTACTATCCTCCCAAGAATAAAGATTTTAAAGCTCCGGATGGAACGGTGCCTCCTCTCGTGGTCATGACCCATGGAGGCCCGACGAGCTCAACTAATCCGACGTTTGATTTAAAGATTCAATTTTGGACGAGCCGAGGGATAGCCGTGCTCGATGTCGATTATGGCGGCAGCACAGGATACGGACGGCGTTACCGTGATGCTCTTAAGGGAAACTGGGGCATTGTTGATGTCCAAGATTGCGAAGCGGGGGCCCAGCATCTCGTCCATCAAAAGAAGGCCGATCCTAAAAAACTCGCTATTAGAGGCGGAAGTGCCGGTGGCTATACCACCCTTGCGGCACTCACTTTTGGCAAAACGTTTACCGTCGGAGCCAGTTATTACGGAATTGGCGATTTGACAGCCCTTGCCGAAGAGACGCATAAATTTGAAGCCCGCTACCTCGATTCTTTAGTCGGGCCTTATCCCGCGCAGAAAAAACTGTATAAAGAGCGGTCTCCTCTTTATCGCGTCGAGAAGCTAAAGTGCCCTGTGATCTTTTTTCAAGGAGCCGAAGATCTTGTTGTTCCTTTAAACCAAGCTGAAAAAATGTACGAGGCACTAAAAAAACGCGGCATTCTGACAAAACTGGTTGTCTATGAAGGAGAACAGCACGGATTCAGAAAAGCTCAAAACATACGAGATTCGTTGGAAAAAGAGCTCGATTTTTATCTGACAATTTGGAATTTAGCTTAGAATTAATTTGTATTCCCAGCTACAATTGCCCACTACCCGGGAATTCCCTATGAGCGCCCTAACAGTTCCACAGGTCGTTGCAAGTCTGCGTGCTGTTTTGCCTCAAGTGACTGGGCAAACAAGCCCTAATACTGTCATCTCCGATGGCCAAGCTCTGAAAAAAACATATGTCGATTGGATCGAGGTTGCAAAAAGCGTCAGCCAAACTGCTTCAATGATGGAATTGCCTAAACTCGATCAATATCAATTAGCCCTCCAATACAGAACGGAGTCTCTTAAAAGTGAACCCCCTGCTGAGCTAGACCCTCTCAAGACATTGTTTTCGAAATTAATGGCTAGATTGTCTCCTGGTGGAATGTCTGATGAATTTATGGAGAATCAACTGAGGCATCTTTCCAAAAGATATCCTGCTTATGCTCAAAAACTTCTAAAGTCTTCTCATGAATCACTAGCTATTGAGTTCTTCCGGTTTTGTTTGCAGGCTCCTTCTCAAAGCAGCCATAAAGATGTTTCTCATTGGGTTGACCTCTTTGTAAAATATCCGGAATTTGCTGAAAGGCTCATGAGATCTTCGCTCTATGAAAAACTAGGGAGATTTCCTGAAAATATTCATGTCCATAACGAAAAAGGCGTTTGTATTCAAATGAACATTTTAGAACAAGGCGTTGTCTTTGTCCACGTCACGTCTGATGGGTTATGCCATTTTAAAAACGAGGCTTTAGGTGGAAACACAGAGGGAATTACCCTAACGGGTGAACAAATCTTTCAACAATTTGAGAATTATGCCACTCCGGATATTGATGTTTCATCAACGGGTATTATCAATTTCAATTCATTTCTTATGCAATCTAGGGATTCAAAAGGCAAGATCCATTTAGTCGATCCTATAAATTGGACGAATTATATGCCCTTCGTCGAGCTGAGCTTTAATGAGTTGCAAAAACGGTTTCCCGAGGCTCAAACCCAGACCCCTTTCATGTTAGTTCTGAGGGTTCATTCATCTGCAGAATCTGCAAGCGAGACCTTTTTCGACTTTATTATGAAAACTTCTAATGGAAAATACCGTGTATTCTCTTTACAAGAACATCGTAAACTCGGGAATAATCCGCATCGTCAAAAAAGCTTTTTTTATCCGTTGACCTCCGGGCAGGGAAAAATGGTGATTGAAAAAGTGGCAAAAGAAATTGGCTATTTCCGGCAGATGCACGCAGAACGAAAACCGATCCCGCCTTTTGATGTACAATCTTATATCGATGGCGTGCTCGGCCACGATTTCTATGCTTATCTCGATCAATTCATCTCGGAGAATACATTTCTTCGTCTCACAAAAGAGGAGATGAAAGCTCAATTAACGCAGGTAAGGCAACGCCTTGATCCAGAAGCATTTGAGCAGTTTTTGCAACCCGTTGTTGAAAAACTCGTGAACACGCATGACATGAGTAAGATTCACACATTCATTGCAACTTCGCTTCTAACAATCCACACTGTTTTAGGAACAGACAGGTCTAAGATCAAGCTTCCAACAGTAGAGGAAGTGACCAATGCAGGAAGAGATCTTAACACACTCGATCCAATGAAGCCCAGCCTTATTGCCTTGGCCTTGCTTTGCTTTGAAGTGCTGCATCCCTACAAAATGTCAGTTACAGATGCAGAAAAAGAGACTCCTGTTTTAGGGCTTATTTTCAGCAAAATCGAGTCAATCCCTTGGCCTTGGCTCCAAAACTTGCTCTACAGCTTCTTCTTAATGATCTTAGGTCCCTCCCGGAATTATCATTATAAAACAGTGGATACCTCCTCCCTTAAAACACTCCCCCGACTGGTTCAATCGATCCGTAACTTAGTGCCTGAAAAATACATTAACCGACCTTCTCAACTTTTTGACAGCTTGAGCGAGACCCAAAGGGAGACTGTGGAACGCCGTCTTAAACAACATCTCACTCCTCTGGTTGCTGCAGTAATATAGACAAAAATCGGGCTTTTGGATAAATTTCTAGTATTATACCCAAACGAATTCAAAAGTTGGGAATTTGACAAGGAGGCGTCCTGAATTTGAACCAGACGTAGTCGATGCCGAAGCAGCTCAACTTGAATAAGTTGAGCGATATAGGCAGGTTCAAAGGCAGTGACAAGCCGACGCAGTCAAAAACCAATTTTTGAGTTTATTTGGGTATAGCATGGAGTTATTATGGCAAAATCAAAAGATGCGCGCAAAGAAGAGAAGAAAAAGCCTCAAAAAACGCTAAAAGAAAAGAGAAAAGAAAAAGAAGAGAAGAAAAAAACCAAAGGGTTTTAGTACAGCTTCTTAGAGGGTGTTAAAAAGAAAGATCGTTTCCATCTCTGCACGGGTCAGGCCGCCGTGCATGGCAAAGAATTTTTGATTAAAACGGCCTTTTTCATACCACCAGATCGAATGATTCCCGTACGGCAGGATCGCAAGGTTTCCAACCCTGTTTAAGAAGCATTGCGAAGCTTCTTTTGAACCGAAGAAGCCTTCATCAATGAGCTGCTTGACTTCACAGACCATTGCCCGCTCATGTAAGGCGTTTGTTAAAAGAGCCTTGGCTTCCTGAAGCTTTTCTGGCATTACATGTAGGAAATAATCGCGGCAGGATCCCGCCGGTGTGAGCAATCTCTGATCAGCCCCTTTTTCGATCATCTGCTCGAGCTCTGGTATTTCCTTGTTCAG
>DATAHB010000132.1:0-8483 GCA_036263375.1 Rhabdochlamydiaceae bacterium | reverse complement strand
GCCCAGCAAAAAATGCCCCTCTGGGTCCGGGAGTACAACTGTCAACGTTGCGGCCTTCAGATCGACCGCGATGATAATAGTGCAATCGTTCTGAAGGCCGCCGGAATGTCGGTCCTAAAAGCCTGTGGAGCTGCCCTGCCTGAAGGGAGCTGGGAAGCAGGAATCTTGCGCCTTTAGGCGCGAGAGATTCAACCGTCCTACGGCAGATCCCCAAATTAGGGCGTGCCATTAATTGATGACATGCCCTAAGCAAGCGATCTTTTTCCTTTCGTACGAAATTCCAGTTCATTGTAATATTCTTGTCTATGAACCTGTCCGCAAACTAAGGCTTCGTCACTTTTTGGTGACTATTTTAGCCTATTTTCGATTGAAAAAAGGCTTAAAAGAACACCAAAAGAGATAGAAGCTTAGTTTGTGGGCAGG
Organism: Rhabdochlamydiaceae bacterium; assembly: GCA_036263375.1. GTDB lineage: Bacteria > Chlamydiota > Chlamydiia > Chlamydiales > Rhabdochlamydiaceae > PALSA-1444. The sequence goes on along the minus strand of DATAHB010000132.1, from coordinate 8,060 downwards.
CTCCAAATAAACTCAAAAACCAATTTTTGAATTTATTTGGGTACATCCTGCCAGGGAGTCTTTATGAGTCAACCAGTTTCAACAGGTTCAGTAATTCTTCCACCACCTTCAGTCAATAAACCTCCTACTTCTCTCACGACTAACGTCGCCCAACGTTACATCAGAACCGCACATTCTACTTCCCAAGCTCCTCCTTTAGTTGGCGCCGCACCTGATTTTGATAAAGAGCTTAAGAGCGCTGAACTAAAACTTCTTGAAGGTGACCTCTTTAACGCTCGATCGATGTTTCAAGAGCTTTTGTCTCGTATCAAACAGATTAAGTTGCCGGAATTCTCCTTTCATCTCGTCCGTTGCCATTTGGGGCTGGCTTCATCTTATATGCCAGGAGCTGATCAAAGCCAACATGCAAAGGAGGCGTACTCCGGATTAAAAAACCTCTTTGATGTCAGAAACACGGTTACAAGGGACATCTCCCCATTTCACTCCATACTTAGATGGCATCTTAAAAAACTTAAACCGTTGATGCCAGAGGCAGCTGCTGATATCGATGCCAAAATCAAAACATGCGGACACCACATTTTAAAGATCGATACTTTTAAAGAACTACTCAATGAGGCTGATGAATTACGCCAAAAAAAAAACAGCAAGTGTCGAGAGACATACAAAAAAGCTCTTGAGCTCATCGATAAGGAAAATGGAATCGAATTTAAAATTGCTACAGTCAAAGGTTTACTCAGGTTCATCAGCACCTATAAAAATGGGCATTCCGATACCGTTCCATTCCGTGCTCGTACACAAACGGCCCTTTTCGACCTTTATCATCTTAGAGGATCTATAGCCAAAACCGTGCCATGTACTGAAGTTGAGGCGTTTGAATGCCTCTATGATTTTTTAAAGCTCCTTTTGTCTTTTACACCTCCTGAAGAGAAGGAGAATAGAGAAGAAATAGAAAAAAGAATGAGTGTTTGCAACACACAAATCGACGTTCTATGCAAGGCTAACAATCCCGTAGCATCTCCTTCAACAACTGGTCACTTTCTGCAAAACCCTCTGGCTGCAACCACACTACACATTGCAAGCGTTGATCCTCCAACAGACACAACCACACCAGCGCCAACTCTTGTAGAAACTGCCACACCTGTACCAATTGCGAGTAGTCCAACTCCCCCAGCCGCACAGCAGCAAGCTTCTTTAGAAACTACACCACCTGTGCGAGTTGCGAGTAGTCCACCTCCCCTAGCCGCACAGCAGCGAGCTTCTGTAGAGACTCCATTGCCTGACAAACCTCTGAGAAAAGTGACTCGGGATCCACCTGGTGTCTATGACAAATTAGAAGGACTCTTTATTTATTGCATCGTTATTACGCTTGTTGCAGTCGCAGGCATGGCTCTTTATCGAAGGCACACTGTGAAGCTATCTGAATGAACCTATCCCAATAAATTTCGTTATTGTTTCCAAATAACAAAGACTGCCCGCGGCTTTCCCGAAGGTAGAGAGCGGCTTTTCCAGTCTTGAACAACGTGCGTTTCCACAAACTGCTCCGGCCCCATGAGTTCGCAAGCCACACACAGTTGATCCTGCGGCTGTAAAAAAGATAATAGCTGTTTAAAAACTTTTTCGGTTCTGTAGGGCGCTTCAATGAAAAGATGGGCCATTTTCTTGGGAAGGCTGCGGATCTTTGCTTCTAAAGCTTCATAAGGAAAATACCCATGAAAGGTAAACGCCTGCCCTGAAAACCCCGACAGCTGCAGTGCCATCATGAGAGAGCTGGGCCCCGGCAGAGCCTCCACCACAATCCCCTTCTTTTTTGCAGCGGCAACCAAAGGCGATCCTGGATCGGCAAGGCACGGCAGCCCCGCATCGCTGATGAGCCCGACAATCTCTTGTGGGATTTTTACAAGCTCTGCCGGTTTTTCTGTGTGCTCATTGAGAAGATAAATAGGGACTTTTGGCATGCCCAGCCGTTTAAGATACCGGTATCCCTCTTTATCGCTCTCTGCAATGAGAGCATCAATTTTGGGAGGTATGTAGCTCCACGAAGACTCCTCATGGAGAGTATTAGGGAGAAGAAACAGTTTTTTCATCAAATGCTAAGCTCCGACAAAGCAACCCCTGTGATCAATCCTTCGATCGCTTTAAAGTGTTTGTCGTATGAACAAAGAACACAACCATTCTCTAATGCCTGTGCAGCAATCCATATATCGTTCGTTGGGATGGGATGACCTTTATTTTTTAGAGCAGAGTAAACTTGGGCATAAAACTTGGCTGTATCTGAAGTAATGGAAAATATCCGAACTCGAGAAGCTTGCAAAAATTGTTGTAAGTCATTGAGATTTTTTGTCGTTTTGTTTCCGCACTCAAAGCCGCCTAATAACTCACCAAGAACAACCGGGCTTATTGCCAGAACTTCAGCATATTGGATCACTTCTAGGATCGAAGAAACTCCTTTTTTAAATGCTACGTAAGCGTTGGTATCCATTAAAATAGGCCTCATGACCATAGCTCCTTATCAATTTTCTCTAAAGGCTTGATACTCTCTTCGAAATTTTTTGCATCTGCTGCTGACCATGTGCCGGCAAGATGATCTAAATCGTGATAGGTGTTTTTTTTGTATGAAAATCCAAGCCCCCTCTCGATCATTTTCAAAATCAAAACATTCACGCTTGTGTGCAGTCTTTTAGCTTCTCTTTTTAATAGAGCCATCACTTCTTCGGGAATTCCTCTTAAATTAAAGCTGGATGTAGCCATACGATACCTCTCTTTGATACCCTTATGATATCATTGCATGATATCATAAGCAATTATAGATTGCAAGTTATTCAGATAGAACAAGCTACACAGCAGCGTATAACTTGGCTTGGAAAAAATCAAAGAGAACTGCGATATCGAGTGGAGAGCTCTTCGAGGCAAATTCTAAGTTGTAAAGCAGCTCTAAGCCTCGACGGAAAAAAAGCGATTTACGGGTTCTAGCCTCTGTTGAAAACTTTTCAATTTGCTGCGGACGGAGAGACGGAAAATGGTGCTTGATATCTCCGGCAGAGGCTTTCGATTCAAGGAGCTCGGCAAGACGGTAGCCGAGTTGGAGATGGTATCTGAGCTGGCCAATGAACGGAAATAAAAAACCCATATCAGTAACTTTATCTCCCAGAGGTGCAGCTTTTTCCCAAACGATTTTTTCAGCCAGCTGCCATCCGGTGAAAAGATCGCGGGTGCCGCAGATGGATTTGGCATCTTCCAGCTCAATACGAGGCTTATCCCCCACATAGCAGATCAGCTTGGCTAGCTCTTGATCGAGCGTTGCTAAATCGGGGCCTAAATGCTGCATCAAATAATGCACGACATCGGAACTCACCGTTTTTTGTTGTAGGCGGGCTTCATGAACTAGCCATTCTTGCAATCTGCGCTCTTTTTCCCAAGGTTTTTCATCGCTCATGTCGAGAGCCACAATCTCTTTTTTTCCTTTTTGGTAGAGCTCAGAGACGGCTTTGAATCCTGCTGCTCCCAGTACCAGATGAACTCCTGAAGGAATACGATCTCCCAGATCGGCATTGTTTTTGACTTTGTCGATCGCTTCATAAATCACTAGGGTCAGTCCCCCAAAGAGGCTGGGGGTCAAAATCTCTTCTTTGACTCGCTCAAGAGGATCTTCTAATCCGGAAAGACGTACCAAACGGAGATTGGTATCTTTCTTCTGGATCAGCATTGTGATTTTATCGATATTTTTGCGCCGCTCATACTCGTCGGGGGCCACGATCAAAAAGATCGGAGCCAAATGATCCGGGAAAGCCTCTTTGAGATGTTTATCAAAAGCTGCAACCGAGGAAAATTTCACGACTCTCCCCAATGGAAAAAAAACTCTTGCTTCGTGTCAGGATGAAGGCTTTGATGGACAGGACAGTGGCTGCCTGCGCTTTCTAGTTTCTGCGTGATAGCGGGATCAAAGATCTGCGGACAATAGATATGGCAGACCAGCCTGCCGATCCTCCGAGACGGCATCTGGGCCATCTCCTTTTCCACGGTCAGCCTGAGGCCCTGAAGGTTGACTTTCAGGCGACTTCCCGCGATCCCAATCAGGGTCAGCACACACGACCCTAAGGCTGTTGCCAATAGGTCCGTCGGAGAAAACATCTCCCCCTTGCCCTGGTTATCCTTTGGAGCATCGGTCACGATCTCTTCCTTGTTCCCTGAGTGGATACACCGAGTTCTCAGATTCCCTTCATAGGCGATATCGATCCTAGCCATAGCATATCCTTTTGGTCTGATCGTACCGTAATTTTTTGACAAAGGCGACTAAAAAAAAATCTTGACTTTGAGCCAAATCTGCTCTAGACTAAACATGAGGATGAGTGTATGCTTAAGAAACTATTCGGTCGGGGTAAAAAAGAGGATCAACCTAAAGAGTCTAAAGCCCCCAAGCCTCAAAAAGCTCCCTCTCCCGGTCCCCGTCTCCTCACCGCCGAGGGGTGGAAACGTCTAATGATGAAAAAATATAGAAAGTAGGGTATACTCCGATCTCTAAAATGAGGTCTACCCATGAATCTCAAGGGAAAGAAAGCTTTTGTTGCAGGGATCGGCGACGATCAAGGCTACGGCTGGGCAATTGCAAAAGCTCTGGCAGAAGCCGGCGCTGAAATCATCATCGGCACATGGACTCCAATCGTTAAGATCTTCACCCAATCGTGGAGCATGGGGAAATTCGATGAGTCCCGCAAACTCTCCACCGGCAAAATGCTTGAATACCTCAAAGTCTACTCTCTAGACGCCTCCTTCGATAAGCCCGAAGACGTCCCCGCCGACATCAAAGAAAACAAACGGTACCAAGACGCCACCGGCTATACAATCTCAGAAGTCGCCACCCAGGTCGCCAAAGAGCATGGCAAGATCGACATTTTGGTCCATTCTCTTGCCAACGGCCCTGAAGTGAAAAAGCCTCTCCTTGAGACTTCCCGTAGCGGCTATCTGGCCGCCGTCAGCTCTTCAGCCTACTCCTTTGTGAGCTTGCTTCAACATTTCGGTCCCCATATGAATGCCGGCGGCTCCACCATCTCTCTTACCTACCTGGCCTCTGAAAAAGCCGTCCCCGGCTATGGAGGTGGGATGAGTTCTGCCAAAGCAGCTCTTGAGAGCGACACGAAAATGCTCGCCTGGGAAGCCGGCCGCAAATGGGGCATCCGCGTTAACACCATCTCCGCCGGCCCTCTTCGCAGCCGTGCTGCCCGTGCCATCGGCTTCATCGACAGCATGATCGCCTATTCCAAGGCCAACGCTCCGATGTCCAAAGACCTCGAAGCCGAAGAAGTCGGCTATGCCGCCGCCTTCTTAGCGACTGCCACCGGCGTCACCGGCACGACCCTGTATGTCGACAACGGCATGCACGCCATGGGCATCGCGATGGATAGTCCTGCGCTGGTTCCGCCACAAGTTTAACAACTGGAGTTGCAAGACAAAAAAACTACTGGGTTGTCGGCCGCGCTAAAAGAAACGCATCGATGCCATCCCCAGTAGTAAGGCGCACTTCGATGCCCCCCCGATTATATGCTTTAAACAGTTTTTCGCGATAAGCTTTAGGAAGCTTTATTCCGTCTACATGGATACGTCGCGCTTTTCCATCAGCTAAAGGCCCTAAAGTTGTAATCCAATCTGGGAGCGATGCGAGCCCTGAGTCAGAAAGAATTACATCGCCTTCAACAATTAATCTCTCCGGTAGCGATCTGATCGCTGTGCAGCCAGAAAGATTTAGATTGCCTTTAATGGTTGATCCCTCTGGAAGCGATGTGAGCCCTCTCGAGCCAGTAAGGTTTACATCGCCTTCCACTATAATATTTGATGGATATGGAGGTTTTTTCTGAAGCAAAAATACAAACTCTTTAGGCGAATAGGTCGCCTTAATATCTGTAGAAGCACCGGCTAGAATTCCGTTGGATGCAGTTGATGAAGCGCTTAAAAATACCGACATAATACCTCCAATTTAGTTTCAATGGAGGCGATTTTAATTTTTATGCTAATTAGTCTAAAGTCTCATTATTTTAAATAAAAATTTAACACGCTAAATATACCGCGCCCGCTTAGGCTTGTCCTTACCCACAAGTTCTGTTTCTAGAGGGAGGCGAGGCAAAGCCAGATGGAAGCGTAAGCGGTCCGAATGGTGAAGCCCATAGCTGAAAGCAGCTATGGGCAAGACAGAGGATCCATATGACAAAGCCGCAGCCCCCTATGGAAACAGAACTTGTGGGTAAAGACAAGCCGCTTAGGTTGTGTGAATTTGGACTGGCTGCGACTTTGCCAAATCGACCCCCTTCGGACGCCGTCCCGGTTCGCAGGCTCACCTGCTTTGCAACGCGAAGGTCCACTGGACCTTTGCGTGTCTTCAGCAGCCCTACGGGGAATGGTCGTCCTCATTCTGACAGCTATGCTTCGATTTGGCTTCGTCTCGCTGAGTCCAAAATTCACACAACCTAAAACAAGATTTTTTATATACGTGGAGGTTGGATTAATTTCAGGTTATTCTGAAGTTTGGATTGATTTTGTGAGCATTAGCGACTGAAATTAGTCCAAACTCAAGTAACAAACAAAGACACCTCCCAAGTTTCTAATTCTCAGCAAGTAATGCTATTTTCTTGCAAAACGCCAACTTTGATAGCGCTTTGCATGAACTACATTCCAAGAACCTTAAAAAAACCTCGGGCAAGCTTCTTTTTAGAAGAGTTTTTTGATCTTCGTGCCTAAATTGCGAGCCACAGCCGCGATTTGGAATGGAAGCGAAAGAATAAAGAGCAACGCCGAGATGAGGTATTTCCCCAGCGTGAGGAGATGACGAGTCATACTGTGGTTTTCATGGCGGGGATTGATCTCAATCACCACTGTGGGATTGCATCCGACAGGCCGAGCGTGGGCAAGAAGAAAATTCCGTTTGGCCTCAGTGACGACTCCATAGCAAGAAAAGTTGACTCCCGTGGGGTGGTAGCCGACGGAGGGGACATAGTCATCAATATGGTAGTAAGAAACTCCATGGATTTTTTTCATCTCCAGAGGATTCATGAGGAGACCTGGCGGAACATACGCATAGATGATGACGCGGTCTTCATAGGTTTTGCCAAGATAATACGCGAGAGCTCCCCCTAAACTGATTCCATAGCATTTAACTTTAGGGCGGCTTCCCATCCAGGCATTGATGCTCTCCTTGCCTTCAAGAAAAATCGTTTCTCCCACAGATCGGAACGGGTGGAGATCGCTTTTGACCGCTTCCCAAAACCCTTTTGCAGCAGGATAGGGAGTCCCGCAGAAAAGAATCAGTGGAAGGGCTTTTTCATTATCGAGGGGGGTCATTCCATAAGCTAAAACTTTATGCTCCACGAGCTGGATCGATTCTGTCCGGTATTTCACAAGGTGCCATTTCCCCTCGATCTGCTGGAGCAGATCGACATCAGAACCAGGGTCGGGATCAAAGAGTGGATAGATAGCAATCAAATTACCGATGAGCATTTCTGTCACTAGGGGATCGTGCTGGGTCCAGATCGACTGATGGTAAAAGTCTTTGAAGATTTGTTCGAAGCGGGTTCTGAACTGCGTAATGATGGTATCGTCGTACTTCCAGAAGAGCGCGAGTTTTTCCTGCATGGAGAAATCGACTTCTTTGAGCGTCGTTTGATCGTCGAAAAAGAGACGGAAGATCGCCTCTAGATGTAGGTCGCTCCCTGCTTCTTTCCAGAGCTGAAATCCGGTCATTTCAATTCCTTTGATCAGACTCCTAAAACACTCTTCCACTATAATCTGCTTTTCAGGAGGAAGCTGGAAAAGATGTTTTCCCCATTTTCGGACACCGGCATTTTGACACGCGTAACCACGAATTCGGTTCCATTTCTTAGCAATGAACTCTTTTTGGTCCGCAGGAAGATTGAGCGTTGCAATCTCAAAATACTTCCGACTCAGTGTTTCTAATGGGGCATCAACCATAGGGTTCCTTTTTTAGCATATTGAAAATTGAAATTCCAAAAAATTATACGCCACTGCAAAATAGTTCTTTTGAGGCTGTTAACGGATTCAGGTTTCGTCGCTTTTTT
>DATAHB010000131.1:0-11102 GCA_036263375.1 Rhabdochlamydiaceae bacterium | reverse complement strand
AAAGCCACAACTTCGACTATCAAATTCACTTTGCTCTTGATGACTTAGAAGATTTGTAAACAGATCGCTTGCGGGCGTATATTCACAGAGTGTGTAGTCTGAATAATATTTTAACTTATACGGCGCTTCGATTGTGTATCCCATGCCGATTAAGTTGTTTTCTTCCCATCCGCTTTCTTTCAATAGCCGTTTCAGAGTTTCCATGTCATAGTATGTATGAAAATGAAGACGGAGTTGGTTTATCCAATGGATGTATTTTCTATCGACTACAGTTGCATGTTTCACAGAAAACACATTGAGGGGTATTTGGCTGATGATGTTTCTTAATTCCTGCTCATTCCTGGGTATTGCTTTCTGTAAAAATTCTACATGCTTAGGCGGAAGATAGAGAAGCCGCTTTTTTAAGGTAAGGTGACATAAGGATCGGATACCAAAAAAACTTGCGTATAACTCACTACTAGACAACCCCTCTTCTATCTTGAGTTGAGGAATGGCTCTTGCTGAACCACAAACATAAATCAGCGATTTTTCATCATCAAAAATAAGGTTTGGAATGCTGGCTTCGATACATTTGTTTTTAATTGGGAGATAATTGTCCTTGTAGTTGTATAGAGGGTGACTAGAGTTAAACGACAGTATATAATTCGCAAGTATTTTAGAAGGCTTTGCCTGCTCATGAGGTTCGACTTTCACTGGAGATGTTGCCGGGGCAAAAACTGTGGTAGTTTTAGTAGCTGTGGTTGTCGCTGAGCTTACAGGCAAAGAGCTTGGGTCTCCTGGTTGCTGATTTTCAGTGGGCAACTTTTTCTTTCCAATAGTTGTCGCTTTTTTCGTGGAAGAATCAGCCGAGTTTAAGATCCATTGAACTAGGCGATACCCCAGGTACCCCACGAGAAGAACTCCTAGCCCAAGGTAAATTTTTTTTTGTCCTAAATGATCAATGGCTTTACTCATAAGGCTGACCATTTTGGACTCAATTAGCTTAAATAAGTTAAGTAAGGTCTAAACTGCTTGGACAACATTCCATTTATAAAAAACAAAATATCATTCTCATCGTTACAACTGTTGCAAGACTATAAAGGGGTTATGCAACACACCCAGTTTCATTGACATTATCCGAAATAGTTGCATAATGGATCGAGTATGACGAAAAAATGGATCTTGGCTACAGTACTGCTTTGGCTTCCGCTCTTTTCCGCCTATACGATCAAGGACGGTAAGGTCAGGAACGTCGAAGAAGTGGCGACCATGTCTGTCCAGGAGCACTACGGGCTGCTGCTCGAAGCGGTTCAAAATCAGCGATGGGAAGAGGTCATCCAGCAAGCGACGATCATGGTTCAAAATTTTCCTGACTCCCCCTTCTATCAAGAATCTTTTTATTTTTTAGGACTTGGTTTTTTTCACAAAGAAGATTTCGAAATCGCCAACCAGTATTTAACGACATATCTCAAAAAACAGACCGCTCTTCAACACTTTAGAGAGGCGATCGAATTGAAGTTTCAAATCGCTGATCGGTTTGGCGGTGGTTATAAAAAACATCTCGGGGGTGTTGAGTTTTTGCCGAGATGGATGCCCGCGAAAGAGGAAGCGATCGAAATTTACGATGAAGTGATCAACGCTCTTCCCAATGACGACCTGGCTGCTAAAGCGCTGTTTGGCAAGGGAAAGGTGATTTTAGATAATGAAGAGTATTCCTCGAGCATCGAAGTGTTCCAGACGCTCATCCGCCGTTTTCCTAAACATGCGCTGGCCCCCGATGCTTATATTGAAATTGGCAAAGTTTATCTGATCGAATCGAAAGAAAGATATCCCGATGTCGACTTTCTAGATCTCGCCACGCTGAACCTGAAAAAGTTCCGGCAAGATTTCCCCTCAGACGAGCGGATCGAGACTGCAGAAAATATCTTAGCGGAGATGCAAGAGGTCTATGCGAAAAGTTTTTATGATATCGCGAAATTCTATGAGCGGACGAAAAAACCTCATGCCTCGATTCTCTACTATTCTAAGATTATCAAAGCTTTCCCCAATACAAAATCAGCCGACCTTTCAAAAAAACGGCTGAGTGTTCTCCGTCCTCCCCAAGAAGAAATTCAGAGAGAAACAGGGGAAGGAATAGAGCATATCCCCAATCAAGAGCAAGTGAATGCGATCGAACCTGTTGCAGAGCCTGAAATCGCTGTTATTAGCGAGCCTACTAGTATTTAGTAGCTGTGGATACCATACCGTTTCCTCCGATGACAAAACCACGATATCGATTCCGTATGTCGAAGGAGATGCACAAGGGCAGCTCACTTCTGAACTGATCCGGCAAGTCACCAATTCCAACCTTTACCGTTTTGTCAAAAGCGATGGAGAGGTGTGCTTGAGAGTTGCTATTGTCAATGACAAGAGCGACATTGTCGGATTCCAATACGATCTGACCTCTAAAAAAGGAAAAATCGAGCGTAACCTCATGCCTGAAGAAAATCGGCGAACGATCACCGCGCAGGTAACATTGACAGATGCTTTGACGCAAGAAGTCATTGTCGGCCCTGTCAACGTCAAGGTGTCAACCGATTACGACTATATCGATGTCAATTCATTGAAAGAGGTCTCTTTCGTCGATGAGCAGGGAAAAAGACAAAAGACGATCACTTACTCTCTAGGGCAGCTAGATTCTATTGAAGGAGCCGAAGATGCCGCGTTGACACCGATCTACCGGCAACTGGCACAGAAGATCACGCAGGTTCTCTCTAAGAAGCTTTTGGGCGATTCATCGAAGAAATAATCGCCTCTGTGTCGACCACTTCCGTGAGGAAATGTTCTAAGACTTTCAGAATGAATTTCGGGGTATTGTATACGCCCGAAGTTGAAAAGACGATCTCCAAATGAGGCTTGGTGTTTTGTAGAAGCGCAATAAATGTCATTGTTTGGGCAAGTTCTTGATGCATCTTAGGTAAAATCCAAACGACAAATTGCTCATTGAAGAGCGTGACTTTGTCGGGAGTTTCCAAAACATGGAAATAGTGCATTAAGTCTTCATGGGTAGTCGCTTGATCGAATTTTTCATGTTTGAGCAGGCCCAGATCATAGAGCATGTTTAGATCGACAGCGATGACGCCGTCGGGCGCGTGCTTAGGCAGATTCTGCGAAAATTCAACAAAGGCTTCTTCCAATTGGGATGGCGTCATCATCGGGGTCCACTTCTCCTTGGTCTTCTAAATACAGGGACTCATACGACATATCAACTTATTTTTTTAAACAATTACAATCAATTGAAATTAAGTTGGTTGTGAAAAAAAGCGCTTGAGAACACTTTTCCAATAAGGGGGATTTCGGGCATAACTATAAGGTAATGCGAATAATTTTTGTTTTTCTGCTTTGTCTATCGACACTTTCTGCCAAACCGTTGAAAGTTGAGGTCTCTGCACCGAGTGCAATCCTGATTAATGCTGATACGGGGGCGATTCTCTATGCGAAAAATATCCACGAAAAGCAGCATCCTGCCAGCATTACGAAAATTGCAACAGCCCTCTATGTGCTGGAAAAGAGGGGGAAAGAGCTCGATCATCTCCTAGAGGTGTCGACAAATGCCCTAAAGACAGCTCCTGCTCATGAGAGACAAGCCTTCAATTCTCCGCACCCATCGCATACCTTAGAGCCTGAAGGGACGATGATGAGGGTGTATCCAGGAGAAAGGCTATCTCTTTATAGTTTCTTGCATGGCCTGATGCTGTGTTCCGGCAATGATGCGGCAAACGTGCTGGCTGAAAATACGAGCGGATCAATTGATCAATTTGTTGCCGAGCTCAATCAATTTCTCAAGAGCGAGGGGATTTTGGAAACACAGTTCACAAATCCTCACGGATTGCATCACCGTGAACATTGGACAACAGCCTATGATATGGCTTTGATGACCAAACTGGCTTTGAAACATGACACATTTCGAGAGATTGTACGGGCCGCCAAATACGAATGTCCTCAAAGCAATAAACAGCCACCACGAACGATTTCTCAACATAATCGTTTGGTGAAGCCGGGTCCGTACTATTATCCGAAAGCGATTGGAGTCAAAACAGGCTATGTAGCCAAAGCGGGCCATACGTTTGTCGGAGCGGCCACTCATGAAGGGAGAACGCTCATTGCCGTGCTTCTCAATTGTGATGAAAGCCAGCACCGTTTCCGCGATTCAATTAAGCTTTTTGAAACCGCATTTAAAGAAAAACCAGTATCCCGCACTTTGTTTGCAAAGGAAAGCGATCGATTCACTCTGCAGATTAAAGGAGCTAAAGTTCCTTTAGAAGCCGTTCTCAAAGACGACCTCCGGCTCACGTATTTTCCTGCGGAAGAACCGGCATTTCGAGCAGAGATTGCCTGGAATGAGTGTCGGCTTCCGATCAAAGCCCACGATAGAGTTGGACACTTAAGGCTGCTTGCAGAGGGCGGTCAAGTCTTGAATGAACTACCCGTCTATGCCATCCATGATGTCGAGCAAAAATGGTGGTCGGTTGTTAGAGATGTCTGCAAAAAGAATAAACCAGTCTTGTTGGTGCTTTTCTTAGGCGGACAGGTCGTTTTACTTCTGATGTATCTCTTGAGAAAGAATCAAAAAGTCGCCTAGGGACAGATTTTCGGGGCGGACCTGAAGACCTTTTCCAATCTTTTCCAATCCTCGGTCAATGCTTTCCTGATCATAAATGAGCTTGAGAGAAGAGCGGATCATTTTTCTACGTTGTTGAAAGGCTCTCCTTGTCATGGCAAAAAACGCCTCTTCCGAAGAAACAACCGGATGGTCTTTGAGTTTGAATTTCACCACGGCTGATTTCACGCGCGGAGGCGGATAAAAACAAGTCGGCTCGACAGTGAAGCCGTATTCCGGATCGGAATAAAATTGGACAAACACGGTAATCGAACTATAATCGCTGGTGCTCGGAAACGCGGTAAAACGGGCAGCAACTTCTTTTTGTACCATGACAGTGATCGACTCAAAGAATTTTTTCATGGGGAGAAAAGCGGTTAAAATCGGCGTCGTGATTTGGTAGGGGAGGTTGGCGACAAGCTTGGTGCGGGGGGGTAACAGTTTTGAAAGATCTTGCTCCAAGATGTCTCCTTCGACCACCGTTAGACGATGGTCTCTTGTCTGAAGACGATGCAGCGCTTCCGCAAATTTCCGATCTTTTTCAACCGCTAGCACATGGGCGCCGCGGGCAAGCAGCTCTTCCGTGAGTACTCCCGGTCCAGGACCGATTTCTAAGACGAAATCGCCCGGCTGAATATGGGCAAGAGTGACGATTTTTCGAATGATATTGCCATCAATGAGGAAGTTCTGGGACAAGCTTTTCTTCGGAGATGCACCGATTTCTTCTAAAAAAGCACGTAGAGCCGAAGGTTTATAAAGCGGCATTATCTAGCTACAAAGGGCTCGAAATGAGGAGGGATATCGAGCGATTTCTCGTCAAAACCGAACTTCTTACGAAGATTCGTGACGTAGATTTTCACTTCCTGTTCTGCGGAGGTGTTGAACAAGTTGTTTTTCAACTCATTATAAATCGAGGCAAAGGTTGGAGGCTTGGTTTTCGTATGGTCTTTCAGGTGGAAAATCCGGACGACAGTCGTTCCATCTCGGCTCAGTTGGACTGTCGGAGCGCTCCACTCGGCAGGGTTCATGTTAGAGAGAACCTCGCGGTGGGTTTGAGAGACTGCTTTGTCTTCGACATCGAAATCTTGAGAGACGCTCAGTGTGAGGGTCGATTCTGGAGGAAGGTCGGCTTTGGCAAACTCGGAGGCGATGATGAGATTTCCTTCAGATTTTTCTTTGAACGCGATGATTTTGCGAGCAAACTCCTGACAGACCTCTGGACCAGCGGCCTCATCTGCAGAGCGGATGGTCACAAATTGGTACTTCCACTCCTCTTTCGCAGGATTATCTCGAATAAAGTTCTGATAGGCATTTTTGATTTCTTGAGACGTTACTTTTTGAAGCACTTTTGATGTGACGCGGAGCCATTGAATCCGTTGGACGATCATGTCTTTATGAATCATATCACGCGCTTCATCATAGGTGATCCCAAGTTGATCTAGATTGCCCATCACATTGGGGCCAAAGCGGGTTTGAATTTCTTCCCGCACTTCTCCATCGGAAACTTTGACTTCGCGGGTCTCTGCATCGGTGACCATGAGCTCATGGTCGATCATCTGCTGGAGGGTGGGAAACCATTGTGAAGAATAAAATTGAAACCGGGCCGTCTTGGAATTCATATACTGCGGATAATAACGGCTTAAATAGACATCCATCTCTTTCATCACGTCAAGAACCGAGATATTTTTTCCATTCAGCTTGGTCAAGATGCGATTATTGACCACGATCTCATGGACTTGCTCGAGTTGCGGGACGGGCTCTGCCACAACCGTTGCTAGAACGAGGAGTGAGGAAAGGAGGATTCTAATCATAGGCAACCATCTTATCATATTGAAGAATTTCTTTTTAGAGCGATTGCAAAAAAGCCATCCATGCCACCTTCTTTGGGAAGTGTTTGAAAGATTTCCACAACTTCAAGTCCATAATTTTTTTGAAAAAAGGCTGCCTGTTGTTCATTTTCCTGAGGGAGGATGCTGCAGGTCATATAAACGATGGTCCCTTGAGGGTGAAGATATGCAAAGGACTCATGAAAGATTTTTCTTTGTTCTTCGATCAAACTCTCTAATCGGCTGGCATCAAATTTCCATTTGAGGTCGGGATTGCGTCTAAAGGTTCCCGTCCCGGTACAGGGCACATCGACCACGACCCAGTCCATTTTATTTTTCTGCCTGGCTGAAAGAGAAAACTGAACATTTTGGACGCCGGCTCTACTCAGCCTTTTGCGGGCTTCTTGGAGAGGCCGGGGCCGGATGTCGTGCAGATAAATTTGCCCCGAATTTTCCAAACGATGAGCAAAGGCAAGAGTTTTTCCGCCGGCTCCTGCGCAGTAGTCGAGAACATGTTGTTTGGGTCCCGTTTTGACAAGATCTGCCGCCATCTGACTGGCTTCATCTTGGATTTCAAAGAGTCCGTCGAGGTATTCCGGTAGGGTGAAAAAATTGATCTTTTCAAGAAAGTGAATTCCCAACGAAGAGCAGGGGCAGGGCGCTGTTTTAAACGTGCCTGACCATTTTTCTAAGAGTTTTTCGCGCGTTATTTTGAGAGGGTTGACCCGGATTGTTAGCGGTGCGCGTGTATTGCTGACCAAACTAATTTCGTGTGTTTTTTCTTTGCCATAGACAATGACGAGCAGGTCATAGAGGTCTTGAGGCATCCCATAGCGGACATGTGTTGGAATTGTACCATCGTGCAAATAACTTAACGGATCCAAAGGAGAAGGATCGATTTTTAGATGTTGATACAGGTTTTTCCACCGGATGTAATGGTAAAGAGTATCGCTGATGAAAAGACGGTCTTTTGAGCCCAGCGCCTTGTTCTGCCGAAAATACCGACTGAGCAGCGCGTCTAAAGGAATCTTTTCCGATTCCAAGCTTTCCAAAACAGCCGAAAGATGGTATTGTCTAAATTTCATATAATGTGGTGGCATTATACCCTGAAGCACATTGGAGAAGGAAGATGAAAAAAGTTTTTTTTATGCTCGGCAGAATCTGTTTAAGCCTGTTTTTCATCTGTTTAGTTGCGCATCAAATTTTAAATTGGGATCAACTGCAGCAAACTTTCGACAAGAGTGTCTCGGATTGGATTGTTCATCCTGGGATTCCCGATTCAGTTCAAAAAATTTTTAACTTATTGCTCTCGTATTCCTCCCTAGTAATAGTCTTGTCCGCTGTTTTTGCCGGATTGGGAGGATTGTTAGTTCTTTTAGGTATCAAAGTCCGTCTAGGGGCTGTGCTTTTGATCCTTTTCTTGATCCCTACCACTATCGTGATGCATGCTTTTTGGATGTTTGATGGATCCATGAAAGAGCAACAAATGATGCTGTTTCTCAAAAATGTCAGCATTTTGGGCGGTTTATTCATCCTAGCTTCATCGGATGGAGTAAAAGAGTGAAAACAGCCGGCCTTTTTGTCCTCAGCTGGCTCATTGTTGCTTTTGGACAGCCCGCTTGGAGTCCTTGGCTCTCTCCCTTGGCTGCCTGCATTGGATACGCTCTATTTTGGCGGGTCGCAGCCAATATCCCACTTTCTAAAAAACGATTTTGGACAGCCTGTGCCTGGTTTGCAGCCGTCCAGCTCATCCAGCTTTCGTGGATGACCAGCACTGATTTTCAAGGCTTTTATATTCTTTTCGTTTATTTGGCTGTCGCTTTATGGCTGGGGCTTCAATTTGGACTTACAACACTTTTCATTGATAAAATTCCGATGGCGGCAACTGCTGCCTTATGGACTCTCCTTGAATGGAGCCGCCTTTTTGTCCTGTGCGGTTTTTCTTGGAATCCAGTCGGTCTTAGCCTCTCCACCTTTACTTTTCCCATGCAAACAGCTTCCCTTTTTGGAGTCCTCGGTCTTTCTTTTTTAGTCATCCTTACTAATTTGGCATTTTGGAAAAAAAAGCATAAAGTCGCCGTTGCCCTCGCTGTTTTTCCTTATCTTTTTGGATGGCTTCACACAACACTGCATCACTCCAATATCGAGCAAAGCCCGACAATGACTGTGGGGCTAGTGCAGACAGGACTATTGCCCTCTCAGAAAATCCCCATCGAAGGCCGCTTCAAAGAATTTATCCCTCCTACCCAGCAATGGCACCGGATTGTAAACCTGCTGAAAACTCGCGCCCATCCTCTCGGGCAGCCTCTTGATTTGGTCGTCCTTCCGGAATTTTCCGTGCCCAATTCCGGTAGCTACCCTGCGTCTGCTTTCCATGAAGTGTTTGATAAGCAAATCTTGAGTATCGAGGAAAAAATTCAAGCCTCCAATCAGTTTTGGGTGCAGGCAATTGGTAAAATTTTTAAGACCGATGTGATTGCAGGGCTAGAAGCAGAGGAGAGTGGCCTCCATTTCACCTCGGCGTTTTATTGCAAACATCAAGAGCCTCACCTACAACGGTATGACAAACAAATTCTTGTTCCGCTCGCCGAATATGTTCCTTTTGAGTGGGTCAAAACGCTCACCCGTGCCTACGGGATCACCGAGTTCTTTACTCACGGCAAAGAGGCGAAAGTCTTTCCAGCCAAGATCCCGCTTTCCGCTTCCATTTGCTATGAAGAGACATTTTCCCATCTCATGCGCAAGAGCCGGCAAAAAGGAGCGTCGATGTTTGTCAATTTGACCAATGACAATTGGTATCCGAATTCCAAACTACCCCAGCAACATTTTGACCATGCGCGTCTCCGTGCGGTCGAAAATGGCGTCCCCATGGTCCGCGCCTGCAATACCGGAGTGACGGCCGCCGTCGACAGTTTAGGCAGAGTCATCGGCCAGATCACCGAAGAGACACGGGCGGATGTTCTCATTGCAAAGGTTCCTCTTTACCATTATCCCACGCTTTATAGTTTGTGGGGCGATTGGGGGATTGTTTCGTTGTCAGTTGTTTTTATTCTTATTTGTTTCTGGATGGGCGGGTTTAGGAGAGTGTTGCGTTAAATTTTTATTCTGCCTAGACTTTTTGCTTCGAAAGGGTGGGGACATGGGAATCGAAGGTTGCAACTGCAGTGAATTTGAAAGAAGAGATGGGTATATTTCGTGCGAAAGCCTGATGGCTGGAGAAATTTCCTCTCTAAAAGATAAACCACTCCCCCGAGATTTGTTTGGCATGGATCAACGCGAATATGCCGTCATCAACGCTGAAGAAGTTGACCTAAAAGCAATCGCAGATAAAGAGGCAAGAGTGGGTCTTTTTGCGACAAGTTTGGTGTCTCTATTGGCCTCAATGGTCGGGGTGGTTTTCTGTTTGGTAATTAGGAATTTTGCTCTTGCAAGTGTCTTGTTATTTCTCGGAGGGATGTCTGCAGGGTTCTTGATATATACCAGCAGGCGTACCGAATCAGAAAAAAATAAAATTCGAGATATCGATGATAATCGTCTTGCCAGACTTCGGAATAAGGTCGGAATCCTGGAAGGCAAAATCAGTGATGCAAGGGAATTCAAAGAAGATTTGATTGGAGCTAGAGACTTTTTTAAAACGAAATACGATATTTATTTATGTCAAAGGAATAAACCGAGTATTTCGAGTATGTTCTCAAGGGTATAGTTCCTTCTTGTTTTGAAATGACAAGATGCGATAGATTTTTTATAAATGGTCTTAAAACAGAAAACGGTGAAAAAAGAAATTGTCTTTCATGGCAGAGGGCTGTTTAGCGGCCAAGATGCCGTGGTACGGCTGATTCCGGCAGCTCCGAATTCTGGAATTGTTTTTCGACGCACAGATTTAGCTGGAACTCCAACAATTCCTGCGAAGACAGAGCAGGTCAAAGATGCCATACGATGCACGAAAGTCGTTGAAGGGGGCTGCTTCGTCCAAACGATCGAACATTTTATGGCTGCTGTGCAGGCCAGTGAAATTGATAATTTAATCGTCGATATCTCAGCCTCTGAAATGCCGATTTTTGATGGAAGCTCAAAGCCGTTTATGCAAATGATCGATGAGGCAGGGACGGTGCAGCAAGCCGCATCGAGAGACCACTATGTTCTCGATCAGCCCGTCTCTTGGACCCAAGGGGATATGCATCTGATTGCGCTCCCTTCCAACGAATACCGGATCAGCTATACGCTCCATTATCCAGAGTCGCCTTATCTGAAATCTCAATTTTATTCTTTCGTCGTTACACCTGAGACTTTCCGCCAAGAGATTGCGTCTTGCAGAACATTTACTCTCTATCAAGAGATCTCTCCACTCATCGAAGAAGGGCTTTTGAAAAATGCGAATTTAGAGTGCGGTGTTGTCATTGATGGGGACAAGGTTTTAAATCCCGAAGGTGTCCGTTTTCCCGATGAGATGGTACGGCATAAAATTTTAGATATCATCGGAGATTTTGCCTTGCTTGGATGCCAATTCCATGCCCATCTCATTGCGATTAAAACCGGTCATGCCGCCAATCACTCCGTTGCCAAAGAACTACGTAAATTTTTGAGGAAGAAATGAACCTTCAAACAGCTCCTAAAATCGTTTTAGATGCAAAACAGATCGCTCAAATTCTCCCGCACCG
>DATAHB010000130.1:0-9104 GCA_036263375.1 Rhabdochlamydiaceae bacterium | reverse complement strand
CGCTTCGGCTCAGGACGTGGTGGCGCTGGCAGCCCATGTGAGAAAAGTCGTCCTGGAAAAGACCGGACACGATTTAGAGATGGAGATTAGGATCGTTGATGATTTATGCTGATCTGCACTGTCACACCACCTGTTCCGATGGATCGGAGTCTCCTCAGCAGCTGATCCATCTGGCGAAGCAAATCGGCCTAAAAGGACTTTCGATTACCGATCACGATTCGATCGACGCTTACAAAGAAGCTATTCCTGCTGCAAAAGCCGCCGGAATTCGTTTGGGGACAGGAGTTGAGTTTTCATGTGAATTTCAAGGGATCAGCCTCCATTTGCTCGGATACGATTTCGATTTAAACAATCCTAGCATCCAGCAGCTTTGCGAGCGGCACCGTAAACGGAGAGAGTCTCGAAATAGGGCGATTCTAGCTAATTTAGCAAAAGCAGGGATGCCAATTGCCTATGAAGAGCTTTTAAACGTCGCTAGTGGAACCATCGGTCGGCCCCATATTGCTCAGCTTATGGTGAACAAGGGATATGTCAAAAATCTCCGCGAGGCATTTAATCTCTATATCGGCGAATCAGGCTTATGTTACGATCCTGGAGTGCCGTTTACTGCGAAAGAAGCAATTGAAGTGATCCATGCGGCAAAAGGGAAAGTATTTGTGGCCCATCCGCAACTTCTCCCGCCGGAATTTCCTGTTGAAGATTTATTAAAACTGCCTTTGGATGGGTTAGAGTGCTACTACTGCCGGCTTTTCAAAAAAGTTTGGGCTGAATATGCCAAGGCCAGAGGATGGATTATGAGCGGAGGATCTGATTTTCATGGAGGCTCCAAATCAGATGAGCTCGGCTGCTCAGGCGTAGATGAAGCAACATTTAATACGATCTTTCAAAATGAAATTTAACCAAGTAATTGAAATCCTATTTTCCAAACGACCTGCCGATAAGCCTGGCTCTATAGACGCAATGCGGACGGCCTCACCGCTTTTGGGCAATCCCGAAAAAGCCTTTCCCGCTATCCATGTCACGGGCACCAATGGAAAAGGGTCTGTGACGCATAAAATTGCCAGAGCTCTCCAATCTGCAGGGCTTAGGGTTGGCCTTTACACCTCTCCTCATTTAATCTCCTTTTGTGAACGGATCCAAATCAATGGGGTGCCGATTCCGGAAGAGACGGCAAGACTCGGCCTTTTGAAACTGTTTGAGTTGGAAAAAAAACTCTTCTTTTTTGAGATTGCGACGCTGCTGGCTTTTGAGTACTTTCGTGACAATAAGGTCGACATTGCCATTGTTGAAGTCGGCATCGGCGGACGCCATGATGCCACCAATATCGTCCAGCCTATCCTTTCGATCATTACTTCGGTTGCTTGCGACCATGAAGATCTCTTAGGGAGCACGCTAGAAAAAATCGCCTATGAAAAAGCCGGCATCATTAAACTTGGCATTCCGGTGGTCATTGGTCCTAAGGCTGATTTTGCTGTGATCCGCGAAACGGCAGCTATGAGCCATAGCCCGCTATACAAAGTCGAAGCTGAGCCGGGCTTTTATGATGTGGAAAATACCGCAATTGCCCGCAAGGCTTTAGAAATTTTGCCTTATCAATGCCAAGATATAGAAACCGGTCTAAAATCGAGACCCGCCTGCCGTTTTGAGCAGATCGGCAACGTGATTTTTGATGTTGCCCATAATCCGGCGGGGATTTGCCGCCTTTTGGAAGCGATAGAATTCCATTTTCCGGGGCGCCCTTTTTCGGTATTAATTGGAATGTCCAGGGACAAAGACGTCCGGAAATGTCTTAAGATGCTCGCTGAAAAGGCGAGCCACCTCTATCTGGTACCGTCACCGGCTTTAAAAGCGATGTCTGTGGAAGAAATGGTTGAAATCTTGCGGCAAGACCGAATTGCTTGCTTCACTGCAGGGCTAACGATTCAAGAAAATATTGCTAAAGCGCTAACCGCCGAAGAGCTGCTCGTCGTCTGCGGCTCCTTCTACATCATGAAGGAGGCACGCGAGGAGGTGGTCCGGATTCAGGTAGCCCATGACCAGTTTCTTTTGAGCAGGGGACAGTCTATCAAGCAATAATTTGACAGACATCCGGTCGTTGCTACCCAAATATTCAGCCAATTCCTCAATGATTGCCTCAGTCTCTAAAAACGTCCATTCGGACATTTCTAGGTTTTCTGCAGGCTTGCCCTCTAGCAATGACTCGGCCTGAGACAAGGTTATTTTTGCATAGACCAGGATACGACGATCAGCGAGAGCTGGGCTGAAATTTTCAAGTAATTGATTGATGTGCGCCTTGAGCGATTCAATGACCATGACCAGTTTCAATAAATCTTTTTGTTGGACGGTCAGAGCTAGAGATGCGGTTTCTTCCTTGATCACTTCAATCTCATGTTGATGAAAAGAGTCATCGATCTTTCCATAAAGGAAGATCGCTTTTTCTTGGAGTTCCTTCAGGTAAGACTGCGCAAAGAGATTGGTTTTTGCTGCGGTTGTATCGGACAAATTTTGATGGACCTCATCCAAAGTATGGATGATCTCTTCGTGGACCTCTTCTGAAATAGGCTGTGCACAGAGTTTCTCGATCGCCTCGAGCTTCTCTGCATAATCTGAATAGATGTTTCTTTCGATGCTAAGCATATCTTCCCCCTCATATTACGTTATTAAAATTAAGGCAAGGCGATTAACTTATGTCCTTAATTATACTATTATTCTTCTATAATTAGAATAATAGTAATTATTATAGTTTATTGGTTGTGTTAAGTTTAATTTTTTAATTTAATGAGATAAAAAAGACAGGGGGATTTTTCCCTCCAAAAATGGTGAGTAATCAACCATTTTTTTGAATCTACCCCCTTTACCCAACCCCGCACTGCCACCTCTTCCCGCGCCCCCTCCAGGTGGCCTGGATAGCAGGTGATGCACACCGCTCCCCCTATAACAATTATTTGAGCGGCTTTTTTGAGACTTTCCAAGGTCGTCCCCGCCATCGTTGTCAACTCTTTATTTCCAGCGGGCAAGTAGCCCAAATTGTAAACAACTAATTTGAATTGACCCGAAGGCAACTCTGTATGTGACTGATGAAGGTAGGAAATGTTTGAATATGGAATTAAAGCACGTGCTTGCTGAAGAGCACATTCCTGGATATCGAGGGCGTAAACATGGCCCTGCGGAACCAGTTGGGCGAGCCTCAAAGCGTCTTTCCCATTTCCGCAGGTTGCATCGATGACCTGATCATTTGGCTTTAAGAGGTCTTTCCAATAAAGATGGGCTTGATCGAGATGGGGTTTATGCATGCCGTTTAATTTAGGTCTTCTCTGAATAAGTCGCCATGTTTTAAGATCGATGGCACTAATGTTTAAAAAAGTTCTTTTAGCTTCTTGTTTAATCTGTTCATTTGTCGTAGGGGATCAGGCTTTTCTTGAGAGTAACTTTGAAGCAGAGATAACAAAATTTATTACCGAGCGAGGATTTCCCGGAGCTGTTGTCTGTATTTATCAAAATGACAACATGCTTCTGAATAAGGCCTATGGCAGTGGGGTGGACGTGAATCAGATCTATCCGCTTGCAAGCTTAACTAAGAACTTTACTTTCAGGGCCATTGAAAAATTAATTGAAGAAAAGTTGCTATCTAGAGAAGAAAAAGCTTGGGCCTATCTCAACTTGAGTAAAACACCCCTAGATCCAAGAGTCCAAGATATCACCATCGGGCAGTTGCTTGAGCATCGAGGGGGATGGAATGCCGATATCTCCGGCGATCCTTTATTTGCTGGAAATCAAGACGCTCTCATTGAAGAGGTCATGTGTTCATCAATGCTCGATTTTTCTCCGGGGACCCAAGACCACTATTCTAATTTTGGGTATTTGGTGCTGGGAGTTGTGATTGAGAGGGTTACGGGCATGGATTACTTGGACTATATCAATCAAACGTTTGCTCAGCCACTAAATCTACAAATCTATCAAGCCAAAACACCGACTCAATTTACACGGGAGACTCCTTTTGCTATGACGTTTCAGTTGGAGAAGATAACCTCAAGCCTTGGATTGGCGGCAAAAGCTCAAGACTTGGCTCAAATCGTTGCTTCTAGACAGAAATCAAGGACGTTCTCTTGGTGGTTGGATGGAAGCCTTCCAGGAACCATAACTAATCTCATTCGATCGCGAGTGAATAACGTCACCATCGTCGTATTTATCCCAGATCGCGATGATAATACCTGGAAAGATGATAATCTTGATTTGAGAAAGGCTGTCGATAGAGCGGCTAGTAGGTCAGGACTTTAGCCTCTTGCAGGATAAGGGGCATATCTTGTAAACTCTTTCCATCCATTGGGGTATTAGCTCAGTTGGTTAGAGCGCCACGTTGACATCGTGGAGGTCAGCTGTTCGAGTCAGCTATATCCCAAGGTTTATTGAATGGATTCAAAATTCCTTTCACAAGCAAGTTGCAGTATCATTCTCGCCGCCGCGATGGGCGAGCTGTTTCCTGACGCCCAAGTGAGAGCTTTTCTAGCCACCGAAACCTGCTTCTACTGCGACGTCGTTTTCCCTTTCACATTTGAAAGCGAAATGATCCCTCTCCTCGAGGAAAGAATGAAAGGTTGGATCAAGAAAGACCTCCCTTTTAGACACCTCGAGATGATGCCGGCAAATGCTGCACAGTTCTTAAAACATCACAACAATCGGCATGCCGCTGAAGTCGTGAAGGGACAGCCCTGCCTTGTTGAAATTGTCCAGCTGGACAATTTTGCCGGCCTTTCCCCCGGTCCAACAGTAGAAACTACCGGCGAAATCGAGTTCTATAGACTGGCCAATGTCCAGCATCACGGTTCCTGGATCAGGATCATTGGGACAGCGGCCTTTTCAAAAGAGGAGTTGAAAGCCCAAGTCAAAATCATCAAAGAATTGCCTAGCCATTTGGCTCTGGTTAAAGAAAAACAGCTGCTGATGTCTTCTCCGCAGGGCTGGATTTGGCTCCCCAAAGGTGAAGCGTTTAAAAAAG
Organism: Rhabdochlamydiaceae bacterium; assembly: GCA_036263375.1. Lineage (GTDB taxonomy): Bacteria > Chlamydiota > Chlamydiia > Chlamydiales > Rhabdochlamydiaceae > PALSA-1444. Next base: position 4,108 of record DATAHB010000130.1, on the reverse strand, counting down.
CCATTTTAGACAAAGCATTTCAACTTTTTTCTGGAATCGATCTCATTACAACGCCGGCGGTGAGTGAGAAAGAGCTCGCTTTATGCCATGCAGCCTATATTAAAGCCTGCGGCAGGGGATCGGCCGAAAGATTAAAAATATCTTTAGGGGGCAGCGGCTTTGAGCTCTTTGATACAGCGGAAGGGGTTGTCGATCGGGTCTTTTTGCCAAAGAACGAAGAAAGTGTTATTTCTTTCTTGCAAATCATCACAAAATTCCTTAAAATTTTTACCTTTGATTATGTAGTGGTTGTCGTCGGAAATCCGGCGAAGATACTGCGGGAAGCGTTGAAAAAGTCTCAGATCGAGAGCTCTGTTGACAGTGGAGAAGCATCCGGCATCGAATTTTTACTTTCCGATGCGTTGGGCCGGATGTGGGCAGGCCCTCGGATTTTTTGTGATGACAAAGCAGGTCTGGTGGGACTTTCGCTTTTTTATTCGTTGGAGCGATTTGTGGCTTTGCTTCTAGAGAAGAGATTGCATGAAAGAGATCCTTTTAGTACCATAGAATGAATTTTGAAAGGTGGTTAAGACAGCTTGAGAGTTAACAGAGAAATAAGGGCATCGAGAGTTCGAGTCATCGACAGCGAGGGCAACCAGTTGGGAGTCTTGACGCTTCTGGACGCAATACAAAGGGCCGAGCAATTTGGATTGGACTTGGTCGAGATTGCTCCGACTGCCGATCCGCCCGTCTGCAAGATTATTGATTTTGGTAAATTCAGATACCAGCAGACAAAAAAAGAGAAAGAGAGCAAGAAGTCGCAGCATCAAGTGAAAGTAAAAGAGGTCAAAGTGAAGCCAAATACGGATGAACACGATCTCCAAACCAAGCTGCGTCATGCCAGAAAATTTATCGAAGAGGGTAACAAGGTGAAAATCACTTGTACCTTTCGCGGAAGAGAGATGATGCATCCGGAATTTGGAAAGAAAGTGATCGAACGGATGTGCACTGATCTAGGGGATGTTGCAGCTTCGGAATCAAGTCCGAAGTTTTTTGGAAAAACCCTTTCAGTTGTCCTTGCTCCTGGTGGAAAGCCGGGTGCAAAAAAGAAAGTTTGAATAGGAAAAATATATGCCAAAAATGAAAACAAACAAAGCGATGCTGGCCCGTTTTAAAGTCACGGGAACTGGCAAACTCAAACGTCGTCGTCCCGGCCGCCGCCACCTTTTGACAGGCAAGGCCGCCAAGCGCAAGCGCAGACTTAGAAAAGATGCTGTCGTTGACAACAGTCAAACGAAGATGTACGCAAGATTAATGGGAGTATAACATGGTAAGATCTACAAACGCTGTTTATAGCAATCACAAGCGCAAAAGGCTCCTCAAGCAAGCGAAAGGTTTTGTTGGCGATCGTAAAAACCACCGCAGGCTGACATCTAACTGCGTATTGCAAGCAATGGCTTTCAACTACCGCGGCCGTAAGCAATGCAAACGGGATTTCCGCAGCCTCTGGATCAACCGCCTTGGCGTTGGTGCAAAAATGCACGGACTTTCTTATAGCCGATTGATCGATGGACTGAAAAAAGCGGGGTGTGGACTCGACAGAAAAGTCCTTTCCGAAATGGCCATTAAAGATCCTGCAGGATTTGCTGCTGTTGCAACAAAAGCTAAGCAAGCCCTTGCCCTATCCAATTAGGGCAGGTTCATGCAAGACAAAATCGGAGTTTTGCGCCAGCAGTTTAAAACTGAGCTCTCGACGGTGAAAGAGACTAAAGACGTCGAGCAGCTCAAAGTTCGGTTTTTAGGAAAAAAGGGGCCCGTTCAAGATCTCATGAATGCCCTAAGAGAATCTCCCTCCGACCAGCGGCCGCTTCTTGGCAAACAGATCAACGATTTAAAAACCGAGCTCTCTGACCTTTGCGATCAAGCGCTTGGCAGCTTCCAGGAAGCAGAGCTCGCCAGCCGCATTGCCAATGAACGGATCGACGTCACTCTCCCAGGGAGGCGCCGGTTTATGGGAAGAAAACATCCTCTCACGGCACTTCTTGACGAGATTATCGAAATTCTTTCCGGCATGGGCTTTTCTGTCCAATATGGTCCCGATATGGACTCTGATTGGTACAACTATGAAGGGCTCAACTTTCCTCCCGATCATCCTGCTCGCGAGATGCAAGATACCTTTTACATCGACGCAAAAATGCTCCTCCGCTCCCATACTTCAAATACCCAGCTCCGCGTTATGGAAAAAAACACCCCTCCCATCCGTATTATCGCACCCGGCACTGTCTATCGGAATGAAAACATCAGCGCACGCTCCCACGTGTTCTTCCACCAAGTCGAAGGGCTCTACATTGATAAGAACGTCTCATTTGCCGATCTTTTTGCGACGATGGAAGAGTTTTGGAGTAAAGTTCTTCGCCGAAAAGTCGAGACACGTTTTCGCCCCAGTTATTTTCCTTTCGTTGAGCCTGGGCTTGAAATCGACATCCGCTGCACCCATTGCGAAGGGAGCGGCTGCCGTCTTTGCAAAGAATCTGGGTGGCTTGAAGTGTGCGGTGCCGGCATGGTTCATCCTGAAGTCTTAAAAAACGGCGGCATCGACCCTGAACTCTACTCCGGTTATGCCTGGGGCATGGGTATCGAGCGCCTTGCGCTTCTCCGTTACAATATCAACGACATTCGTCTCTTTGCCGAGAACGACTTCCGTTTCCTCTCCCAGTTTTGACGCAGACTAAAAGGGCATTTTCTGGCCAGGCGTGGTATGAACCTACCCCAATAAATTTCGAAAGAGGGTTAACCCCATTTTTGTTGGGTATACGAAGGCTGTTTGTCAATGTCAGGATAGAAGTTAGCCAGGAAAGGATAAGGAATTCCGAACGATAGCGTGAAGAAGCAGAATCCTTGCGCTGCAGAAAGATCCGGTAGCTTCCAGACAGCCGATGTGAATATCACCGTAATAAAGGCGGTATAGGTGATATTCATCAAGTTACGCCATTTTCGCGTATCGGCATTGTTAGGCAGCATCCAATTAGGAATCGCTTCTAAGAAGATCGCCCGCGTTAAACAATGGACCGTGCCGCCCACTCCCACAAACGTTGCTGCAGAATACGCCAGACTTTCTTTGCCAAACCCATAGTGCAGCGTGAAAAATACCATCCCCATCGCGATAAGTGCATGTGGACATCGTACTAAGAAACGTTGAAAGATCCGCGAGATTTTCATTTGAACTGTGATCAGTGCACGATTTGGATCAGGAGCAGCGGAGTCGTTTTGCACGACTTTGCTCGAGCGGGCAGTCGTTACTGGAGTGCTTGATGAAGGAAGGCTGTTAGGGTCTGTTAACAGTGCGCTCCCTGAAGAGGGTTTTAGAGTGGAAAATGAGCCTACTAAAGGAGGGGTGTTGGAGGAAGAAACAAGGCTAGAGGTGCCGTTTCCAATTCCTAGTGGAGAGTTGGTGGAGTTTGTTACATTCGGGTGGGAACTCCCTTCCATCCCAGCAGTAGTCGTGGGAGTTGTGCTTTGTACAGATGTTGGCAGTACTACCGGTACAGTCGCCATGAAAGGCTCCTTTTAAAGCTTTTTGTTGTCTGAGAATAAGGATCGTGTAGATTTTAAGCAAATATTTTGTTGGTAAGTTATACTGCGACTTTGCCCAATCGATCCTCTTCCTCGTTCTTCCCTCTGGGACTGGTTCTCGTTTTTCGAAACGCAGACTTCGATTGGGCCTTGCCTTGCTCTAGAGTTCTGTTTCAAAAGTTTTTAACGTAGCCCAAACGTTAAAAATTTTTGAAACAGGGCTCTAGCCCAAATTACAATCGGAGAAGTTGCAGTTCATCCTATTGACAGCGCGGAAACCCAGTCCTTTAGGGCTGGGAGGAAGCACTGCTCCTCTTCTTTTAAACTCTGTTGCTCTCTACTATTATTACCATTAACACCGTGATAGAGCTTAAGCGGCATTAAGTTGTCTCTGGGGCGTTGACATCACGTGAAACCACAAGAGGTTACGGCAGCCAACACCGTTTGTGTAGGCATCTCAAGCTTTTCAGCTTGGGATCCGGCGAAGTAAACCGCCGGCATGTTGCCGCTTTTAGCGGACAATAAAGCTTTCGCCTTTAGGCGAGAGTTGTTTACA
>DATAHB010000129.1:0-3855 GCA_036263375.1 Rhabdochlamydiaceae bacterium | reverse complement strand
TGTTTTGAGATCGACGATCTTGAAAGCAATCTCCAATACCCGATGCTTGAACGCATTAAGCCCATTGGTCTCCGTATCGAGAAACACACCCAGCACTTGAATCCCTCCTGCGATAAGAGTCTATCTCTGGATTAAGCTTCTATCGAGAAAGCCTTAATTTGCAGACAGACTCTACCTTTTCAACCTATCAGGAATGGCGCTTTCTGTCAAAAGGGGCCTATCTAGGCGTTGAGTAAAGGGCCCAAGCGCATTTGCCGAGATTGAGAAGGCCATCGGAAAACCAATAAGCACTGGTTGTTAAAATAAAATAGCCGACTGTTTGGGGGTAACCAGGAATTGGATATCCCATTCTTTAACCGATCCGTCTTACAACAATGGGAAGAAGAAGCTGAGTAGAGAGAGTGAAGAGGCTAGAGAGTCGATAGAATATTCGATTACCGTCTTTGGTGTACTTTTTGTGTAATGCAGCAGCATAATGACTACTCAAATGGATAAAGGCAGCCTGTGCGTATGTGGCAGCTGTGCTTGCAACTACAAGAAAGCCGACATGAGGAGCTGGAAACATGCGATTTAACTGGTAACTGGCGAACGGGGCTACTATAGCTGAGACTAACGTGGTGGCATGGTTAGATAGAAAAGCCGACATAAAGGCTCCTTTGTTCAGAAAAATCTACTCCTATTTTTAATTATAAGAGCAACTATTGGCAAATAATCCTTTTGAAGCGAAAATTGCAAAAAAGCTCATTGAGAAATTTATTAGGATAGGTTCCTTGGGTATATATTATCCTCCAATTTTGAATTGAAAGTCTGCTCAAAAGAACTCAAAAATAGACATTATCTGCATCCGCAGACTGATTCTTATCAGGCTTTGAGTAACGTTCCCAAATGCCTATGCCAAACTCGAAAAGGGTTTTGGGAATCCAAAAAGCAGTGGATGTTAAATATGAATAGCCGAATGTGTGGAGATAATCAGGAACTGGATATCCCATTCTTTGACCGATCAATCTTGCAACATTGGGAAGAAGAAGCTCTGAAGAAATAGAGAAAAAGTAAACAAGTCGATAGAATGTCTTATCGGCATTTGGTTTGCCGAAGTATTGGCATGTTAATTTTTTAGCATACTCATTCCCAAAAATAGAAATGGCAACCGTTGCGTATGTGACAATTGTGCTTGCAACGACAACAAAGCCGACATGAGCATCTGGAACTAGGTGTTTAAATCGGTAACTGGCGAATGGTGTTATCACCGCCGCTGCTGCTGAAGTGATGTGAAAAGAGGTCATGGATGGTCCTTTTTCGAAGCAGTTTATATTTGTTTTTAATTAAGAGCAACCATTGATAAATAATCCTTTTATCTGTTACTCAGAAATTTAGAGGTGAAACATGAAAATGAAGTCGGGGATGACAGAGCAAGGACGGAAAAAAATTGCAGAACAGCTGCGCCATTATTTAGCCGACAGCTATGCCGTCTATCTCAAGACGCAGAATTTTCATTGGAATGTCAAGGGGCCGCATTTCTTTGCCCTGCATCTGATGTTTGAAAAACAGTATGAAGAAATGGCAGGTGCTGCCGATGAGATTGCAGAGCGGATCGCAGCCCTGGGATTTTATGTCCATGCCTCTTTTTCAGATTTTAAAAAATGTTGTATCAAAGAAGAGTTTAAGCCGATTCCTGCTAAAAAAATGATTCAGCAGCTCCTTTCTGATCATGAATCCGTCATTTGCTGTGCTCGTCAAATTGCGTTGCTGGCCGAGGAGGAAAAAGACCAAGCGACCGTCGATCTGATGGCAAAACGCCTCGGCGCGCATGAAAAAATGGCATGGATGCTCCGCAGTCATTTGTAAGTCGCTTGTTTTTAGAGGATTAATTCGGGTTGAAATCGGGGTCGAATCTTTGCTATACTTTCGCTCCGTATGGTTTTAAATTCGTACAAAATGCGTGAGATTGTCTTCCACTTGCTCTACAGCGTTGATTTTTCAGCGGCCGAGCAAGAGGAGTCGTTCCCACTTTTGATGAAGCACCACCTGGTGACTAAAAAAAGTCTTTATGCTGCAAAAGCTCAAGCAGAAGAGGTCCAAGTCAAGTTGAAAAAACTCGACCAGATGATCTCCTCAACCGCCACAGAATATGAATTCGACCGAATTCCAAGGGTTGAAAGGAATCTCTTAAGGCTCGGGGCTTATGAGATCTATTTCTCTACAACTCCTCCCAAAGTGGCGATTGACGAAGCCGTCCGCCTCGCAAAGAAATTTTCCTCTGCTGAAAGCGGTAGTTTTGTCAATGCTGTTTTAGATGCTCTTTACAAAAAGAAGTCCGAAGCTGTTCAGCAAGCGAGCGAAAAATGAGTCTAACTTCTATTGGCTTGTTATCGTACAATAGCCTTAGCAAATCTGCTTCTTGCCTTTTTGTCATCGAGAGAGGATTTCAAAGCATTTTAAAAAGTAAATTTCCGGTTGTTTTTCCAGACAACTCATTCACTGGAAGGGCAATACATCAATGTCTCGATATTTCTCACTATTTGTTAGGGACTGCTCTGTTTCTTTCTCCGACTTTCCAATTGTCTGCTAGTTCAAGAATTGCAGCATCTATTTTGCTCCTTCCCGCGCCTCTCTTTTGCAAAATAATATGTCAAATGAGCAGATCAAGGTCAACTTACCAATTTTCAGACAGCGTCGTTCAAGTTTTGCGAGTCGGTGTTAAATTTAGCTTTGCTATAGCTGCCATCAAAACCCTCCAATACAAAGAGCTTTGGATACAGTCTTTAGAGATTGTCAAGGCTACTGGATTCATCACAGCGTTCGTTTTAGATGCTTTTCAAACATTTGAATATCTTATCAAATCTGATCCGAAAGATTTTTATCTCCATCTTAGATGGCGTCTGTAATTCGTAAGACGGACACAGGTCCAAGATCATTCGGATTTTTCGATATTTTTAATCATGGTACAAAGTCTAGAGCAATTGCATAAAACCAAATTTTAAAGATTGCATATTTTTAATATGCTCCTTGCTAAATTAATGGATTTAAAGCGAAAATTGCCAAAAAGCTCATTGAGAAATTTATTGGGATAGATTCATGGTGTTTCAAATTCAAGAAGGGCGCTCCCTAAAGGATCTCACAACATTTGGCATTGGCGGCCTCGCGAAGTATTTTATCGAAGCCGATTCTATTGCGCAGCTCAGCGAAATCATTGCTCACTGCAAAGAAAAAAACCACCGCTATTTGGTCTTAGGAAAAGGGTCGAATATCCTTTTTCCCGATGAAGGATATAACGGCGTTGTCATTCTCAATAAAATCCATTTTTGCGAAGGAGAAAAAGGCGTTTTTTATGTCGGCGCAGGGTACAGTTTTTCACTGCTCGGATCTCAGACCGCCCGTAAAGGATGGGCAGGGCTGGAATTTGCTTCCGGGATTCCGGGGTCTGTCGGCGGTGCGGTCTATATGAATGCCGGGGCTAATGGGGGGGAGACATTCCAATATCTGACCGAAGTGACTTATATCAATGAGAAGGGGAAAGTCGAAGTCCTTCCGAAAGGAAAGCTTCAATGGGGCTACCGCACTTCCTCTTTTCAATCGCGCAAGGGAGCGATTGCTGCGGCGAAATTTCATCTCATTCCTTCAACAGAGGCGAGGGCCCGTCAGCTGAAAATCATCGATTATCGCACCAAAACTCAGCCTTATGGCGACCTGTCTGCAGGCTGCGTCTTCCGCAATGCTTCGCAACTTTCAGCAGGTGCCCTCATCGAGCAATGCGGTCTTAAAGGATTTTCAATCGGAGGAGCTGAAGTTTCTCTCTTGCATGCAAATTTCATTGTGAATCGAAATAACGCCTCGGCTCAGGACGTGGTGGCGCTG
>DATAHB010000128.1:0-5625 GCA_036263375.1 Rhabdochlamydiaceae bacterium | reverse complement strand
CCGCTTCTTGAATGGTGGTATCTTCAGAAATGCAGATCACATCGATGCGGGGGACCATGACTTCGCGGACGATTCTTTCTTTAAAATTGGCAACGGATAAGATGAGCTTCCGTTCTTGGGGGTCAAGATGGGTCGAAAGTTCCGATTCATAGAGGACTTCCAGGATTTTATCTCGGATGGAAGGAGAGGCGATCTCTTTTTGGCTTTCGGGAAAAAAGGCTTGGAGCATTTTCATGAAAAACGCGGTAAGGGGAGCAAAGAGAGTCAGGAAAACAGATGTAATAGGAGCAAAGAGCCGTAAAGAGAAAACAGGAGCAGCAGTGGCTAAAAACTTCATGAGCATGTCGGAGATCAGAGAAAGCGTGATGATGATCGCGCCGATAGCTAGGATCCAAAGGCTATCAAAAGCATAGCTGTGGCTTTCGAGCAGTCGGAGGGCCTGATTGAAAGGCGTCTGAGAGAGCAGAAGAAAGATGGTGACGACGCCATAACAGAGGTGGAGGACGTGTTTGCTGAAACTAAGGGTGAAAAAGAGACCTTCCCATTTCCGGCGGCCAAACAGAGATCGGAGGAAGTGTTGGAAGAAAAAAAGGATTGGGATCTTTTTAAACTCTTCTTTCGAGCGGAGGCGGCCCAGTTGCAAGAGAGCTGTTGTCATCCCTGTCACGATGGCTGCGCTTAACATAAAAATCAGGGCAATTAAAACCTTCACACGCATTTCCTAGCTGATGATACAGCGGTGTTTTTTTATGAGTGCCATGAGTCGTTTTTCTTCCCGGCGCATACGGGCCCTCTGTTTGCTATCGATATCGTCATAACCTAAAAGATGCAAGAGGCCATGGATAAGATAAAGCGTAGTTTCTTCATAGGGTTTTTTTGGATTGTAGTCCAGGGCGGCTTTAGGGCAGACGAAAATCTCCCCGAGAAGCTGATCGTTAAAGGGGAACGTGATGCAGTCGGTGGGGGTGGGATCATTAAAATATCTAGCGTGGAGCTGAGTGATTTTGCGGATGCCGACAAAATAGATGGTGACTTCTTGATTGGAGATTTTCTTCTGCTGAAAGAAAAACAGCACAAGTTTTCTTACAGAAAAAAGACTGATGCGAAGGTTCGTCTGGCGGTTAATGATTCTTAGAGTCATTAATTCAGAGAATGACTCTTATGCGACAACAGGGGTTTTAGGAAGGCCTGTGACTTTGGTGTTTTCGCCGTCTTTCCATCTTCCGACTTTACGTAGCACGTCGATTCGCTCATACCGCTTCAGGACGTTTCTTTTTTTAGCCGATTTACTCGCTCTTCCGTAGCTTCGATGTCTTGTCATGACGTTAACCTATTTTCTTGGGGATAAAGATTTTTTGAGCCAGCTCTGCGTCTTCGACAACACTGATATGTTCCTTGTAGCCTTTATCCAATTTATCTTTTTTTGATCCTGTTTTAGGGGCAGGAGGACGGGGGCGGTGGGGGCATTTTGCGCGCCGCTCGGACTGTTTACTGATGCGTACCATGAATCATCTCCGTTAAAAGCATAAACTTTAACAAAAATAGCTCAAAGATTCAAGAGGTTTGAAGAACTCCCCCGTAAACGGTTGACTATTACCCATATCTTTAATGTATGGGGGCATACGACTGCAATCTTGCCGGTTTTACTCCTCAGCTATAGGGATGTTCCACTATGCCTTCGTTGTGCAGCCCTTTGATAAATAGTTCGTCTTGATCCGCCCCCGAAGAGGCAGAATTGCGACGAACAGATCATTCAATAATGATAGGAAAATTTTGATCGCGGTAGGTTTGATACCGGTGTTTTGACAACTGAAATTTTTCTGCAGAGGTGTGGTCTTCGAATTCATAGAGGGTTTTGGGCCCTTCTAAAAGAGCTGAAGAGCGGAGGTTGAAGATGGTAGAAAATAGAAGTAACTCTGTCGAAATGGTGATCAAAGAGGTCGGGTGAGGTAGGAAGTTCTCTCCGCTCCAAAAAAGCTTGTCTAGGAAATCAAAAGATGTTTTGTCGGGAACTAAAAAGAGGAGGGGTTCTTTTTGGGCTAGATGGTGCTGGGCCAATTGGCAGAGCTTAGAGAGCTTAGCAGAAGTGTCTTTGACAGGGAAGAAAATGATGTTCATGGTTTTGCTGATTGTCTGGGTTGGCCAGGGTGAATGACTCCGCAAGAAAGGAGGAACTTGAATGTCTCTTCAACGGAAATATCGATGGGGTACGTGGCCGATTTTGCGCAAAAGAGGACGTAGCCGGAAATCGGATGGGGGGCTGTGGGGACGAAAACAGTCACATCGGCGTCAGGGATCACTTTTTTCAAGAATTCGGGAACATCACTTGTGACAAATCCAACAGAATAGGTTTCCGGAGAGGGAAAGGGAATCAAGATCGTTTCTTTAAACGTTTTTTGTTCGGTCGAGAGCATGGCTTTTGTCAGGTCTTTCGTCAGCCGGTAGATGGAGCCGACCACGGGGATCTTGAAGATTGTTTCATTGGTGAGTTTGAGGATTGCTTTGAAGAAAAATTTCCGGGCAAGATATCCCAATGCAACGATGAGAAGGAAGGTCAAAATCAGCGCTACGATGCGACTTAAGAATGTCACGAGAGTTTCGTGCTGAAGCTGACCCTGCACTCCCTCAAAATGGAGTATGATTTTTTCCAAGATATTGAAAATTGGATTCGTGAAAAGATCAAACAGATAATGAACAATCCACACCGTTAAACCAAAAGGAAGGAGGATGATTAAACCAGTTGAAAAGTATTTTTTCATCCGAGGGTCCTCTCTTGGGGAACGATAGAGCCGCATGAAATGATGTATTTGATGGCGTCTTCGGGCTTCATATCGAGATAAATCAGGTCATTTTGTTTAAAAAGGAGCAAAAAGCCGCTGGTGGGATTGGGCGTTGTAGGGACAAGCACGGAAACGAGATTCTCACCGGAAGCGGTGTTGCAGATCGTCGGAGCTTGGCCGGAGATCAATCCAAGGGCAAAGATGTCTTTCCGAGGAAAAGGCACAAGAACGACTTGCTTGAAAGCGGTAGCATCGTGATGAAAAAGGTTTTTGATGATCTCTTTGGTCGTCTTATAAACGGTGCTGACAACAGGAATGCGGTGCAACAAGCGGTCGCCGATGCTGAGAAGGCTCCGAATCACATACCAACGGGTCAGCATCCCGAGCAAGATGATCAGGAAAAAGAGCAGAACTAAAATTAAGAGCTTGCTCAGATAAAGCACAGCTTGTTCATGCGACAAAAATAAGAAGCCTTGATTGGCGAAATTCGTGTTTTGCAAAAACGTCGTGACGGCTTTGACAAACGGCCCCGTAAAAAAATTAATCAGGGAGCCGACGACTGCAATGGTAATTGCAATTGGAAGCAGGATCACAAGGCCGGTTAGAAAATGTTTTCTCACAGCCTACTTGTACATCAAGTTTAGAGGAAGATGCAAGGGAATTTGCAGTTCATTGAATGCCCTACTTCCGTTTGGTCCGACTGAGAAGAGAGGCATCTCGTGCTTTTTCAATCCACTGAGGGAGAAGTTTGGGATTGTGCAGGATTTTTTCTGGCAGTTTTAGATACGGCATAACGATGGGTCGATTTTTTCCATCATACACGAAAGGTTCTGCCCCATAAGGTTCATAATCTTTTTCATTAGTAGCGCCGATTCGGAAATAAAGCGTTTCTCCAACAAGGATAGCAAAGATGATCTTATCATGATAAAACCCATAGCCTCCAAACATTGCTCGACCGGTGATAGGCCCATGTGGTTTCATCAAATTTAAAATCATTTCGAACCGTTTTTTCATCGTGGTAAGTTTCGTTGATTTCGCAGATATTTTTCAAGATGTTCGGGTCTTCTTTTAGTGATGCACGAAATTTCTACCTATTGTAAAATCTCCAGCCAAGTTTTTAACCAGGGATCTCTATGTCTACATCTGCTAGACCAGTGACCTATGCTCAAGCCCCCGTCCCTGCATGCTTTTCATATACCCAAAGGTCTCTTGCTCAGAAAACCAGTGCTGTTGCAAGTGGGCGAATAGAGGGCTCCTCTACTGCCGATTTAGCCCAAACAACAAAATTAGTTGGTGAACAATCTCAAAGTTATGATTTTCCTGGTAAATTAGCTGAAGCTTACGATTTTCTTCAGACAGAAGAAAACCGCTTAGCGGAGATGTTGTTTCAAGAGATCTTTAATCAGTTCACGATAGCTAATCTGGGCAAAGACTCCTTGGTTGGAATCCATTGCCTATTGGGAATGGCTTATGCAACCAAGAAACCAGAATATACATCCAAAGCAATCGGGGCTCTTAACCTCGTTAAGGTCAATATTAAACACTGGAATAAGATTGATTTTAACTCGTCGTCAAAAGCTTTTTTGGAGCTCAGGACATGTTATAGGCTCCTGTTGCCGCTGATTCATCCAGAAGAAACAGCGCAAATACAAGAGATGAGCAATGAAATAATGGCATGCAGCATACCGCTTGATCTGAAAGACCAATTTGATGATTGGGTCAGGGAAGGTGACCGTTGTGCTCAGAGAATGGAACCTAGCAACGCAAGACGATTATACTGCAAAGCTCTTGAGATTAAATTGCCTCCCGATGGATTCAATTCTATCGCCACCACCTCTTGCGAGTTGAAATATGCTAGCACCTTAAGCAAGAACTCTCAACAGCGGGTCGCCTTTCTTAAAAAGACGGTAAATCGACTGAATGAAAGCTTTTCTACTAGGAGTGGATGCCCCCCAAGATTACAACCGGCATTTTTAGGATCCTTGGTCGAGTTATTTACAAACCTGCTGGCGTTGCTGCCTGAAAATTACGAAAATCGAGATGAAATTCAAAAAAACCTTGAAACTTGCGAGTCTGAGCTTTCAAAAGTAGCCATCCCTAACCGGAAAAAAAAGGTGTCGATAGGATTCCCTGGCAGTTCAAGAAGCACTAGAGTCTTTTTAAGAGGCGTGGTTATTTTTTTGGCTGCCTTCTGTGCATTTACACTCTTGCGGCGCTCTGTCTCTATCATGCGCTAATCATTCACATCGACCCTTGTTCTAAGAGAGCGGTCTTTTGCAGTAAAGATGGTCTTGTCATGATAAAACCCATAGCCTCCAAACATTGCTCAATCGGTGATGGGCCCATGCGGTTTCATCAAATTTAAAACCATTTCGAACCGTTTTTTCAGTGATCTTTTTCAAATCAAGTATTGACAGCCTAAAGAGGGAATTCTAGAATGCTTCGGAGTTAACATCTGGGTGAAATATGTTGGTTGGTTCTTTTGTTAATCACTTGATTTATCCCTTCACGTATACGAACTCGCAAGGCGAAGTCAAACATTTGTCTACTAAGGATATTTCGCATATTGCGTTGTTAGTGTTATCCGGTTTCGTCACCGCCATTATTGAAGCGGTTTGTTCTTCAAGGTCGCTTAAATCGAGCTGTATTTCGATTGCGATCATTGCTTGCGTTGCATTTTACCATGGAGCAGCCGCGATGAAAATAGCACATAGCTGCGCCGAGCCAGTGGCCAGTGCGCCAACCAGTACACAGGCTGACACTTCGCAATCTGTAAGAAAGCAAAAAGGCGATGAGTCTCGAGACTTAGAACCAGTTCATAACGGTGTAGCAAGTAAAGTCTCTC
>DATAHB010000127.1:0-5178 GCA_036263375.1 Rhabdochlamydiaceae bacterium | reverse complement strand
GTTTCTGTCGGCGTCGGACAGCCACCGCTTTTCGTCCCGCCTGCATCGCTAAACTTTTTAAGTTTAGTTGCTTCGGCGCCAGCAAGCTTGGACAAAAATCGGGGCGCCTCCTTGACATATTCCCGATTCTTCAACTCATTTCGGTATAAAATCTTTTTTCTCAATATGATTTATTGGAATTTTACACATTCTCGGAGTGCACATGGAGAAAAATGATGGTCATGATCTCATCCCCAGTAAGCTCACCTTTGAAGACCTAAAAAAGGTCAATCAATATGGAATCGCCAAAATTGGTGGGACGCCGCCTGAAAATATCCCTCCAGCGGAACATATCAAACATGTCCGCCACATGATAATGAACAAAATAACTCTAAAGCGATAGGAGATTAAGAAATGAGCCAAGATTTGGTTGAAGTTACTCATCATCAAACTTTTGAATCCCTTCGAGAGGAAGAGGATGGTTGTGAATTCTGGAGCGCTCGAAAGCTAGCTAAAGCACTGGAATACAATGATTATCGCAATTTTCTTAACGTAATTGAGAAAGCAAAAGAGGCATGCATAAACAGCGGGTACGGTATCGAAGATCATTTCGTTGATGTCACCGATATGATCGAAATTGGCAAAGGAGCCCAACGACCAGCTGCTGACGTGAGACTATCTCGCTATGCTTGTTATTTGATCGTCCAAAACGGTGATCCAGCAAAGCCTGTTATTGCCAATGGTCAAACTTATTTTGCAATTCAAACCCGGCGACAGGAGCTGGCTGATAACCGGAATTTCCAGCAGCTAAAAGAAGGTAAACAACTCTCTCCTAAAGGAGAAAGCTTTTAACTGATATGTTATACACATACCGTCAATTTAGGCCGGTTTACAACAGCCCCTCCTATCGAGATATTGCATGCAGCGTTGTAATCCGCATGCTTCTCTCCACAGGTTTTACATTGAAAGACATCTACACAGCGCAGCCCTTTTTGCCCACATTGCGAGCAATTTTGACTGGTATATGCTGGATCCACAAGCTCAATAGAGATTCCTACCCGTTTCGCTTTATACGTCACAAATTGCTGGAGCTGATATTCGAATTGTAAATCCACGAAAAAATATCAGGCAAATGTCCCCAAAAATACTCGAATGGTCGGAGATCTTTCACTTGGTGGTGCAGCATATTTTTCCATTCGGATAAAAACTCCGACCTTTGAGGATGTTGCTCAATCGTTATCAGATTGGGCATCGGCATCTTTTTAAAGGCGCACTTGCCTTGAAGGGACTCCAGGAGTTTTTCTATATCGGTCAATCGATGACGCTCCTGGTAAAGGTGAACAACGTCATAGAGATCACGGGGCCGTGCTCGTTCAGCCAAAGCTCTTAACTTTTCAGCGAAAATTTCTTCATAGGAGTAACTTAGGATTTGGGGCATTTCGATTGGGCAATCGGAATACTCGTGGAAAACCTTCCGTTTTTCCGGCTTCAGTACCACTTGTTCATTGGCAGTGAGGTCCAATTTGATGGAGGGATAAGGGACTGGCTGTTTCAAAGGGCCTCGGTAGGATAGCTTGCCTTGTACAGATAAGCTGCGATGTGGGTCTAAAGAGATCAGATTTTCAGGGATTTCGATTCCCGACTGCTCATAGATCCACTGTGCAATCTCTTTTAAGATTGGCCTCAGCGCCTCTTCTTGCATTTGCTGAGCATTCAGCAGAGTGAAATCTAGATCTTCCGAAAAGCGATACTTGTTGAAGAAGCATTTCTTAAGGCATGTGCCCCCTTTAAAAACCCATGAATCTTTTGTCTTGGGGTGATTTTGAATGCCAATCAGTATCCATCCCAAGACGTAGTCTTTTTCAATCGTAGCGGATTGCAATCCATGCTCTTTTGCTTTTCGAGCAATCTCAAATTTGTTAATCATCGAAATCCTCCTTCTAATCCTTCAGGAATCCATAATCTCCATTTTTTGATCAGCCGCTTGCCTTTAGATGCTGGGTCTAGTTGTGAATTTCCTTGGCTCAACTGTTCTAAGCACTGTGTAATCCAATGATTCTCATTGGGTTTTAGTTTTGATAATACGAATCCTAACCGCTTGAAAATTGCTTTGTTGTTCATCTTTTCTGCATATTGGATCAACATGCTTAGATCGCATTCACTTGAAGTCAGATATTTTTGGAAAAAATCGACTACAGAACGAATGCCTCCTCCAAGTGATGGGTCATCAAACATATCTATAATCGTCTTATGAAGATCTGACACTTGCACTTTGATTTGATCTTTCCAGATGCTCTTTAGACCGAACATTTTATCGGGTGTTAATTTTTTTATCAAAAAAGTCAGATCTCCAACGGACTGTTCGTTGTGATTTAAACGCCGTGAAGTGAGAACAATGGTTGATTCGAAAATCTGTTCGGTTAGATCCCAATGCTTAGCCGCTGACCACCCCCCAATGTAGCAGGGGGAGAAAATTTGAGAGGCGATCACCCAAGGGTCAAGAAAGCCCTCATCAGGAGTTTCGGCGGCTAAATCCACGGGGAAATATAGCCCCCTCCTGACCCTTCGTAGCCAGCCATTTTTTGTCCATGAGGACAGATACAGTCTCGCTTGCTCTCTTGAGACGTTTAGTGTTTCAGCTACGAAACTAACTGATATACAGCCTGTTGAGTTTCGGATTACTTCTGAAAGTCTTTTACGAGATAATTTGCCTAAGCCAGCCAAGCCATCCATGGTATATCCAAGTAGTTATTCATTAATGGAAAACATATGCTATCTATGATTTAGATATACCTTTTTGGTGTATTATAGGCAACCTAGATATGCGATTTGCATATTTTCTGTGATTTTAATGTACCTTAAATTTCTGTGTAATATGAGGTGCGTGCTCCTCATCCATTTTCTTTTGCTGATTGAACTTGGCAGTAGCACATATTGCCAAAGCTTTTCAAACACCCACTGCTGGTGATGATGCAGCTAAAGCCTTCTTAGTAAAATTAGAAGATATTCCTTGGGGTGAACTGGCTTTTGATCACGCTTTAGTTCTCAAAGATTACATCAGTTGGAAGGCTGGAATAACAGGCCTATCCATGCCAAATCCATAATTACGGTCAGACTCTATGCGAACATATATTTTTTTAATTGCGATCCTCTTCTCGTGGGGTCAACTCAAAGCTGCAATCATTGAAACACGCCATGTCGAGGATGTTCTTCCTTTGATTGATAAAAGAATCTGGGTGAGAGGATTCGAACCTCCGACCTCTTGCACCCCATGCAAACGCGCTAGCCAAGCTGCGCTACACCCAGATATTCAGGACTCGCAGCCGAAATCCCTTCAAATTGAAAGTCGGCCTTCTTAAACTCTTTGACGCCATGACGGGCGCAATCTTCGACGATCTTTTCCAAGGAATCCCCTGCATTCAGCTCGAGAGCGGTAATGTCCACGGCGATGGAAGCGGAGAAAACAACCCCATTCCGAAGCCCCTTCACCTTGAAATTGGCATACAAGGCATCTTTCTTGCGGGTGACGTTCGTAAATCGAATCAGGTTGTTTTCAGCTAGATTTTTCATCCTTCACTCCGTTTGGAAAAGGACTAATTTTAGGCGGAGAAACTGCTTTCTGTCAATACATCGTTCAAGGCGTTGGACTCGATTCATAAACAGTATATTTGAATCGTTGGCCGCGAGACTTGTCGACGGGATACTTTTTGCCAGTCTTTTCGAGCTTTTCACGGGCAGCCAAAATCAGATCGATTCCCAATTTGTGAGAAAGGTGGAGAAGGATGCTGAAAACATCGCCGATCTCTTCCCGAACGTCACGGAGTGTTTTTGGGTCGAGCGCGCCGCTTTGTTGCTCCGTCAACCAACGAAATGGTTCGATGAGCTCTCCCAGTTCACAAGCCAGATTCATTACGAGATTTTTAGGAGAGTGAAACTGGTCCCAGTCTCGGGCCTCATAAAAGGCGAGGAGCTCTTCCAAGAAAAGATGTAGAGAGTCTTGTTTTTGGAAAAGCGACTCAACGGGCGCAAAGAGCGGAGAGGGCAATTCGTTCCAATCGAACCATTGCCAGCCTTCGCATTTCTCAGGCTCTAAGAGCTGAAATTCGCCTTCGAATCGGTCAATGAAGACGACGAGAGTGATATAGTGTTTGTCTTTGTCAATGACATTTTCGACCCACGGTCCAAGTCGGAAGGAGAGGGCTCTTAAGCCCGTTTCTTCGAAGAGCTCTCTTGCAGCGCAAGCTTCAACAGTTTCCCCAAATTCCAGATGTCCTCCCGGAGAGGACCACAATCCAGCGCCATGAGCTCCTTTTCGCTTTCCGAGAAGAACTTGCCCTTTTTGCAGAGCAACGGCGGCGACGCCAATCAGCGGTCTTTTTTGTTCCATGCAATTTTCTCCCTCGTTAGTGACAGCATACAAAAAGTGGGCTTTTTCATGTAAAGCGGCTTTACATTTGATCAACGAGGTCCATCGTGCTAACATAGGATTAAAAATGTTTTTAGCAGATGGCTCTCGTCGTAGAAGAAAATATTGCATACATGGAAGCCTCTTGGCTGGACCGGCTTGGATCTGAATTCGAAAAGCCGTACATGCGCAAGCTCGAGGCTTTTTTAGCAGAAGAACATCATTCCGGTGCTGTGGTCTATCCTCCGTTTAAGCAAGTATTCAATGCTTTTTGTCAAACGCCCTTCGAAAAGGTCCAGGTCGTCATCATCGGGCAAGACCCGTATCACGGACCCGGTCAGGCGCATGGGTTGTCATTCAGCGTTCCGAAAGGGGTTCCTCCGCCGCCTTCTCTTTTGAACATTTATAAAGAGCTGAAGAGTGATTTAGGATTAAAGATCCCAACGAGCGGCTGTTTGCTTTCCTGGGCAAAACAGGGGGTGTTTCTTTTGAATGCGACGCTGACGGTGCGCGCGGGCCAACCCCGCTCTCACTATGGCCAGGGATGGGAAGTGTTTACCGATCGGGTCGTCCAGCTCCTGTGCGAAAGAAAAGATCCGCTGGTGTTCTTGCTGTGGGGCAAGTCGGCGCTCGAGAAGTTTCAACACTTGGAAGCCAGCGGCGCTAGCGGGCATCTTGTCTTGACAGCGCCCCATCCCTCCCCCCTTTCTGCGCATGCCGGGTTTTTGGGATGCCGCCATTTTTCAAAGACCAATGCATTTTTGCAAAAATTAGGGAAACAACCCATCGATTGG
>DATAHB010000126.1:0-5410 GCA_036263375.1 Rhabdochlamydiaceae bacterium | reverse complement strand
ATGCTTACTCAAAGAACCGCTCTTCAGCACTTTCCATAAATACAAGAAGATGATTTTCATTGGAATGGGCCTTATGGTGATGGATACCGTAGGATTCAACTTGGTGCTGATCTATTCTTCTTTCTACCACACTTCGGTTCTTCATTTGTCCACTTTTCAATCGACGGTATTGCAATTCTTCATCATTGTCTTATTTCTCATCACAACGCTGCTTGCAGGCAACCTGTCCGACCGTGTCGGGATCAGGCAGTTTGCCAAGCGGGTTCTTCTGCTCCTTTTGTTCCTAGCATCCCCGATTTACATTCTCTCGGGATGGAAGATCTACTGGCTTTTGTTTTTCACACAAGGAACCCTGGCAGTTCTTATCGCCTCTTATTTTAGCGTGCTTCCTGCCCTTGTCAGCTCTCTGTTTCCCATTGAAGTTCGCTACAGCGGTACGGCAACGGCAATGAATTTTGCGATTGCGATTTTCGGCGGCATCGGCCCCTTCATCATGGTCAAAGTGGTTGGTCAGTTTCAAAATCCCCTTTGGCCCATCCTCTATCTGATGACTGGCTGCGCTCTTTCTCTCCTGAGCCTTGCCGGAGTACACAATCCAAAACAACTGATCTCAAAGATGTAGAGGTGATTGCAAAACTCACTTTGTAGACACGCTTATTTAGCAAGGGTCATATTTTTAATCTGACTCTTGCTAAATAAATCTATTTGAAGCGAAAATTGTCAAAAAGCTCATTGAGAAATCTATTGGGATAGGTTCATGCGACGACTGCTTCTGATTCTTCTCATTTCCATGACTTACCCTTGTTTTGCCTTGAAAACGCTTTTGGTCGAAAAAGGGATTGTGTATGAGCTGTACGATTCCCAGGATGAAATCCCATTGAATGTATTAAATGAAGGAGTCTCAATGTATTTTGAGGCCTATCAGCATCCTAGGCTCCATGACGGGTTCTCTTTAGAAACGCTGCAGGTAGATAAAGCAAGCTATTCTTCTTATGATGAATTTATCTCCGACATGTTCCGACGCGATTTCAACAGCTACCGATTCTCGAACACGACTCCCCGCTTCTACTTACAGGCCAGACGAGCACAGGATGGAAAGATTGTAGGAGTTTGCGCCATCTTGAACCAAGCGCCTGGCACCTACTATATTGAACATATAGGTGTTCACAAAGATTTTAGAAGGCAAAAGATAGCACTCACTTTAACTACCCAATTCATTAAAAATATCGGCGAATTCCATCAAATCTCTTTGGATACGAGAGTTTTTAATCAACCAGCTCAATCTCTTTATGAAAACTTGGGATTTATAAAACTGACTACTCATCCCCTTTCTTCAAAGCAATTTACCTATTTTCATTATGTATTGGCAGGACGCCCTCCCCTGCCTTCGCTCTGCAACTCTTCGAGGGCTTCTGAAACTAATAAAAAACGGCAACTTTTAGATTTCGTTCAGAGCCTGCAATTGAAAAACGGAAGTCTCTTAATTTCAGCGAGAGAACTCTTCCTAACGATGCTGGACTTTAAGAATCTTCCAGGAGAATGGATACGTTCACCGTCCTCATGAGAGATTTAGACTGAATTTATTGGGATAGGTTCATAGATCGAGGACGACGAAACCTGAATCCGTTAACAGGCCAAACATCCTACATTTTGTTTGATAATTAAAAATTTTTAAACCAAACTCAAGCGTTTTCGCGGAGGTCTCATGAAAAAAACTCTCCTTATTTCTCTTTTTCTGTTCTCAACGCCCTGCTTTGCCAAACAATTCGATTCTACTCTTGTGGAAAGCAATAAGACTCTTTCTGTTCTTAATTCGCCCTCATTAAATAAGTGCGAGCCCATTCAGACCTGTGAGAATCGCAATAGGGCTCTTCTGGAAGCTAAATTTATTTGTTTTTATCCGACTTCTCATGTACTTCATAAAATTTTTCCTGGAATAATGCCTGGAGTTTCTCTTGAAGCTTCAGGCCCCATTTGGAAAAACTTCCACCTTTGGGGAGAAGTTGGTTACATTTCAGACCATGGTCGTTCCCTAGGTGGACATCAAAAAACGAGCATCCACATTGTTCCCATCATCTAGGTATAGAGTACGTCTATAAAATTAATAACGCCATTAAGGTTTATGCAGGGCTAGGTCCTAGATATTTTTTCGTCAATGTGATTAATCATTCTCATTTTGTGCATCGAAATAATACCGGCAATGGATTAGGAGGTTCATTTCGAGGTGGTGCGCTATTCTATTTAATGAAATATCTTGCCCTGGACTTGTTTGTTGATTATTCCCTTAAAAACATGAGTTTTTCAGGTTCTTCCAAAACAATTGAACGCCATGATCTAAATCTGAGTGGTATCAATTTTGGAATCGGCCTAGGCTATCAATTTTAACTTTTTGTTTCTAAGTGGCAAGCAAGCTGTAACAACCTGTGAAAATCAGTAAAGGGGCGGTTTCCCGAAGCAGCCGACTCCTTTACGGAGTCGGCGATGCAGGGCTAGGACATGTTTCTTTTAAACGAGGGTCGTGCGAAGAGGTCTTTGGTATAACGGGCAAGGTTGGGCCATTTGTCAGCTGTAATCTCAATATCGCATTGTTTTAAGGAGACAAAGTGATTACCAATGGCTATGTCTGCAGCTGTAAATTGGTTTCCAGCAATCCATTTCTTACCCTTTAGCTCATTTTCAAGATAGCTGAGAATTTTTGGCAGTTCGTTATTAACAGCTTCGTCAAGAACAGCTTGATTTGTTGTTTGTCCAAAGAGTTTTGGCTTTACAATTTTTTCAAAGAGGATTTTGTGGTGAACCACGCTCGCAATAACCTCATCTCCATATTGTTGGAACCACAGAACTTTAGCAAACTCTTCTGGCTGAGAAGGGTAGAGAGGGTGTTCTGGATATTTCCGGTCTAGATAAGCAACAATGACTGACGATTCAGCGATTGAAAAATTCCCCTGTCGCAAAGCAGGAATCTTCCCCAGTGGGCTAGCTGCCAAAAATTCAAGCGAAGGCGTTTGACCTTTTGCTTTTGCCGCCTTTTCTGGCAGCGTTGGGCTGAGGGTAAAATCGATATTTTTCTCAGCCAAAGCAACAAGAACCTTAAAGACAAAAGGCGATGTGGGTAGGCCATAAATGATCAACTTATTTTCGGCAAGTTGCGTTAACGGCTTTGCACTCACCTCTGTTTCTGCCTGAGCTGTTAAAGGCATACTTGCGAGCATACCAATAATTAGGAATTTGTAAATCATTGAGTCCTCCATTTTTATGACGCAGCTATAAGTTATAGCAATACCCTTAAATTTGCTAACAGAGAATTCGTAGTGTAGTCCTGAGATTCCAGCCTAGGATAAGCAATTGCCTTACCAATTCTCGTGATAGTCCTATTTTTTTAGCAAGACCACTAAGCGAAATAGTTTATTATTGATTCTGAAGCCTGAGCGCTTATTTTTAGGCTGTTCTGTTCGCGTAGCCCACCGTAAATTGTCGATTGTATAATTGAGGTCGGAATTAATCCTATAACCAAGAATATTGATTATCCTCTTTTTTCAAAGAACGCTCTGCCATGAGTGTGTCTTCCTAGATTATTTTAAACTTCTTGCAAGGCACTTTTGAATTGGTTTCTTATAGATAAATTGGGGGCGGTGGGACGCATTCAGAACTTTCGACTGGCAGCTTTTCACTCAATTGCTTACAAAATCTGCTACTTCTATCCTCTCTAAATATACTTGCCAGCTCCCCCTGCATAAAGACTTGAAATTCAAGGAAAAATTTTTCAGTTTTTGAGGATTGAAAGTAAGGCGCACTTACCTCAGGTTTATGAGTACTTGCCGCCCGTCAATCTGTTCTGAATTTTATTTTAGCTGTTGTTTTTTATGGTTTTTAAAGATAAATTAATCAGTTATAATTATGGCTCATTTTATTGGTTCTAGATATGGCATGCTTTTGTCTGCCACAGTGGTAGGGGCTACAACTGCTTTATATCTATATGCGCACTACAAGTCTGAAAAGACAGTGTATGAATGCGTCTGCGCTATTGGACGTAGAGTCTTGGATTCGATTTATAGAGACTTGTGGAGAAACTCCTTTAGGGTTACGTCGTTTTTCCATGTCGAAAAAGTAGAAGAGGCGCAGGCAAAAATATGTCTTCTATTTTTTCAGGTAAAGGGAAACGGAATCCCTGCTGCTCAGAGGGTTTATCTTCTTGGGACAAACCATGCTGTGAAAGCACGTGAATATCCTGAATGGGTTCTAGAAGAAATTCAAAATTGTGATTTGCTTGTTTCAGAATTTGACAAAGAGTTGATAACTGGAGACCCTCGAACAAATGCTTGGCAACGCACTGCTGAAAACCTCTTGATAATTCAAAAAAAGCTATTTGATTTTGATGAGGAATGGTTTAAGGTCCATCTTACTAAATTAGGATATAACCATGAGGTTATTGAGAGTGTGATTTCTATGCTAAAGGAGAAAAGGGATGAACTCAAAAGAGATCAAACTAATTGGCAAAGTCAACTGTCAGAGGAAGCACAGATGCAAATTCAGCAGCATCTCAACGGTTATGAGTTAAGGCTAGCCAATGTGGATCCGTTTTTTGTTGAAAGTTCTTTAGGCTATGCATCAGGTGCCGAGGATACAGATATCGATACCAACACTGGAGAAATAGTAATCCTACAAAATTTCCAAGATCGAAATCGGCCTATTATTAACTTGGAATCCCTGGATGGGGCCCTACTTATGTATCTAGAGGAATTTCTCAATGACATTTCTTCTTATTCTCTAGAAGGCTCTTTAGAGGGGATCCAAAATCTTCTTATTGGAAACGTTAAAGAAAAAACCTCGGCTGAAAACTATATCCGCTTAGCCAATGGTAAGATTGTTTGCGATCCTGCAGAATTCAAAGAATCACTTAAAAAAGACGACGATGACGATGCTACTCCTGCTTTGGTATACCGAAACATTCAAGGGGTGCCCAAAATCATTTCAGCAATCAATCAAAAAAAAGACACTGCGATTACCGTTGGCGCTCAACACCTCATGGGATCAACTGGTTTGATACAGTCCCTTGAGCAGAAGGGATACTGCGTTGAGCATGTTGTCAAATTCTGCAAAGAATAGCCATCCCTCACTCTGCGTAATTCTTCAAAAGTCTACCAGCGCAGAAAATAGCTAAAGACCCTCTGGAGAAGGACGAACCTATTACTGATATGAACATAGACTATAACTTCAGAACTTTAAGCGGTTAAAATCTAAAGTATTATGATTTAGAGTCTCAAGAATGGGGGCGGTTGGACTCGAACCAACGTAGTCGTGAGACGAGGGATTTACAGTCCTGGGCAGGCCCATTCAACCCCTCCACTAACAATGCTTAACAAGCTAATCCTAAACATATTATGTGTTGTATTTCGTTGGTAATTTTTAT
>DATAHB010000125.1:0-9037 GCA_036263375.1 Rhabdochlamydiaceae bacterium | reverse complement strand
ATAAACATGATCCAGACAGATTTTTGCTCACTGCGAGAGGTAGCCCATCCTGCCCAAAAAAGTCCGCCGACCACAAAAAGTGAGCCAATGCCGTTCCAGAGAGTGTATTGGTAACCGAATGTCGCTCCGAAGAGCAACACCATGAGGATCGATGGCATGACGGTCGAGGCATTTAGCGCGGCAAAGGTGAGTCCCGGGGGGCCTGTTTCTAAGGAACGGCCGAGCGATGCCATCATCAGCGCAAGGACGAGACCGCCGGCAATCGCAAATCCAGCCATGCAATTGCTCCAGTGGTAATCGCCACTGCGGACAGGGTTGAGCAAAATCGCAACTAAGAAGACAATGAACAACTGGATCATCAGGAATCCTTTGCTGGTTCCTCCGGCGTCAATACTGCGCCGCATACAATAGTTTGAAAGGGCAATAAAGAGCGCCGCAATCAAAATCAGTTGGATCCCCATCATGCATTAACTCCAGGTTGCTCATAATCGTAGTCAATCAGGACAATTTTTGAGGACAAAAAAAGGATTTGTCTGTTCAATATAGGAATTACCATTAAGGGGTAACATGACCAACATTTTAATCTCGACATGTCTGTTTCTTTTAGCCGCTCAGCCAGCGATGGTTCCACAGGAGAAATTAACGCAGCAAGAGGCGTTTTTCCTGCGCCGCATCACTGAGTTTTGGAAAGACCGCGACTATGCTCTCGTGAAAAAACAGATCGAAGAGTTCTTGGCCAAAAACCAGCAGTCTGCAATCCATGACAACCTTCATGCCATTTTAGCTGACATTTTGTATCAAGAGCGTGATTATCCCAAAGCTTTGGTATTTTATGAAAAAATCAACGATGCTAGTTTGCAACAAAAAACTCTTCTTCGAAAAACACAGTGTATTTATCTGCTAGGAAATTATGATACGGTCATTGAACTTCTGACTCCAGCCATGAGCGGCGCTGTCGAACCCGAGCTCGAGTTTTTACTGGCCGATTCACTGTTTCGCAAACTGCAGAAAGTCGCGGATGTGACTGAGCAAAAAGAACTCGCCGCTCAGTCCAAGCCCCTGCTCTTAAAACTTTACGACACGAACTACAAAGACAAAGTTCTGCTGCCGCTGGCCGAAGTTCACCGCATTTTGGAAGAGAACGCAGAAGCAGCAACGCTCTATTTGGTTCTTGCAGAAACACTCCCTGAAAAAAAAGAAGAGATTCTGCTTCAGGCGGCCTCTTTGCAAATGGGCTCTAGCAAAAATGACGCCATAGCAACATTCCAAAAAGTGGTCGATCTCGGGCAAGGAAAAGCTGCAGAAGCCGCCTATAATGAGCTTCTTTTGCTATTTCAAGAAAACCGTTTTGCCGATCTGGTAAGCAGGGCCGCTGTGCTGGCTCCCCACATGACAAATGACAAAAGTGCGCTCTTTAACTTCTGCTTGGGAAGGAGCCATTTCAAACTCGATCAATTTTCCGATGCGATTGTCTATTTCGAGCGGCATCTCCAGCAAGAAAAAGAGGCGACATCTTATAAGCGGGCCGCTTTCTTGACGCTGATTAGCTGCTCACAAAAAGTGAATGATCCCATGCTCTTTGATCGCGTCCTAGAGCAGTTCTTAGCGGCATTCCCCGGTGATGAAGAAGCCGGTAAAGCTCTGCTTTTACATGCACAGACCTCCCTTCAATCGGGCAACGTTGACCAAGCTACGACAGATCTTGGCAGACTTTTGATTTCCTTCCCTAATCTACCTGAAAAAGAATCTCTTCTATATGACCATGCCTTGCTGCTATTGAAAACCCAGAAATGGGAGCAAAGTCGCACTGCCTTCCACTCTTTCCTCTATCAATTCCCGGAAACACCGCATGCCGATTTGATCTGGTCGTCGATTGTCCATTGTTCGGTCCAAGAATTGAAAACGGCAACTGCTGATACTGTCCTTACCAAGAAAGGACAGCTGGCCAGCGATCTGCAGCAAGCGTTGGCAAAATCGAATCTTTTTTCTCCTGAAGAGCAAGCCAATTACCGGTTCTTAGTCGGGCAGCTCCATTTTGATCTGCAAAACTATTTAGAAGCGCTCATTCAACTCAATGCTTTCAGCACCGATTTTCCTGACCATCCCTCGATTCCGCAAGCTTTCTTGTTGCAGGCAAGGCTTCATCACGAGCTGAAATCTGCTCCGGAAGTTTTTGTGGCGATTGCTGAAAAAGCGCTTGAGATGACGAAAGACCAAGAAAATAAAACAGCGCTCCGCTTGCAGCTGTTCAACGGCTATCTGTCACTCAAAGAATACGACCGGGCCGCGCATCATCTTTATCACGTCCATATGGTTGACGATATAGCAATTCAGCAAGAAAACCAACTATGGCTCGCCCACTATTATTATGATGGGGCAAGGAAAGGAAATAGCGACGATCTCAAACGGGTGACAGCGGTCTATGAAAAAATTCTCAGGACGGATGAAAATTTTGTCGTCCATTTCAATCCAGAGCAAACTTATCTTGAAAATGAAGTTTTAAGATTTGCAGAGCTGCTTAACGAACAAGATAAAAAGAAACTGCTCGCTTCGCTGAGACAGCTGCAAGCTCAACATAAAACACTTGGATGGAAACTCGAGCGGCATACCCTCCATGAACTGGGCAAGTTGTATCTTTCCCAAAATGAGCATGATGAAGCGTTAAAAGTCTTCGATGAGCTGATTGCGTCAGCTGAAACAGGTCCGTCTGATGTATCAAACTCAGCACTGTTAGAAAAAAGCCGCATCTTGATCTCCCGCTGCCCAGAGAGCGACCGTACCGAATCGAATCCAACGATCACGCAAGTCTTGTCAACATTGAAAGATCTCCAAATTCAGAAACAGCTCGCTTGTGAGCCTCTCCATTTGGAAGCGGCGTTAGAATACGCCGACATCCGCACACAGATGGCTGCTCCTGAAACACGCAGTGAATCGGCAATTTTTTTCTTGAACCGGATTAAAGATGACTTTAATGCCAAAGACAACGCATTAGCACAAGAATATCATGAAGCGCGTATTCGATTTCCGGAAAAAGATCTCATTTATCAAAACTATATGAAATGCATTGAAGCTGAGATCCTACGCTTAGAAGCCAACCTTGCAAAAGAGCAAAACAATTTAGAGAAAGCGAGTCGCTCCAAAGAAGTCGCGCTTGCACTTTTACATGAAGTTTTACAAGATATTCACATTACACCGTATTTGAAAAGCAGAGCAGAGCACAATTTGAAAGCGCTTGACCTATGAGAGATTCACTGTTATTGAAATGTCTTGTCGCCTCGGGAGCGCTGCATGCGATTGCCATGTCGGTGTTTTTCTCGCGTACGATCCATTTCCATCCTAATTCCTTTACTACTCTAGGGAAAACTCCTCCGACATTTTTAGAAAGTGAAGAGCTGGTCATTCTGAAAAAGGACGTCGCTTTAGAAGATGCCTTTAAAGAATTTATCGTTGTCTCGCCACAAACGCCGCTTCCTCCCAGAATCAATCAAGGAGGAATCAAACAAGTGGCATTAGAGAGTTATTCGACATTAGATGAACCGCTCGCGATGCCGGCCCCTCCTCAGCAGCCTTTGATCCTCCCCGATTTATCGCCGGAGCTGGCGACACCGGAATTGCCGACACAGCCCTTAAATCTTTCCATCGAAACAATTGCTCTTGAAGCCCTTGAAGCCGCGGAACCTAGCCTCAACATCGCCTCGCCACCACCCTCTATCCAATCTCGCCCTGAACTTAATCCGTTTGAGAGCTTAGTTTTACAGTCTTTTCCTCAACGAACAGCATTAGTAAGCGAAAGCATTGTCGATTTTGAATTTCTTCCTTCAAAAGAAAAATTCAATAACATTGAGCCTCCACCGTCAACACCTCCTCCTTCCCATGCAATTATCGCTACCGACATCTCTTTGCTGTCCAAGCAAGGAGCTTTAGCCGATCCCGATGTGACTTTAGAAAAAGAACCGATTGCTGCAGCACCAGCCAAATTACAGCCGCTTGTTCCTGTACCCTATGGTGCCATGCTGCCATCGCTCACAAGTTATGGCTTGCCTGAATACAAGAGCGTCCAGTGGAATGATGCCTTCGACATCGATATCAAAACTTTAGCCCGTGAAGAAGGCGGCTTTTTATTTTCTCTTACTTTTATTCCAAAAATCGATCTTGCCCAGCACTGCCTGAAGCAAAATTACTATTTCCTGATCGACAGATCCAGCACAATTGAAAGGCATAGATACCAATCGTTTAAGCGCGCTGTCACTCGTGCAGTCGCTACATTGCGGGAAGGCGACAATTTCAACATCATTATTTTCGACTCAAAGATCGCACGGCTCAGCGAAAAAATGGTGCCGTTCAACAAAAAAAACCAACGACTTGCGGAAGAATTTTTAGAAAGACAGCCGCATGGCCATTACGGCCAGCCCGTCGATGTCTATTCCTGTCTAGGGAAGATCATTCCAGCTCAGGTCGATGATGATGAAGCCCACACTGCCATCTTAATTTCCGATGGTGAATCTTCCCTTAAACTCGAAAAACAACGGAACCTGATCATTGCCTGGCTTGAAGCCAACCGCAGCAAACTCACTCTGTACACTGCCGCCGTTGGGCATGACAACAATCTCTTATCTTTAGATCTTTTGGGAACTGTCAGCCGCGGATCCTTGCTTTACTCCGATACTCATACGGGATTTCCTCGCAAACTTGCTAAACTCGTGCTAACTCTCCGCTCTCCCGTCGCTAAGGAGATGTCGCTGAATATTCTTGCAAGCGATCCTACCGCCCGTTTGCATCTTTACCCTTCTTCTTCTCGGCTTCCTTATCTCTTCAGCGACCATCCATATATCCTCTATGGCACAGCAGACAAACTCGCTGATTTTACTCTCATTTTAGAAGGAAAAAACAAAGGGGAGGTCTTTGCGATCAAAAAAGAGATTTCTTTTGAAGGAGCCAAGCCCGGCAGCCGCCTTCTGTCTAAAGAATGGTCGACCGAGCAAGCCCACCTCTTCTACGAACAATATCTTCAGGAAGGCAAGCCCGTCCTTCTTGAAGAAGCAAAAAAATTACTTGCCGATGAGCCTGCGCGTTCTCGGCGGTAAATACCGAAGTCTTCTTCTTCGATCTCCCCGCGGAGCTCAAACCCGCCCAACAACCTCCATGTTGAGAAAAGCCGTGTTCGATATGATCCAAAGTACGATTGAAGGATCCCGCTTTCTCGATCTTTTTGCCGGCAGTGGAGCAATCGGTATCGAAGCCCTCAGCCGCGGCGCTACGCAAGCGACATTTGTTGAGAGCCATAAAGAGGCGCTCCGCTGCATCAAAGCCAATCTTGCGGCATTAAAAATCGAAAAAGAAGCCGCTGTCTATTCCTATGATGTGTTGACTGTTTTGAAAAAACTCGAGAAAAAAGGTGACCACTTCAACTTTATTTATGCCGATCCGCCCTACCACCTTCTTGCGATCTATGATGAGCTTCTTGCGTATTTAGACAACTCACAACTTCTATCTAAGGGCGGCACTCTATTTCTAGAGAGCCGCGCTCCCTTAAAAAACAGGAAAACGGATCATCTTGTTTTGATCGACCAGCGCCGCTTTGGCACTTCGCTGCTGCATCGATATCAATTATAACTTTTTCCCATTCTCCCATTTGGTTTCAGAACAGATCCCTTTCTCGTCATACGATTTTTTTATTCCACTTGGCTGATCGTTGACAAACGTTTGCAGGGCCATAGGCTTTCCATCGTCGAAATATTTGTTGAACTTCCCATGACGAAGACCATCTTTATATTCCGCTTCAAAGACTAAGATGCCTTGTCGGTTCCAGCGTTGGGAAATCCCTTCTTGTTTTCCATGGATATAATGTGTTTCGTGTTGAAGAGATCCATCTTCAAAATAGCTCCGCTCATCCCCATGCTTTTCGTCACTCAGGTAAGTGACCTCTGCCATGAGCTGTCCTTTGGGAAAAAACTCCTGCAAAAGACCTTCTTTTTTATCGTTTTTGAAATGAAGTTTCATCATCAGGCGTCCCTTCGGATCAAAAATCTCGCAAGGCCCTTCTTTGACACCGTCAACATATCTCGTCTTGCTGATGCGATTCCCTTTGGGATCAAATTCTAAAGCCTCCCCATGAGCCTTACCATTGACATACGTCCCTTCAAGAGCTTTTTGTTTTTCTTCACCCTCTTCTAAAGGATAGAAAATTTGATGCAACCCGTGGCGCAAATTCTTCACATAATGGAAAACGACTTCTCTTCCATCGGGGAGCTGCTGCATGAACTTCCCATCCAGCTTGCCATTTTTATACCACGCTTCCGCCATCAGTTTGCCCTCTTCATTCCAGGTTGCAGACATTCCTTCGGCTTCACCATTTTGATGGAATTTCTGCGACTTGATTTTCCCATTCGGATAGTACGACTCTGTTTTCCCTTGGATCCTTCCCTCATCATCATGGTTCACGATCACAGCGACGGCGGGCTTTTCTTTACCAACGGCTGGGTAGAACTCTCGATGCTGTCCGACAGGAGTGCCTTTCTTGAATTGTTGCTGGATATGAGGATTGCCATCTTCATAGAAAGCTTCTACCGTGCCATCAAGCAGATTATCCTTGTAATGCGCTTTCATTTTTACAGTACCACTCGCATAAAACTGCTGTTCCACTCCTTCTTTTTTCCCTTCGACATAGCTCATTACATGCTTTAGCCTGTCTTTTTCATACCAAGCTTGAGCAGTGCCATGAGGAATGTCGTTTTGGTAATGGACTTCGGAGATAAGATCTCCATTTTCGTTCCACTCACGATGCACTCCTTGCTTTAACCCAAGAGCATACTCTTCTTCGAGTTTAGATTTCCCGTGGCCATACCATGCCCATTTCTTTCCACTCAGCTTTCCATCGACATAAATCTCTTCTGCTTTCTTCTCGCCATTGGGATACCATGCAAGGCAGACACCGTCTTTATTGCCGTTCTTATACACTTCTTTCACAGACATTTTGCCATCTTCGTACCACTCGATATAGTCGCCATCACGCTGCTTATCTTTATAAAAACCTTGTCGTTTGGGCTGGCCAGACGGATAATATTCTTTTTGAGGTCCTTCCATTTCGCCGAGCACATAGTTAAGATCGCTAAGGAGTTTTCCCTCATCAGACCATCTTTTAAAAGTACCGTCTAATTTTCCCTCTTTGACGGAGAATTCAACGGTTTTTGCACCTTTGTCGTTCCACTCTTCTATCGGCTTTTGCAAAACCCCCTTCTCATCATAAATCGCTGTAATGCCGGGCTTTCCGTTCTCGTGGAGGCGCCAGTGTTTACCAATGGGGACCCCTGCTCGATACTCACCCTCGCCGATCAGCTTTCCCTCTACAGAATAAAACAGCTCTTTGCCCTCTTTTTTCCCTTCTTTGTAGGTGACCTTATGCGATTCTTTTCCATTTGGGTGGTATTTGACATGCGTTCCGATTGGTTCGCCACGGCGGTAATCTTGTACTTCGATCATGCTGCTCTCTTCGGAATACATCACCACCGCAGGATTTTTCCCATCGGAATCCAAAACGCCGTTTTCATAATGACGTACCGATTTCAACGCGCCGTTCTCATGCCACTCAGTCGCTTTTCCTTGAGGCATGTTTCCCACATACGCAATTTGAGCCGCCTTGCCCCCTTTCGGATAATACCTGATGATATCTCCAACGATTTGGTCGTTTTCATAATGGACTTCTTCCGCTTTGCCACCTTCCAGATGATACGTCACGAATAGGCCGTGCCGTTTCCCTTTGTTGAAGTGGAACACACCCTTTTCACTCCCGGTCGGATAGAAGAGACGCATCTCCCCGTGCAACTCTCCTTCGTTATTATAGTGAGCAACTTTTTCAACATTGTTTCTTTCATCAAGGGCAACTTCGACCCCGACAGGAACCAACTTCATTTTCCCTTCATCATCTTTCCTTGAGGTGACATCCGCTTCTAATTTGACCTGCCCGCTCGGATAGTAAGTAATTAATTTGACCGCCACTGCCTCAGCATCTCCGAGCTCCTCGTAAAAGATAATTTTGGACGGCTGGCCATTCGAGTGTCTCTCCTCAACTTTTACCTTCCAATGAGGTTCCTGCTGACGGGGATAATCTGAAGCCGCTAAGAGTGAAAAAGATAAAGCAACGAGCAGTAATAAACGCATATCCACCTCATGAGATTCTTTAAAGAATAAACGAAATGGAGGAAAATACGAATAAAAAAACGCCTCTAATCAGAGGCGTTTTAAATGACTTACATGAAGAAACCGATCCAGCAGAGCAGAATGCCCCACACGAGAGGAATCAATCCACACACTTTTGCAAACCCATGATGCCCTAGATACATATCGAGGAGCATTTTCGGAACAAAAAGGCCCAAAATACCTCGAACGACCATCGCCCATCCTAATAATGTCACTAACACGAGGGCATCCATTTCCCACATGTCGTATTGGCTGAGAACTGTAAATCCAACCCAGAGATAGATCACTGAGGTGTAGTACATCAGACCATGCGAATTTTTGACTGAATTCAGAACTTTTGCAAATGCATCGGCATAGAGCAATTTCCAGAGGCCAATGATGACCAATAAAGGCCCAAATATACTAGCTAACCACATAGCGGCATTTTCCATCGCTTACTCCTTATGCTAACGGTTTAGAGCTTTCACCCTAATCTATTCGCACCATAAGGATTAAAGAAATTATTTGTCAACGCGACTGGACGAATCTTTTATTGGATTGTTTATCTCGCTGATAATTATCATGTTAAAATCTAAAACCATTCTTTATCCGATTCTAACCCAAGCACAAGAAGTGTCGTCGGGCTTGCCTCCCGGTTTTTGAGCTTTATTCTTAGCTGCTTCTACGATTGCGACGGTAGCGACCTGTTCTGTTTTGTCTTTGATGATCTCTTTAATTTCCTCAAGGGAGAGATTATCATACACTCCATCGGTCATTGGAATTAAAACCGCGCCTCTGGGAAGCGGAACATAACCTAGAGTGAAGCTTCTGAGATCGGGAATTTCTCCGGGTTTTTCTTTAC
>DATAHB010000124.1:0-9881 GCA_036263375.1 Rhabdochlamydiaceae bacterium | reverse complement strand
AATGCACTATCGGAAGATTGTCAAACACAGTACCGTATTACAAAATATGTGATCGGTGTCCTTCGAGAACAAATTCAGGCAAAAGCCCAAGAGTTTCAGCAAATAGCTAAAGAAGAATACCCTTTGAAGGTGACTGCAAGTCAGGCCACTGCCATTCTAAAGCCGGCTGCAGTATAAATTATCAATGGCTTATGCTTAAAACCACGTTTTTCGTACGAATAAAGTGGCCACCTCACACGTTTTTCCAACGAAAAATGTGCTAAGCTACCACGTTTTATGAAGGAATCGTAACTCTAAGAGGGTGTTAACGGACTCTGTTTCTGTTGAGAAGGTAGAAAAAACACCCCTAGTCCGCCTACACAATCTGCGACGCATAATGTCGTCCTTCAGCAAGACCAGGGTCTACCAACATCATAGACAGGTTGGCTTTTTCTTCAAAAACAATACGGCCGTCTACGAATCTCATACTGAATGGAAAATAATCCTTCTTATATGAAAGAATCGCGATTCTAAAATGCTGCACATTGCGAACACCAATTTCGAATCGGAACTCGCTGCAACCAAGCCCTCCACCGTAGCCACCCTCATTCAAAGCCATCCGATTTTCATGCAGCTACAGTTTCTGCCACTTCTTTATGCCGGACCTGATGACACGGTTGCGGTGACACATGCGCCGTCTTCTTTTTTCCATCGCTGGCGATTATTAGATGAGAACCGTTTTGATGAAGAGGCTGTTGAGTCCTCTGTTGAATCCTGGGGCGCCTCACCCTCTGTGGCCGAGTGGGCAAAGAAAAAAAAGCTCAGCTTTAAAATGCCAAAATGGGAGATCGTTAAACAGGTCAATTCAAAAGCGTTTTCATTTACCGAGTCGCCCAAACTTCCCGGTGCTGAACTGATTCATAACCTTGCTGAACTTGGGGCATGGGAGCAGAAAATCGAAGGTCCTAAAGTGTTAAAGACCTGCTTTGGCGTCTCCGGAAAAGGACATCTTTTTCTTCCGTCGCCGCATATGAAAAAGTTTGCCGAGCAGGAGTTTTCACAAAACCGTCCGTTAATTGCAGAACCTTGGGTCGAGCGAAAACTCGACTTCAGTACACAGTGGATGATCCACCCTGATCAAAAACTTGAATATCTTGGCGCTACCGTCTGTGTGAATGATCAAAGAGGGCAGTATAATGCCAATAAAGTTGGTGATCTTCCGTTTCTTTTTGGAAAATATTTTCCATTTCTTGAAGTGCACAAAGAAAAAACCATTCCGATTTTGCAAAAGATGGCTGCGCTCGGCTATTTCGGCAACGTCGGCATCGATGCGATGATCTGGGGAAATGATCAATTGCATCCTGTTGTTGAGATCAACGCGCGCAAAACGATGGGGTGGGTTGCGCTCGAAATTTTAAAACGTCGTTTCCCAAAACAAACGATTGCTTTAAGCTATTTGACGAAAAGTAATCTCACCAATTTACTTCCCGATGCAATTGTGCAAAAAGATGGAGCGCTGCTCCATTTTTCACGAAAATTGGTCGTTGAGATTCTTGCGGATAAATCGAAATAGAGCTAAGAGTAGGCAATATGGACATTCTTAAAATTAAAGGCAAAAATCCTCTGCAAGGCAATGTCAAAGCTGCAGGGGCAAAAAACGCCGTCACCAAGCTTCTTGTCGCCTCTCTTCTCTCAGATAAACGTTGTGTTTTCTTCAACGTTCCTAACATCCTCGATGTTGAAATCACGGTCGATCTCTGCCGCGAGATCGGAAGCACCGTCCACTGGGATAAAAGCGAAGGCGTCATTGAAATTGTCACTAAAGAACTCAGCTCAACATACATTCCGCAACGGTTTTCAGGATCCAACCGCATCCCGATTTTAATGATCGGAGCTCTCCTTGGAAGAACCGACGAAGATATCATTGTTCCGACTGCCGGCGGCTGCAAAATCGGCCCAAGACCGATTGATTTCCACATCACTTCGATGGAAAAACTCGGAGCCTCGATTGAATTCCGTCCCATGAAAAAAGAGGGAGCCTATTTCGCAAGGGCTCATAATGGCCTGCGAGGAACGGTCATCGAACTTCCATTCCCGTCCGTTGGGGCTACTGAAAATACGATCCTAGCTTCGTGCCGCGCCAAAGGAGCCACTGTCATTAAAAATGCTGCGATCGAACCAGAGATCATCGACCTCGTTCTCTTCTTACAAAAGCTGGGCGTCGGCATCGTTGTCGATGTTGACCGCACAATCCGTATCCAGCCTGCGCAAAATTTCTATGAAGTGGAACACCAGGTAATGACTGACCGGATTGAAGCCGCATCGCTAGGGATGGCTGCCATTGCCACTCAAGGAAAAGTGTTTGTAGAAGGCGCACAACATTTTCATATGATCTCTTTCCTCAATAAACTTCGTGAAATCGGCGCCGGGTTTAATGTCCGCAACAACGGCATTGAGTTTTTTTACCGCGGCCCTTTAAAAGGGGGCATTTTACTCGAAACCGACGTCCATCCCGGATTTCTCACTGATTGGCAACAGCCGTTTGTCGCGCTCTTGACACAGGCCGAAGGCCACTCCATTGTCCACGAAACGGTCTATGAAAACCGTTTTGGATACACTGAAACCCTTAAAGAAATGGGAGCCGACATCCAACACTTTACCCATTGCCTGGGTAGCGTTCCTTGCCGCTTCAAATCTCAAAACTATTGCCATAGCATCGTCATCAAAGGACCTACCCCTCTCATTTCTAAAGACATCACAATCCCTGACCTGAGAGCTGGCTTTGCCTATGTTATTGCCGCCCTGATGGCCCCGGATACCAGCCTCATCGCAGGCGCCCATTATTTAGACCGAGGATATGAAAACCTCGTTGACAAATTGGTTTCCGTCGGTGCCGACGTCTCCCGCGACATCATCCAGCAGAAAAAAAGCGCCATCGTCGCTGTTTAAAAAAGTTTTTATCTACGCCAATATCCTTACCCTCGCTAAAATAGGAGGGTATGATTCCCTGGAGACAAATCCAACGTCAAAATTTTACTTGCTGGAAAACGCTTGCTGCGTTTCTTCAGCTCGACCGTGCCCAGTTTCCCGATATCTTAAAAGACTCTAAATTTCCACTTAATCTTCCGCTCCGTTTAGCACAGAAAATTAAAAAGAACACGTGGAACGATCCGATCTTGCTTCAATTTATGCCGCTCGAAAAAGAAAAAGTCGTCGTCCCTGGATTTAAAGCCGATCCTGTCGGCGACTTAGAAGCTCGTCAATCCTCCAAACTTTTAAAAAAATACCAAGGCCGCGCTCTTTTGGTCTGCACCAGCAGCTGCGCGATGAACTGCCGGTTTTGTTTTCGCCAGAACTACGCTTATGAAACGGAGGACAAGACCTTTGCTGAGGAAATTGAACTCATCCGGCAAGATCACTCACTCTCTGAAATCATCCTCAGCGGCGGCGATCCCCTTTCTCTTTCGACAGAAACGCTTTCTTCTCTCATTCGTAAACTAGATGTGATACCACATTTAGAAAGACTCCGTTTCCATACGCGGTTCCCGATCGGCATTCCAGAAAGGATCGATGAAGAATTTCTCTCCCTCCTCGAACAAATCCGGCTTCAAGTGTTTTTTGTGATCCATTCTAACCATCCCGCTGAACTTGACGCCCAAGTCCTCTCTGCGCTAAAAAAAATCCAGAAACTCGGGATCCCTGTTCTCAATCAAGCCGTGCTGCTCCGCGGCGTCAATGACAATGTGAAGACGTTGAAAGCTCTCTGTGAGAAACTGGCAGGTAGCGGCATTCTTCCATATTATCTCCATCAACTCGACCGCGTCCAAGGCGCTGCCCACTTTGAAGTCTCTGAAGAAAAAGGACAAGCTTTGATCGCCCAACTCACAGAGCTGACCTCCGGTTACGCCGTTCCGAAATATGTGAAAGAAGAGTCCGGAGAGCCTTCCAAAACGGGGTTGTTAAAAATCTCTTTGTGCACATAACCCATCGCTATGTTAGGAAAACGTGCTCGAATCAAAAAACTTCGTCGATTTTTTCTGATTTTAGCATAAAATTCGCATGTTTCGAATCACGGCCGCGCTTAAAACCCTGACAACTATTGTTTTCGTCGCAATCTTGCCCCTTTGTGGCGGGGCAAGACGAACTATTTATCAAGGGGCGGAAGGCGACGTTAGGGGCCTCGCTTCCTTAAATCGTCGAAGAATCTTCCCGTTAACGGGGGAGTTCTTCAATTATAACGTCGTCATCGCTAAGGCGATACATTTTCTTCATGATTTTTAAGTAAGACTCGAAAGGCATAAGGCCGGCTTCTAGACGGCGTTGTTCCAGGTTTTCAGAATCTTCGACGGGATGTAGATAACATTTGCCATCTCTGAAATCGAACTGAGTTCCGTAGAGCTGTGGTAATTTTTCATTCTTGCGCACTCGATCAAATAAAAGGGCATAATTTTGCATCTCTGCATCTTGTTTATCGACGGCTTCTTTGAGAAGCGTTAAGCACTGTTTTTGAAACATGAGATCTTGATCTTGGTGCTGAACTAGAACCCAAAAACCCTTGCTTCCCTCTAAACCAACAAGGCGGATCCCCGGCCACCCATATGTTAAAATGATCTCTTTCAGACGGAAACTGTGTTTTACTTGGATTTTACTCAAGTTTGCTTTTTCTTCCTCTGAAAGAGTGTTAAAGTCTGAAATTTTTCGTGCGGCTTGGTCTTCTTTGACCATGGCAAAAATTTCTGCCTCTAGTTCGGGATTAAGTGAATTAGAGGTATAATAAAGCCCGGCAAGAGCCCTTTTCAGAATCTCAGGTTTTTGCACTGGGTCTTCAGCAAATGCCAAGCATGTGATTGTTAAACCAAGAGCGATTTTAAAATACATGTGTCACCTACATTTTATCGAGCGTTTTAAGGCCAAGAATGTCTAAGCCTTGGCGGAGGATGCGGCCGGCGGCTTCGCATAGCAGCAGGCGGCTATTTTCTTGGGGGGTTCCTTCGACGCGGCAGTCGCGGAAAAAAGCATGGAACTTTTCAGCGAGGGTATAGAGATATTCTGCAAGGCGATTAGGAAGCAGCTCTTCAGCAACAGATTGGAGAGTTTCACCGAAACGGCGGAGATGGAGGGCAAGGTCGAGTTCGGAAAGATGCTCAAGAACGATCTTGTCTTTGATAGAGCTGATCTCTTTTCCGACTTTCCGCTTGATGCTTTGGATGCGGACGTAGGCATAAAGTAAGAAGGCAGCAGTGTTGCCTTCAAAACGGAGCATCCGGTCATAGCTGAACATATAGTCTTTGATGCGATGAGATGAGAGGTCGGCATATTTGACGGCATCGATGCCGAGCACCTCAGCAGTATGGGTGAGTTCTTTTTCGGAAAGCTCGGGAAGTCTTTCATGAAGGATGACTTTGGCTCTCTTGACGGCCTCATAGATCAGATCGACCAATCTCTCTGTATCCCCAGAGCGTGTTTTGAATTTCGTGCCGTTGGCTCCAAGAACAACTCCGAACGGAACATGATCCACGCGGACTTTTTTGAGATCGAGATAGCCAGCTTTTTCGGCTGCTTTAAAGACCATTTGGAAGTGAAGGCTTTGGCCAGCATCCGTTACAATGATGATCCGGTCTGCTTTTTCCACTTCAATTCGCTGGCGGATTGCTGCCATGTCAGTCGTATCGTAATTATAGCCGCCATCCGATTTTTGGATGATCATGGGAAGAGGAGTTTCATCGCGCCCAATAAAGCCTTCTAAGTAGATGCACTTAGCACCATTGGAAATCGTCACCATGCCTCGCTTTTCTAAATCGACAACGGTAGCGGCAAGGAGGGGATTGTAGAAAGATTCGCCCCGTTCGACAAGCTTGACATCGAGAAGGTCGTAAATCTCTTGAAATCCTTGTCGGGAGATTTCGCAGATCATGCCCCATGCAGCAAGAGCGACTTCATCACCACCTTGGAGTTTGACAACTTGAAGCTGAGACCTTTTTTTGAATTCAGGATCTTCATCGAAACATTTTTTTGACGCACGGTACCACTGCATCAAAGAAACGAGATCGGTCTGTTTTTTTCCTTCAAGAACTTCAGAGACATGTTCGCGCATGTAGGTGATGAGCATTCCAAATTGCGTACCCCAATCTCCGATGTGGTTAAGACGTAGAACATCGTGGCCTAAAAACTCAAAGACGCGAGCCAGGCAGTCGCCGATGATCGTGGAGCGAAGATGGCCGACATGGAGTTCTTTCGCGATATTGGGCGAAGAAAACTCGACGATGATCCGTTGTTTCGGATGAGGCGGCGGCACACCAAGCCGCGGATCATGCAGGACGTGATTGATTTCGCTAGAGAGAAAAGCAGGCGTTAAAAAAAGATTGATGAACCCGGGTCCTGCGATTTCTATTTTTTCGATCATGATAGGATCCGGTTTCCAGGCTGTGATGATCTGCTGCGCTACTTCGCGGGGATTTTTTTTGAGTTCTTTGGCCAATTTCAAGGCGTTATTGCATTGATAATGGCCAAAGAGAGGCTGTGTCGATGGAGTGATTTCTGGCAAAACATCTTGACCAAACGCAGCTTTCAGAGCTTTTGCAGCCTGAATTTCAAGAATATGGATCAACGTATCCATGTTATTACTTTTTTTCAAAGTGGTGATAGCGAGGTGGTATCTGACGCTTACTGACGCCATATTTGATCCGATACTCGGCAAGAGAGACTGCCGCATGGTGTGTGGAGCAGTTGTTTTGCTCAGAAATCTCAAAGAGGCGGATCAATTGATCGTAGAGCTGGTCGACTTTTTTGCGTGCAGCAAGAGGATTGTATCCCTCTTCTTCAATTTCAAAGCTGACATTAATCAGACCGCCGGCATTGATGACAAAGTCCGGGGCATAGAGAATCCCGCGCCGCCTTAATTCATCGGCATCTTGGTCAGTCAGCAGCTGGTTATTGGCGCAGCCGGCAATTGCGCGGCAGCGCAGTTGTGGGATCGTTTCCGGGTTAATAATGCCCCCCATCGCACAAGGAGCTAATATATCGCATTGCTCAGCGAGAATATCTTCGGAAGGGCAGGCAATCGCATGATATTTTTTTGCAATCGCTTGTGTCTTTTCCCAATCGATGTCGCTAACGATAAGTTTTGCTCCATGCCAAAAGAGAAGTTCGGCTAAAATCGCACCGACGCTTCCTAAACCTTGGATAGCGACCGTTTTGCCTTCCACAGAGATCGCTCCATCTAGCGTCTGCAAAGCGGCTTGAATTCCCCGGAAAGTTCCCCATGCAGTGAAAGGAGATGGATTGCCGCTGCTTCGTTCTTGAGACAGGCCAACGACATAGGGAGTATGATGGCCAATGAAGTTCACATCTGCAACAGAGCAGCCGGAATCTTCCGCACCCGTATAGAGCCCTTCAAGACGGTTGATCGCTTCGGCAAAAGCAGCTAGCATCTCTTTCGTTTTATTCTTCGGATTGCAGATGATAACGCTTTTGGCTCCGCCCAGGCCGGTTTCCGACATGGCTGATTTGTAAGTCATGCCGCGCGCTAGTCGTTTTACGTCAGTGAGAGCCGCTTCAAAGGTCGGATAAGGATAGACCCGAATTCCGCCTAAAGTAGGCCCCAGCGTTGAATTATGAATGCAGATGATGGCCTTCAGACCGGACCGCTCGTCATTGATTACAACGACTTTTTCATACCCTTCGACAGGAATTTCTTTAAGCACAAGAGACTCTTCAACGGTGCGCTTCATACAATAAACCCTTATTTAAAGAGACGAAGGATACCATAAAAAAGAATCTAAAACAACCCCAGAATTTAGATTGAACAATAACTCTTTTTAGGCTACGCTTAAACCTCAAAATCTTAATTACGGATAAATCATGGCAAATGTTGTCATCTCTGATAATCTGAAAGACGAAGTCTTAAAATTTTTGAAAAAGATCAAAAAAGCCGACCTAATCACGACATATCTCTATTTTTTAGAGAAAAAATTTAACATCAGACCTGTTCTTTTTGCGCGCGAGAAGACGATCTATCAAAGCCAAGAAGATCTGGTACAACGTCTGGAAAAAGACGGCAAGCTCTGGAGAGAGACCGAAATTAAAATTCAAGTCGGCCAGCAGAGTGTCAACGAGCAGACCCAAAAAATTTATATTTGCCCTTTTACCGGAAAAGTCTTCGGCGATAATACCCACCCAAATCCCCAAGATGCGATCTACGACTGGGTCTCCAAATGCCCCGAAAATACCGAAAGAGCTGGAGGCCTCCGAGTCAAGAGATTTTTTGTCTCCGAAGATCCAGAAGTGATTAAGAATTACATCGTGAAACGGAAAGAACCGATCACCAAAATTGTTTTCTCTTCTGTTGTCACAGGCAAACTTTTCAATTCAAAGCAAGCTGTCATCGAAGATTTCATCAAGAACCAACTCAAGCCGCTAGAGCTTGTGGAAGTTCCGAATCAAAACCGATATCAGATTGAGGAAAATTTCTTGACATTCATCCAAGCCCAGCTCGATGAAAGCAAGATCTCTTCCTTTGTTGAAGCCGCCTCAAAAATCGACGAGCTTGCTCCGTATATGGATCAGTGGCTCGAAGATGCCCATGATTAAGACCCATTCCAGCGAAGAGACAGAAGCTGCAGGAGCTCGTTTTGCAGCGTCTCTTCATGGTAACGAAACGATTGCCTTTTTCGGCGATCTCGGGGCCGGCAAAACAACGTTTCTAAAGGGGATGATCAGCGCACTCACCGGCTGTAGCACTGCCGAAATTACCAGCCCGACTTTCAATTACCTCCATCTTTACGAAGGGGAAAAAATTGTTTATCACTTTGATCTCTACCGACTCACCTCTGCAGAACAGTTCGATAGAGCAGGATTTTCAGAATATCTCAATACTGGAATCTGCTGTATCGAGTGGGCAGAAAAAATCGCATCGAAACTTCCCCCGGAAACCATCCGAATCACACTGGAGCATCAAGGCCTTACGAGCCGCCTGATCACCATCTCATGAAAAAGTGCCCCTTCAATACAGCGACATTCTTACTCTCAACCCTGGATGAAGTTCCTCCTTTCATGGATAAAGACAGAAAAGTTTTGCCCGAAATCGCTCTCATTGGCCGATCAAATGTCGGAAAATCCTCGCTTATCAACCATCTGCTGCGCCGAAAAAACCTTGCAAAAGTCTCAGCTACGCCCGGAAAGACACAGACCATCAACTATTTTAATGTCGATAACCAGCTGATCATCGTCGATCTGCCCGGCTATGGCTACGCTGCAAGATCGCATGAGATGCAGCTGCTCTGGAGCGGTTCCATTGACCGTTATTTAAATAAGCGATCATCTTTGTCCCTGATCTTGCTGCTCATCGATAGCAGGCGCAATCCAACAGGGGAAGATCTTGCCACTCTCGAGTGGGCCCGCCATCATAAAAAACCCCTTTTGCTCATATTGACAAAATCCGATACACTCTCTGAACGCGAGAGACAAAACACTTTGAAAAATGCCTTACTAGAGCTGCCGGCCAAACACACTCTCTTCTATTCGATCAAGGATCCCCGCTCGCGACAAAACCTCATTACAACCATCAATAAGTTAATGCATGGGCTTGCTCAATAAAGACATTTTCATCTGTCTCGACTGCGAGACAACCGGGCTCGATCCGAAAAACGATCGGATCATCGAAATTGCCGTGACGAAATTCACCTTCACGGAAATTTTAGAAAAGTTTGAAACTCTCATCGATCCCGAATGCCTGATCCCCGAAGCCTCCATCGCCATCCACCATATTTCT
Organism: Rhabdochlamydiaceae bacterium; assembly: GCA_036263375.1. Taxonomy (GTDB): domain Bacteria; phylum Chlamydiota; class Chlamydiia; order Chlamydiales; family Rhabdochlamydiaceae; genus PALSA-1444. The sequence goes on along the minus strand of DATAHB010000124.1, from coordinate 133 downwards.
CAAGAAATGGTCAAGGGAAAGCCGAAAATCTTAGAAGCGCTGCCACAAGTCGCAAAAATGACCGACAAGCATATTGTGGTCGGACACGGAATTAAGCTGGATTTAAATTTCTTGAGCGAATCAGCCAAACGAT
>DATAHB010000123.1:0-2629 GCA_036263375.1 Rhabdochlamydiaceae bacterium | reverse complement strand
CCGCACCTGCTTCTCGCGCGGCGGAAGATTACACTTCTTTAGCCAAAGAGTTTTTAAAACGTCTACGCATAAAAGGGATTACAACATGTCAAAAGTAAACGACCTTCTTTTTAATCGCCTGAGACAAAAATTCTCCAAAATGAATGAGCTGGCCGAGATCTCTTCAAAGGGAAATCTCTCGAGTTTTGCCGGGGTTTTCAAAGTCAGTCCGCTAACTCCCCAAGAAAAACAAGCTCTCGAGACTCTTTTAAACGACTACAAAAACGATGCAGATTATTCCGTTTCCTCCGATCTGACAACACTTTCCGGCCTCACTTCCGAGATCAAAGCGATTAACAACCAAGCCGCCATCCTCCATGGCGAGCGGATTCAGAAAGCCCAAGACATCCTGAAAAAATACCGCGACGGCGCCTTCTCAGCTTGGCTCAACAATACCTACGGCAACCGGCAAACTCCTTATAACTTTCTCCAATATTACGAATTTTATTTACAACTTCCACAGGCGCTCCACCTCAAGCTCGACGAAATGCCTCGTCAAGCCATCTATACCCTCGCTAGCCGCGATGTCCCCTTCGAGCAAAAAGAAGAAATTCTGAAAAATTACAACGGGGAGACAAAAAATGAAGTCCTCACACTCATCCGTAAAACCTTTCCTCTTGACGACCGCGATGGAAGACGAGAAAACCTCGGGGAGCAAGCTGTCATTGCTCTCAAAAAACTCGAAGAGCTATTCACGCAAAAAAGATTCCGCCCCACCGATGAACAAAAAGTCGAAATCCAAGCTCTTCTGAGTTCACTCAGTCAACATCTTCTCTCTTAAGAGTCATTCTCCGAATCAACTTCTGTCGACTTTAATGATGAATTTCCTTTTTTATTTTTTTCCCATGAGTTTTTTATTAAAGCAACTAAAAGATTGCCAGCCTCGCCTTAGCACATCGGATTTTTGCATATTCTCCACAAAAATGTTGGATTAAAAAACAAGTTTTCATAAACTGAGAAGCTCAAAAATCAACCACAGGAGATTTTATGGTTTGGGGTGTTTCTGGTTCTGATCTGAAAGCTGTTGGATTCAATACAGCTGTTTCCGCTGGCGTTCTCGTCGGCTGTGCTGCTGTCGCTTATCTTGTTAAAACACTTGCACTGATGGGCTTTGCTAAAGCTACTAAGACAAAAGGAAATGGCGATCCATCAAAGGATAGTCAAAAAATGGCTTCAGCGCTCGGACTAGCAGCCGGACTTGCCACAGCATTTGCTGCTTACAAGCTCATTCCTGCATCACGTTTTGCTTTAATCACTGACGATTCAAACGGCAAACTGTTCAAAATTGGATCAGTCAACACAGCTGTTGGACTTATCTTCGACTATTTTGTCACCCAAGGCTTCTATACTGGTACAGCTGTTGCTGTTGGCGGAGCCGTTGCTACACGCTTTGGCACTCTTGTACTCCCAGCACTTGGCGCATTTGGCGCAACTGTAGGCGCTGGATATCTCCAAAGATCTACTGAACAGAATTAATATTTTTGGGCAGACCCTTCGGGGTCTGCCTTGTTCTTTAAACTAAAGCAACATGTTGTGATAGAGCTCGCACAATGAGCAGCTTACTTGTCTCGCGCGGCTGTAATAACGGAAGCCTTAAATGCGGCCAACATTTGCCGAGTAAGCTGACAGCATATTTGACGCACTGAGGATTGGTCTCCAAGACCATCGTCTGAACCAGCGGAGCATACAACGCATTAAGCTCTCTCGCATATTCTAAATTCCCCTTTAGAAAACTTTGCGCCATCTCTTTCCACTCTCGAGGAATCACATTGGCGACAATCGAAATCACTCCGATTGCGCCCAGTTTCATCATGTCAAAGGCGAGCGTGTCATCACCGGAAAAAATCGAAATATCAGAAAGTTGGCGTATCTCTTGGATCAGTTCCAATCCACCGGAGGCTTCTTTAATCGCAAAGACCGATGATAATTTAGAAATTTCAGCCAGCACTTCAGCAGACAATCGAATGCCAGTTCTTCCTGGATGGTGATAGACGATCATCGGAAGCCCGACTTTGTTGATTTCCGTGTAGTGGGCAATGCACCCCTCGGGAGTCGGCCGGCTGTAGTACGGAACAACGACTAGACATCCATCGACGCCCAGTTCTTTGGCTTTTTGTGTTCTTTCGACGGTTTTACGCGTGTCATAGGTGCCGGTTCCCGCAATAATCGGGACTTTTTTATTCGAAACATCGACAGCTGTTTTAAAAAGTTTGAGCTGCTCTTCAAAAGAGAGCGTTGGGGCTTCGCCGGTGGTTCCGCAACAGACAATCGCATCGGTTCCTTCAGAAACATGCCAATCAACCAATCGCTTAAACGCTTCATAATCGACCTCACCCTCCTCTGTAAATGGTGTGATCAGAGCAACAACTGAACCTTTAAACATATTTTTCCCTTCCGATTAATAAATATCCGCATACTGCCGACATGACAGCTCCTGCAATGAGCGGCAGCCCCGGCTTTAAAGCTCCGAGTAAACCACCAATCACGCCGACAAACATCCCTGCCAAAACCTGTATCGATTGCATGGTCCCGAGCGCCTGCCCCTGCATCCGGTCATCGGCAGCATCGGAAACCATCACAGCGCCGTTCG
>DATAHB010000122.1:0-8646 GCA_036263375.1 Rhabdochlamydiaceae bacterium | reverse complement strand
TTAACGAAGAGAGCTTCCCCTCTCCTTGGAAAGGATTTACCTTGCAGTGGTATGCCGAGCTGATCAATTCGGTCTATCTTTGGAAAGCTTTCCTAAACTCCCTCATTGTAGCACTGTCTGCCACCTGCATCTCTGTTCTCATGGGCATCTTTTTGATCTTCTTTGCCGCCCAAGGAGGCCGTGTCGGCCGCTATCTCAATCTCTTTTACGGCAGTATCATTATCCCTGAGACTGTACTCGCTGTCAGCCTACTTGGATTTTTCAGCCTCGTTTCGATCTCGCTGGGCTTAACGACCCTGATCATCGGTCACACCGTTTTAGGTCTCGGATTTGTCATTCCGATGGTGTATGCTAGATTCCAAGACCTTGACTACCGCCTCACGGAAGCGTCTCTTGTGTTGGGAGCGACTCCTCTGCAGACGTTTTTCAAAGTGACGCTTCCGATGCTCCGGCCCTCGCTGATTACCAGCGCGCTCCTCGTCTTCATTATTTCCTTCGACGACTTTATCTTAACCTACTTCTGCGCTGGCAGCTCGGTCCAAACCCTTTCACTCTATATCTTATCGATGATCCGCTCAGGAATTTCTCCTGTTGTGAACGCGCTTTCTGCGCTGCTTCTGTTCATGAGCAGCCTCATGGCCCTTGTCTACTTCCAACTGAGCAACCGGAGTAAAATCTTCTGATGAAACTCAAACACTATATTAACCGCTCGCTCGTTGTTTTTTTCTGGATCGGCCTGATCTTTAGCATCCTCTACTGGCCTAAAAATCTCTTTTTCCGAGAAAAAAAGAGCATCAACGTTTTCGCCTGGGGCGACATTTTAGACGACTCTGTCGTTGCGCAATTCGAGAAAAAAACCGGCATCAAGGTCAATCTCAACTTTTACGCCTCAAATGAAGAGATGATCATTAAGCTCAAAGCCACCGGTGGCGAAGGGTACGATCTCGTCGTTCCTTCTGACTATTCCGTTGAAATCCTTCGCAAAGAAAATCTCCTTAAAAAACTCGATAAGTCCAAACTAAACTTCATGAGCAATCTCAACCCCCATTTGCTCGATCTCTCGTTTGATCCGGGCAATCTCTATTCCGTCCCTTTCGAATGGGAGCTTTACGTTCTTGGCATCGACAAAGAGTTCTTCCGGGATAAACCGCTCTACCCCAGCTGGAGAATGATCTTCGACCCCAGCGTGATCGACTACAAGATCACGATGTCAAACGACCCGATACAAACGCTTACACTCGCTTCCTTCTATCTCAATGGCGCTATTCCTACGATCACTGATCCCCAGCTCAAAGACATTACCAATCTCCTCATCACCCAAAAACAGTACGTCAACGCCTATGCCGATTTCCGTGCCGACTACTTTCTCGCCACTAAAAACAGCGCCATTGCCGTCACCTCCAGTTCCTATATCTGGAGAACCATGCGAAAATTCCCCTTTGTCGGGTATGTCATTCCTAAAGAAGGAACCTTTGTCACCATCGAAAATTTCTGTATTCCCGAAACAAGCTCCAAACAAGATCTCACCTACCAACTCATCAACTTCCTCTTTACCCGCGATTCAATGAAGACCCACTACGACACCTTCGGTATTTTCCCCTCCACTGTCGATGTGATGGACGACCTCGATCTAACTCCCGACGCTCGCACCCTCATGACGATGTCGTCTCCCGAGCTCCGCCCCCTCCACTTCGCCCGCCTTCTCACTTCCCAGGAAAAGATCCGCGACGCCTGGGTCCAAATCAAGACGGAGTAAGACAGTTCTTATCAAATGGGTTTTAAAAGGAGAGCAAATTTGCTAGAAAATTCTACCATTAATTCTTCTCTCTCTTCTATCATTCTTATCATTATATCATTCACACCAGTGATCTTTAATAGAGTAACTCACGCAAAGAAACCCTACCTCACCTGGCGAAATTCTCCTTAAAGCGTTTTTGATTAAGAATCCTGGAATATTCCTTCTTTGCTCCGTGCAGCCTTTTTAACGACCACACAGGCTGCTGCTCCAATGATCGTCAGATAGATTCCAGGCGACCAGACCCAGCCGGTGAGCTGATAAAGCGATAAAGCAATCGCAGAAGCCGGCGCTCCGATGAGCTGCGACCCCAGGGCGCTCCCTAAACAGAGAATCGTATACCGATGTTCCGGAGCGACCCGCTCTAATGCCCAGGCATGATACGGTGCAGCAAAGACAACCCCCAAGATCACTAAGCTCAAACGGATTGCAATGACAACTCCTAAAGAGGCTCCGCCGACCAAATAAAACAGCGGGATTGCCAAGGCTGCCGACCCAAAAGCTCCGATGAACATCAGCCTCTCTTTTCCAAATTTTTGCGCCAAATAGCCAAAAACCGGCAGCAAGACCATATCGACGATCAAAAGGAGCGTATTGATCTCCATCACCGCTGTTTTACTTAAATGGGTGACAAGAGGGACAAAGCCATTCATTAAAACGCAGGGCATCGCATAGGTCACATAGGAGAACCCGGAAGCCAAGATAATCTTTAGCAGCGAGGTGCGGTGCTGCGTCAACACCTGAAAAAGCGGAAGCTTTTTGACCGGCTGAAAATCGTCTTCTTTTTTCTTCAGTCTTAAAAATAGCCCAAACACCCCGGCAATACCGCCGATCCAAAACAAGATGCGCCACCCTTCGTCGATAAAGCCTTTCAGGCTAAACCAAGCCACCAGTCCCGAAGCAATGATATACCCCACAAGCGAAGAGGCTCCGTAGAGCCCGCTAAGGAAAGTTCTTTTTTCAGAAGGCGTATTTTCCAATAGATAAAGAGCTGCTCCCGTCGACTCGCCTGCCATAAAAAAACTTTGCAACATCCGTGTGAGCGCAAGACCTACAGGCGCCCAGGCCCCGACTGTTGTGTAGACAGGTAGAAATCCTATGCCCAATGTGAAAAAGGCTATCCCAACCAAAGAACAGCAAAGACCGAACTTCCGACCATACCGGTCGCCAATCCTGCCAAAAAAGACGGATCCCAGCGGTTTTGTTACAAAACCCAATGGAAGCATCGCGTAGGTTAAAATGAGAGCTGTCAGAGGGTCTGCAGGGCCAAAAAACAGCGGTGCAATGAACGGCGCTGCTAGGCCAAAAAGGGCCTTATCATAATGGCCCAAAATATTGCCGATCATGCCGGCAAGACGGTTTTTGAATGATTCCATTTACACTCTCCCTCCGCTGGTATTACCCAGATCAAGTTACAAGAGTTAATCTTTCGATTTCTCAGCCTCTTAAGAGGCACCTCTGGTGCGGAAGGCATTCTATCTTTTTAGAATTATATCGTCAAAAAAATTGTCAAAGCTGTTTTTATACACAAATGGATTCAAAAGTCGGTTTTTGAACCCCTTTGTGTATACTTTACTTCGTTACTGGCATGTTCTTATCAAAAAATTTCAAGGCTGTGAGACCGATCGCTTCATGAAGCTTTGCACGATCAACACCAGGTGCATCAATACAAGCTCCGGGAAATGCATCTTTCCCCATTTGGCCGCACTCGTTAACAAAGACTTCATGATCCACAGGGCCAGGTATCACTTCTAACTTCACATTGGGAATATACTTAGCCGCAAATTCCGAGTTTTCCTTGACAGAAGCTTGTGTGTCGATGGATCCAACAATAATATAGGTGGGGATTTTCAGCTGCTGAAGACCTTCCTTATCCATGCCAAAAGCTTGGAAGTCCCCTGGGGCCATTGCAAAAACTGCCTTCACGCGCTTGTCATGAACATGAAGCGCTGGCCCTGCATCAAGAGGTAACTCTTTTCGCAAATACTCTGGAACCATGTAATTATTGATCCATTTGCGTTGAAAATCGAGAAATTTATCTTTGTTGATTTTCGCTCCTCCGATCCAAATTGCTGTAAATCCCCCTTGTGAGTGACCAGCCACTCCAATTCGATTCGGATCGATGAGAGGTCCCCACAATTTGTTTTCCAATAAAAATGTCATGATCAAACTGATATCCATAGGACGTTGCCAAAGCTTATTTGCCAGGTACATCACCGTTGAATCATAGGTATTGGCCCGATAGTGATAAGCTGTCGCAACAATATACCCTCGGGCAGCCAGGAACTCAGCAAACCAGGCGTAGTAAGCTCCATTGCTTCCCCATCCATGAGAAAAGACAATAAGTGGTCGTTTTTTCCCATCAGACAAAGGGGAGGCTTCTTTATAGAGATTTAGATCCGTGAAAAAAAGCATTTTATAGGGAGTCATATCTTTTTGAATGACCGCGGGATAAAATAATGTAAATGCGACATGACGGTCTTGGCTATCGGGGGCAATAAATTCCATTTGTTTCATTCCAACTGGATAGAGAGCTTTGGATGAATTTATTTCTGCAGCCATGATCCAAAACGGATAGATTAGGTAGCAAAAGAAACTAATTTTTTTCAGAATTTGCATGATGGTCCTCTATTATTTGAACATCTATACAATCTATTTTTTGTAGTCAAATATTATAGTCGATTAAATCTTGATTGATAAAATTGGACTTGCTACGACTTTGTCAAGACGCGCGGTATAAAAGAATTTAAAGATAAAAGACCATCCGAAAAGGATGGTCTTTTGTGAGAAAGAACTAAGCGCCTTTTTTCTTTTGGATATAGGCAACGACATCGCCGACGGTTTTGAGCTTTTCGGCATCTTCTTCAGAGATTTCAAAACCGAAACGCTCTTCGAATGTCATAATGAGCTCTGTGAGGTCGAGAGAATCGGCATTGAGATCCTCGATGAATGATTTTTCAAGCGTAACATCTGCTGCGTCAACACCGAGTTGCTCAACAACGATGTCTATGACGTCTTTTTCTAGAGATGACATAAGCATAGTTTTCCTTTTTTGTTGCGTCTTTTACATAACCATTCCGCCGTCGACCGTCAGCACTTGTCCCGTGATATAATTGGACCCGTCGCTGGCTAAGAAAACTGCAGCACTTGCAATTTCTTCGGCATTACCCAATCGATTCATCGGTACTTGCTTCAAAATCCCTGCTTTTTGCTCCTCGGTTAAAACATCGGTCATCGGTGTTTTAATAAAACCGGGGGCAATACAATTGACACAAATGCCGCGGCTGGCAACCTCTTTGGCAAGTGACTGGGTAAATCCAATCATCCCTGCTTTCGAGGCCGCATAATTCGTTTGTCCTGCGTTCCCATTGAGGCCAACCACGGACGTGATATTGATAATCTTACCACATCTAGCCTTCAACATGGGTCTGACAAGAGCTTGGCACGTATTATAAACAGATTTAAGATTCACGGCAATGACTCGATCCCAATCGTCTTCGGCCATCTTCATTAAAAGGCCGTCGCGCGTGATCCCAGCGTTATTGACAAGAATATCAATTTTTCCAAATTCGGCTAAAATTTCTTGAAGCGCCTGATCGACCGCTTTTTTATCGGAAACATCAGCGAGTTTTATAAGAAATTTTTGGTTTGGATAGGTTTGTTTTAGGTGCTCGAGAACTTCTTTTGCTCTTTCTGCATTCGTGCCGAAGATCGCCACATGAGCGCCTTCTTTAGCAAATGCGAGTGCGATTTCTTTTCCGATCCCGGCAGTCCCGCCTGTGATGACAGCGGCCTTATCCTTGAGGTGATGTAACATATAATTGTGCTAACTGTGCCAAATCTGGTGTTTTTTCGATGTTCAACATTTGCCCTTTGACACCGATTTTTTTATTCATTCCGCTTAATGTCCTGCCAGGTCCGATTTCAATAAAGAAATCGACATCATCTAAAAGGCGGATCCCCTTTTCCCACTGTGTTGGACTGGCGACTTGAGCAATAAGATAGTCGCGAATTTGAAAACTAAAGTCAACAAAATCTCCGGGCACATTCATCACAAACTGAATGGAACTTTCTTTTAAAGAGACAGAAAGGAGCTGGCTTTTCAACTTCTCTTGAGCCGATCGCATCAAAGGCGTATGGAAAGCGCCTGACACTTCCAAAGGAAGCACGCGTTTTGCGCCTTGGGCTTTTAACTGCTCTTCTGCTGCAGGCATTGCGCTCGTCAATCCAGCGATCACCACTTGTCCAGGACAGTTTAAGTTGGCGACCCAGATGTTTTCAGGAAGGTGTGCAGCTACCATTTGCGGATCGAGTCCTAAAACAACGCGCATCGAGCCGGATTGTTCTTCACATGCCTCCTGCATGTACTTGCCACGCGCCGCAACAATCTGCAGAGCATCTGCAAAAGAGATCCTGCCACAAGCATATAAAGCTGTGTACTCCCCTAAGCTTAATCCCGCGCAAACCGACGGCTGCAACTGAGGATACTGTTGTTGAATCACACGCAAAATGGCAACGCTGACGATAAAAATAGCCGGCTGACTATTCTTGGTTAGAGTGAGCTCAGATTCGGGTCCTTCGAGAATCAATTTTGTAAAATCAAAGGAGAGAATTTTAGAGGCTTCTTCAAACGTTTCACGAACGATCGGATACGCGTCGTAAAAATCTTTGGCCATGCCGACGTACTGCGCTCCCTGTCCAGGGAAAATAAATGCGATTTTATTCATGGGTTAATATCGAGGCTCCCCAAGTAAGGCCCGCTCCAAACGCTGTTAAAAGAATGTTGTCTCCTTTTTTGGCGTTATTTTGCCGGAGCATTTCATCTAAGGCGATTCCGACAGAAGAGGCAGAGGTATTCCCATATTTATGGATGGTGATGAAGACTTTTTCCATCGGCACTTCAAACCGTTTAGCAAGCGCTTCAATAATCCGCATATTAGCCTGGTGAGGAATGAGCCAAGAAATCTCGCTTTCTTTAACGCCTGCGCGATCAATCACTTCTTTCGATGCCGATTCCATCCGGCGGACAGCATGTTTAAACACCTCTTTTCCTTCCATTTGGAGAAAGTGGAGGCCGCCATCGACGCTCTCACGGGTTGCCGGCTGACGAGATCCACCGGCTGGAAGAATCAGCAGTTTGGCTAGCTCGCCATCGGATCCAAGTGAAATTTCCCGAATAGCAAGACCTGAGCCTTCTGAGGAGATGACAGCGGCAGAAGCTCCGTCTCCGAAAAGCACACACGTATTGCGGTCAGTATAATTGACGATGCTGGAGAGTTTTTCTGCAGCGATGACAAGGATGTTCTTATAGATGCCTGATTCAATGAATGCCTTTGCCATGCCCAACACATAAAGATAGCCTGTGCAAGCGGCTTGGACATCGACTGCTGCCGCTTTCGTGGCGCCAAGCTGGGTCTGGATCAGGCAAGCTGTGCTAGGGAAGATGTAATCGGGGGTCAGAGTTGCAAATAAGATAAGGTCTAGGCTTTCAGCCGGAATTTTAGCCGCTTCTAAAGCCTTTTTAGCCGCTGCCAGGCCCATATCCGAAGTGAATTCATCCCCCCGGGCAATACGGCGCTCTTTCATCCCCGTACGGCTGACAATCCACTCGTCGCTCGTTTCGACCATCTTCTCGAGGTCTTGGTTAGACAGCACTTTCTCAGGGACATAGCTCCCGGTACCAACAATTTTAGCCGTCGGTCGATTAAAATTTTTCATGTATCTATTATACCTCAAACCCCCAAAAAAGGGAACTTCAATCGAATTAAAGTAAATTTTTTATTTGCATTCGCGCACAAGATAGCTGCAAAAGCGTCTTTAAACAAATATGCAACCTTTAATAAACCGATAAAATCATATATAATTGTATAGAGTAAACATGCGCATCTCATATTAGAGACTGTTAACGGATTCAGGTTTCGTCGATTTTATAAAAGAGATGTGACATGCAATTTCCGGAGAACCACCCATGAGCATCTACGGGGAAACCCAAATAATTCTAGGGCAGAGTAAGTGGCAGGACTTGCTAACATGCTTCGGTTTGGCTGGCTATGCATTAATTCCTAAGCGCTCTATTCAATTTATTCAGTGGAACAATGGAAATCCACGACTTCTTGATCACGATGAAGCTTGGAAGGTCTCCTATGTGGCCCGGCTCATCCTCATCATTACCAAAATGACTTCACCTTTCAATCTTTGGGTGAAGATCTCTCCCTGGGCTGTAACCTCGATTGGAATGTCTGTCTCCATTATTTGGAACAATAAAGCTATTAAATATAAGGGATTTACTGCGGATTTTGTCTCTATAGTCCCTGTCGCTCTTTGGGTTTGCTCAATTGTGGTTGCTCTTGTTCAACAAGAATCGGTGTTACCCACACTCGCCCCTTACCCAAGCCCATGGGCTAAAAATCCCGATGATCGAAAAAAAGAAACCCATGCTCTCATCCAAAAAACTTCCATCGAAGTTCCTTCTACACCCATTTACACCATGCCCTCAGAGCTCGTGATGAAAGTTTTAAGTCTTGTTGACGATGTTCAAACGGTAAACAACTTTAGCTTGACTTGCAAATGGGCAACAAAGCTCTGCCTTAGGAAGGAATTTCAACCTATTTTACACCTGCCAAGCAAACCCGAAGCGCTTTTTGAAATTTTAAAGCAGCCCCTTTTGGACCAGTTGAAATTTACGCGATGCACATCTCGGCTTTTTCAAATTGCACTGAATTCTCCTGTATCTTATAACAATAGCAGCGTTTTCCCTGGTAAGCTCTTTTTAGAAACCGAGTTTCGCGAAAAAATTCCCCTTTGGCTTCCCACTTACGAGTCAGAATACCCTGATGTGCCGGGTTGGTCAT
>DATAHB010000121.1:0-37740 GCA_036263375.1 Rhabdochlamydiaceae bacterium | reverse complement strand
ACCTGGTTCATCCCCGCCTTTACGGTATTTAGTTCCCAACTGACCTCCCGGATCTCTAAGGTCTTTCCGATCTTCATAGGGAGTTAAGTCGACCAAATCCCCGCTGGGATATTTAACAAGCAATTTAGAATCACCTACCGTCGTAAAAAAGCAGTGAGCAACATCCTCACCCTCTTTGAAAGCAACGACCACGCCTAAATGTGTCGTACAGCCGATCGCCTTGTCTCCATCTTTCTTTTTCGATTGAAATAATGCATAGTTCTGCGCTGCGTCGACTGCCGAAACAATCATCTTGGCAAGCTTAGATTTGGATAGAGACATCTGTGGGCTATTCGCGGGATCAATAAAGCGATAGCCTTGAGCGCACGATTCTATAAAGCCTCTGTTAACGGCTTTAGCAATGACAGCGGGATCCTCGCCCGGCCCCGAACCATCGGCAGTGGAAATCGCAAATAAATGAAGCGGCCTCTCTGAAATATGAAACCCGTTGATATCATCTGCGTTGAATTTTTTATTGTCTGATGAGTCCACCACACAGGCAAATTGTTCGTGGTCACGAATACAAGACTTGGCCAATTGGGGGTAAAGCAGCTGATTGGAAAAATACGAAGAGAATTGAGAAGCAAGGCCCCTGAGTGAAAATTTCCCAGAGGCCTCTTTCACAAAGTGCTTCCATTCAGGGGTATCGACCTTAAAGCGGCCTATCGCATGCGCTTTAGCATAAGGATTATAGTTTGGGACTAAAGAAAGATAAACCACATTATTTTTAACAGCCCAGTGCACAACATCTTTCCATATTTTGGAGGCAGCGAAATCTGCCAGATAGGAAAGGGCGGTTAGTCCTACCATGAACGGGTAGGATAAGTTGAATTTCAACAACCACCGACCTAAAACGATGATTGCACTTGAAGCCACATAGGACCCAAAAACCTCCGCAGCGGTCGTGCTTTTTCGAGAGTAGGCGTTACTGTAAACAGACTGGAAAGTCTTGGCAAAAAGGGAAATGACAACCGCAACTTTTACACTACTCTCCAGACTGCAAGAAAAGCCGTAGCGGCTTAGGACAGTGGAAGAAATGGATCCCAAAAGCGCAGAGCCGATAGGACCTGCAAAATTTCTTACTACCGCTACTGACATATCAATTTCCTAATTTAGAGGTGGTAGTATTCGGATAAGAATGGTTAATTGCCCATATTAAAAATTAATTTTGGAAACACGCCTTCCCTTTAGAGAAAAATTCATATATCCTTTATCTTTTAAAACAAATCGTAGCACCGATGAATGAAGGAACACTTAGTGCACCATGAGATCTCATTTATCCTCACTATTTCGTGAAGCAACACCAGACGACATTAATGGGTTAGCAGAAGTTTGGGTCTTATCCCTGAAAGCGGCTTACCAAGGGAAAATGCCTGCTTCTCACCTGGAGAGCGTGACAGTTGCGCAAAAAGCAGAAGAATGGAAAGGGATACTACAGAGCCCTACAACAAAGACGTTTCTTGCGCAAACTTTGGATAAGAAAGTCATTGGATTTGTTAACTTTGGAAATTACCGCGATCAAGATTTGCCCAACGAAGAGGTGATAGAAATTAGAACTTTATATGTCCACCCAGAATATTGGCGAAGAGGTGTTGGGACAAAACTTGCTGAACTTGCTATTCAAAGCTGCAAGAATACCGGTTATAAAAGAGTCGTGCTTTGGGTATTGGACTCCAATGAGGCGGCTCAGAAGTTTTATCAATCCTTAGACCTTCGAATAGATGGCGGCGTGAAGATTGAGAAGAGGATTCCTGAATGCGAATTACGACAAATTCGTTTCTCTAAGAAGCTCTAGTTCGTGATTAAGTGGTCACAACTTTTATTTTTTTGAGCGGACGTAGCGGCCCATCAGCTCGGTTTTCTCCAACACTTGTCCTTCCATGGCGGCTTCAACCTGTGCTTTAGTTGCGCCGGGTTTTAATTTAAGAACTCCTTTGAGAGCATAGAGTTTGAAAAAGTACCTGTGCTCACGGTCCGGAGGACAAGGTCCTTGGTACCGTCGCTCATTATCTGTATTAGTTCCCAGGATTCCCGGAGGCGTTGAATTTTCTTTCAGAGTCCGCGTTTCTGGCGGCATGTCATAAATCACCCAGTGGACCCACATCTGATCCTTTCGAACAAAGGAAGGGACATCGGGATCGTCCATAATCAGAACAAGAGACTTGGCGCCAGCGGGAACACCTTTAATTTCTAAAGGAGGATTGATGTCTTTTCCATCGCAGGTATAAACATAGGGAATAGAACCGCCATTTTCAAAAGCCGGGCTTATGAGTTGCATGTAGACCACCATCTTTCTTTTTGGGTTTATCGGGAATCAATTCGGGGATTAGGGGGGGCTGTTTGTCAAAAAATTTCACTAAAAGCGGCTGCCGCAGATCAATCCAAAGGCTCCCCTTGTCTTTTTGTATTTCTATAAGCCCGGTAGGAATAATCCGCCCTGTGGACAAAATTTGTAAGGCGAATTTCGACTTTATTTGGTTGTGAAATTTGAGTTCTTTGATCCCTTTAAGTACCACCGTCTTGTTACGCAAGATTTTCTCGGGTGTCTTGCTGCTCACGCAAAGTCGATTCCGATCTTGAGTAAAGATGAGCTCTAGATCAGATTGTAAAGCGAGAGCTTCGATTTGAAGCTCTTGGATAAAAGTGTAGAGCTCATCGATTTCAGCTTGACGTCGTTGCTGGGCCAATAAATCACTGAGAGACCATGTGCCCCAAGCCGCCATCATTCCGATAAGCGCGATGACAATCACGATTTCCAGAAGCGAGAGCGGCCTAGTACATCGTTTCATCAAAATCTTGTACTACTCTTCTGTTTCAACCGGAGGCTCATCGGAATCTTCGGTATGATGCGTTTTTTTATACTCTTCGTATCTTCGAGAAGTGACAACGACTTGTTCTTGGCCTTTCACTTTCCGAATGGTATAATATTCGCCCCAGCCATCTTTGATAAATTTCTTGATTTGCTGTGAGGAAATCAGTCCGGAATTCGTAAGACACGCTTGGACAACTTCTCTGTTGTCACTGTTATCGCGAGCAACGACCAGAGCCTTTCTTGTTCCTTGTTGGATTTCAAGGTTGAGAATGTCTTCGAGTTTTTTAGCGCCTTCTTTCGAAGCAAAGGCTTTTCCTTTATCTAAGGTGCCTTTCAAATTATAGCTGACAACACCGCCGATCAGTCCAATCAGCAGGATCACGATCATGATCTCAAGCAAGGTAATAGCTCTTTTCTTTTTCATTGTGTCCTCAAGTTTGTAATGCTGAACCGACATCTGTCATCGGGATTAAAATCGAAAGCAGAACAACGCCAACAATAAGCCCGAGCAGAAGAAGCAAAACGGGCTGTAGGAAGGCTGTGAATTGTTGTAGCTTCTTCTCAAGGTTTTCTTCACAGATGTTGGCTATATCTTGTAACATAAATGCGGTTTTTCCTGTCTCTTCGGCAACGGCCAGCATCCTTGGTACGATGGGAGGGATTAACGGAGAGGCTTTTAATTCTTGGCTTAAAGATTTTCCTTCGCTAATTTTTTGCTCTGCGTTGACGATGACTTCTTCCAACAATCGATTTTTCATGACGTGGCGGGAAAGCTGCAAGGTTTGCAAAATCGGCAGGCCGCCGGAAAGGAGAAGAGCGGCTGTCCGGCAAAATCGGATGGTCGCTGCTTCTCGTAAAAATTCTCCGACAAAGGGAAGTGTTAAAAAAAGGCCATCTAATTTCTGACGAAGAGCCGGATTTTTAATGCAGGTTGCAATGACGGCGGCAAAAAGTAAAAGGGCAATCAAGATAATGAATCCTTGAGCAGTGACAAAATCGCTGGCTCCAAAAACAAAACGGGTAATGGGATGGAGATCGCGCCCTTCAAAAAGATTTTTCATTGAGGGAATCACAAAGAGCAGCAGCGCGGCAAACACCAAGGCGCAAAACCCTCCTAAAAAAGCAGGATAAGCGGCGGCGGAAAACAGCTGTTTCTTTAATTTTTGCTGCCTTTCAAGCAAAGCGCAGAGCTCTTCGAAGACCGTTGGAAGCGAAGCGGTTTGCTCTCCTGCATGCACCATCGCGATATAGATGGGGTCGAAGCTTTGAGGATATTTTCGGAGCGTTTCTGAAAGCGAGAGTCCTGTTTTAAGGCTGTCGCAAAGGTCCATCAAAAGAGGATGGAATCGATGGGAGTGGTATTTTTCCTCGATAATCACCAAACTTTCAAAAAGAGGAATCCCTGCGCTTAGCAGCTGCCCGAGCATCCGCGTCAAATCGAGTAAAAAGGGGAAGGGGATGGTAATTTCTTTTTTCTTCTCCTGAAAAAGATCGAGATTGATGACGAGGATTTGTTCTTTACGGAGTTTTTCTTTGGCCGCATGAATCGAGTCGGCATCAACGACGCCGGAGATCTTTTTTCCTGTGTTCGAGAGCGCTTGATAACGATAAAGCATCACTCTCCTTCGCAGCCGCGGGTGACGCGGAGCACTTCGGCAGCAGTTGTGACTCCATTTAAAACTAGCTCTGATCCGGCAGTGCGCAGCGGGACCATGCCATGCTCAAGAGCGACTTCTCTGAGCTCCATGGCATCGGCGCTTTTCAAGATCTGCTGTTTGACAGCGTGATTCATGACCATGAGTTCGTAAATGCCGTGCCGTCCTTTATAACCCAGATCGAAACAGTGGCTGCAACCACATCCGCGATAGAAAGGCTGGACTCGCTCGATCCCGAGTTCTTTGCATTCGAGTGGGCTGGGGAGATAACTTTCTTTGCAATGGGGGCAGATGGTGCGCACAAGCCGTTGGGCTAAAACACCGACAACGGTCGATGAGAGCAAATATGCCTCGGTTCCCATTTCGACAAGCCGTGTTAAGGCAGAGGGAGCATCGTTGGTGTGAAGCGTACTGAGAACTAAGTGCCCTGTTAAGGAGGCTTGAATCGCAATTTCAGCGGTCTCTTTATCGCGGATTTCTCCGATCATGATGATATCAGGATCTTGCCGCAAGATATGCCGTAGACCTCTCGCAAAATCGAGATTGATCTTGGGATTGACGCCGACTTGGGCCATATTTGGCAATTTATATTCGACGGGATCTTCAATGGTCATGATATTGACTTCAGGAGAGTTCACATCGTTGATCGCACTGTAAAGCGTCGTTGTTTTTCCGCTACCCGTGGGCCCGGTGACAAAAATAATTCCTTCGCTTAAGTGAATCAGTTTATTGAACTTGTCTAAAGCACCCGACGGCATGCCAAGCCGATCTAATCCAAGAACGATATTGCTTTTGTCGAGAATCCTGAGAACAACTCTTTCTCCAAACACAACGGGAATCGTACTGACGCGAAAATCGATCTCGCGACCACCAATTTTCAACTTAATCCGTCCATCTTGCGGAAGCCGTTGTTCGGCGATATCAAGACGGGCAAGCACTTTAATCCGTGTAATTAGCTGCGCTTGAAGCTCTTTAGGAGGAACATGCCTAAGCTGGAGAACGCCATCGATACGGTAACGGATTGCAAGCCCTTGCTCCGAAGGCTCAAAATGGATATCGGAGGCTCCCTGCTGAATCGCTTCAGCAAGGACCATATTTAGAAGACGTATGACAGGAGAATCGGCCGTTTGAGCAAGAAGATCGTATCCTTCTGTTTCGATCGCGCCTTCCGAGCTTTTTTCTTTCAGAGTTGCAATCAGAGCAGACGCCGCATCTTCTTTTTGATGATAGCACTGCTGTATGGCAGCTTCGATGGCCTCGCGAGGTGCGCAGATCTCCCGTATTTTTTTTCCGGTATGGCACCGGATCTCTTCTAAGCTTTCCAGGTCAAGAAGATTTTCCAAGGCAACGATAAGCACACCGTTTTGTTCATCGACAGGTAGTGCCAATCGACTTTTAGCCATTGTGTAAGGGATTGTTTGCACTTTGCCCTGAACAAAGGGATACAGAGAGAGATCTGTCACATAGAGAATATTGAATTCTTGGCAAAGCATCTCTGATCTATCGTTCATGGCAGAAGAATGTTTTTAAGCTCTGTTTAAAAAATTTCTTAGCATTTTTTTCTCGTGCTTCATCAACTAGGCACAAAAATTCAGGGATATCACCTGGTCTTTTCTTGAGCTCTTCGGTGCGGATTTGTTCCATTTCTGCTTTAGGATCATAGACAATTTTGGGAGTGATGAAGAAAAAGAGCTCCGTATCATTGTCAATCAATCGAGTGGTACCGAAAAATCTTCCTATGAGAGGAATATCGCCGAAGAACGGCACTTTTTCCTCATGATCTTCCTGCGATTTGCGACGCAGACCGCCAAGCACAACCGTTTCTCCGTCGACAACACGAACTTCGTTTTCAATGTGGCGCCGATCGACATTTGGCTGCTTGTCTTTGTCATGTTTTGAAGTTGTATCGAACGAGATATTGGTCTTGAGCGTCACCGCGCCTTTTTCTTCACCGGCCTCGTCAGGCATATGGATAGTCGGTGTTAGAACAATGTTAATCCCGTATTGCGTTCTAGAAAACGACTTTTCATAGGTGATCTGTCCAGAACTCGTATTCACAGGAGCTGCGCCGTTGTTGATTGAGAGCTCCTCCATAATCGAAATGGCCGCTGGAGTCTGATTCACCGTGATGATCGAAGGCGCAGCATTGAGCTGAATATCGTCTTGGGTGAGCAAGAAATTATAAGCGATATCGAAGTGAGGAGTATATTTGTGGGCAGGACCATGAAAGAAAAATTGCAAAACGCCCTTACCGAACGTCGCTTTATCGTTTATATCGATGTCGGGACCGCCGACGGGCCTATAAGTAACACCGTTGTGGGTTTTGCCGAGTTTCAGAAGATTGAGGCCAAAATTGTTGTGGGAATTGATTCTTCTTTCAAAGAGCAAGACTTCGAGCTGCACCATTTTTTTGGGAATATCGAGTTTTTTAAGAAGCTCTTTAATTTTCCCCAGTGTATCTCGCCGCACAGTCATTAAAACAGTGCCGGTCTTTGGGTCAGGGATAAAATGGCCTGGAACATTTTGTTCAATCTCCACTTTGGTCGTGATCCCCGGATGGAGCGGAGGCGGCGTGATGACAAGCGGCTGCGTGGGCGGATACCCTTCCGGAGGAGCCTTAGCGCCTTGGACGGTTGAATGATAATTCAGTTCTGTTTCTTGTGGAACACCTTCTTGTCCTGCGTAAATGAGGGAGCTATAAACTTTTTCTAATGTCTGCGCAAGGTCATTCGGGTCGCTATGGCGGCAGGTGTAAATATAGATCGTCATTTCCGAAGGATCTTCTAACTGCTCCTCGGTGTCTTTGACGATTTTTTCTGCGCGATCGACGGTCTCTTTAGAGCCGATGAAGACAAGACTGTTGCTATTGCCAAGAGCAAACATTCCAAGCCCTTCCTGTTCGGGTTTTCCGAACGGCGCACGCCCTTTTTCCAACGCCTCATTGAAAAAAGTTGTTAAGATTTTTTCCATCTCTTTGATACGGATCTTGTTGACATGAACGACTCGCGTGACTTTTCCACCATGCCCTTCCCAAACCTTGTCGTAGAAGTCGATCAATTTTTCGATCTCTTCTTTGGCAGCAACGATCGCAATTTTATTGCCCAATTGATGGACAAACGTTTGTTTATTATCGGAAAATTTTTCAAAAAATTGGAAAACGGTTTTGACCTGCTCGATGGGAGGAATGACCAGATAACAGATACGGCTTCCATCGGCAATTGTTGCGACTTGTTCTGGGCGGTAAGCAATGGTATGAACAGCGCCAAGGTCGAGTTTCAAAAGATAGAGCTGCCTAGCATATGTATTGAGTTTTTTGAGTCCAAAACCATTATGATAAAGCATCATCTCCAAAAGGTCTGTCCATGATTGACGAGGGATCGGGATGTTTGAATAGAGATTGAGCTTCATGGTGGCGTATTCCGGAGGAATCACGTAGAGATAATCTGCCGAACCATACTCCATCACGAGCTGGCTTAAAGTAATCTCTTCTTGATCCCACAGAGAATACGATTCGCCGTCCTGGCTCCCTTCTTGAACAGCTGTCTCACGCCACGATTCTTCTAACAGCTGCTTTTCCTTTTTGAGCCGATTGACTTCAGTCAAAACAGCCTCATAAGCCGCTTCATCTGCCTCCTCTTTGGCTAACCGATTTGCTTTGCCATACGCCTCACTTAAGCTTTTTTTCAAAGTCGAAAGCTGGTCATTTAGCAAGGAGATATCGCTCCCAATCGAACTATTTTTTTGGACAAGCGAGGCTTTTTTTTCGGAAATCGATTCCGCGCACAGCAAAAGAGGGAGAAGAAAGAGCAAATACTTTTTCACTACTTTTCTTCACCCTCGCTATTCTGGTGCTGGAGAGGGGAAATTGTCATTTTATTTTTTGCAATGATCGGTTGTTGTGGAGACCCACTTTTGCCAGAAGAGGGGGGCGATTTTTTTTCAGTATTGACGACTAAAGAAATGGGCAGCGACTCTGTTCTCATTTTGTCAAAGCAGCGGCCCTTAAGAATGGTTTTGCCTTTCATGTTTTCGACTTTTTCAAAGATGAAGAGCTCACCTTGAATGTCATGGAGAAGAAATGCTTCAAGGTCTTCAGCTGTTTTAAGAGAACGCCATCGCCGATCAGTCTTGAGCCACCAGTCCCCTTCTTTGACAATCACACGCCGCTTTCCCAGCTGGCAGGTGATTTCGGAATTCGATCGAGGCCTGACAGAGGTGATCGCCTCTTCTGCTTTTTGAGGCGGCTTAGAACTTTGGAGGGCAATTTCGATTGACGAAGAGATATATCCAGTGGGATTCCAAACTTCAAAATGCATCCCTTGCCCGGAGGACGACACAAATTTGGCAAGAGGGGCATCTTGCAAAACAGCCTTGCCGACTTTCCATTCACATTGGTCCCACCACAAAAGATCGCCCACTGATAGGAAATAGACCTTATTGTCGATTTCAACCTTCTGCTTGGCGCTGAGGTCACGGTATTCATCGCCACCCCACTGATGTAAAAAGAGGTCAGGCGCCCACATTTTTCCTTTTTTAAGAACTTGCACGTACGTCTCTTCGTCCAAGGAAGAGGCCAAAAACGCAGAGGCTTTTAATACGACCTCCTCTTTCTTATCTGGCGTCTCGATTTGCAAGAGAACATCCGATCCTGCCATGGGGAGCGGAAGAAGGCTTAAATCTGTTTTTTCACTGGCAAATTGATAACGGCTGCCGTCTGTACTCACAAAAAGTTTTTGACCGGAAACTAACTGCTCTTGGTCGCCGGAAGTTTTCAGTCCAATCGTGATCGTCGAAAAAGCCCCGCCATCGGGGCGCGTATTTTTGCCGAGAACCACAAGTTCATTAATGAGCGGTTCAAATTCAGGGCTAACGCCTCTTGGCGAAATCGCAAAAGTTCCTTTGCCAATTGTCCTATGGTCAATCGAAGGAAACGGCATGCCACGTGCAATGGACTCTCCGCTTTCTCTTTCCAACCCAAATAAAACCAACCAGATAATGGAAAATAAAGCTGCAGCAAGGATGAGCCCCCCTTGCGGGAGCCACGTTTGCAGATCCTTTTTTAGATTGGTCGGTTTAAAAAGCTCCATTATCTGCAAGAGTGTAGGGGATTTGGCCAATATTTTAAAGAGACGGCCTTATAATTTTTATCGGGGTTGCAAAAAAGATTACCAATCATTAGATTGAAAAAAAGAAATGGAGTAGACATTTATGGACGGTAACAAGAAAGGTGTATCGGTAAAAGAAATCGAAGAATTTACCAGGAAACACCGATATGAAGTTTTTTTCTGCGCGCTGTTTGTTTTAACCTGTATCTTCAGCTTCGTCGGCCACTTTGGCAGCGGATGGAGCATTTTCTTTGCAATGGGTGGCGCCGTTGTCGGCACCATTTTCCCCAGCAAATCAGATTCTTTCTTGAAGACAGTGTTTAAATTCATCTTCAAACAAGAAAAGACTCTTCAGATTGTCCTCGGCGCAGTCTCGCTGCTACTAGCGATTTTTATGCCTTTCATTGTCTTCTTAGTTGTCGGCCTCATTGGTGGACGGATGATGAACATGCTGGCAACCGATTCAACGAAGGGCTAAAAGTTTCTAAGAGCCTGTCTCTGAATTAAGGCTTCGTCAATTTTTGTGTTCTTTTGAGCCGAATTTTTATTCAAATGAGAAGGGTCATATACGTAAGCTGATATTACCCTTCTCATTTGAATAAAAAAATCGGCTCAAAAGAACACAAAAATTGACAGAAGCTTAATTCAGAGACAGGCTCTAAGCGCTTCTTCTCGATATTTGATGTAGTCGAGGAGAGAAATTTCTTGATTTTGAAAGTTTTGCCCAAGCAAGAGATAAGCTTCCGGATCGTACGTTCTTGATGTAGGCTGGGCCCCTGTAGGTTGAGTCTCGTGCCAGCCTACACTTTTTTTCACTTCAGCCCAAGCGCTCAGCTCTCCCTTGGGAGTCCCAGCTGCCTTTTCCAACATCGCAATGCGAAGAAGATTATACGCGTACAAGATACAACCGTGACGCACAAGCTCGCTCTTCTTTTCCCAAAACCTGTCGTCACAGTCCATCGACGCTTTCAATGCTTTTGCATTCTGCAAAGCTTCCTCTAGTTTCTGGTCAGCGATGAGCAAGGAACAGGCAGAAAAATCTTTGTAGTAAGGAGAAAAATCCCCGATTCGCTTCAATGTTGCCCTTCCATAGCTGGTAGCAATCCCTTTTTCGCTGCTGCTCAAAAGTTTTTGCGCAATGGCTCCATCGTATTTTGCATGCAGCTCCGGATGTTTTTGAATGAGTTTTTGCAATTGGACCAGATGGTCGTTTTTCCCCTCTTCCCAATGGTGATAGGCCATCTCCGCAGCCAAATAGTCTACTTGCGCATCGCCCTTGACCCATTTTGAGATTCCAATCGCTCCAACAACAATAAAGCCAGCTAGCCCCGCAACGGTCCAGAGATGCGTTTTGAACCAATCAATACTCTGTTTTTTAACAAACCCGAATTTTCCGAAAGGGACTTCCTCAATCATATCGGTTAGTTTAGCGAAGAGGGCAATAAGAGAAAAGAGGTTCTATTGGGCGTCCTTGGGCACTTCGTGATTCGAAGCGGAATATCCAAGGACTCTGGTGACAATATATGTTATGGGTTTGGTAAGAGCAATAATTCCTCTGTCAATGAGATGTTTTTGCGGCTGAAAACCTTTTCCTTGCGTCACCAGAGAAGATCCGTCCTTCCCAAGATTAACAGCTAAAGCGAGTGAAAACCCTCCCAACACGAAATGGCAAAGGGGAGAGAAATAAGCAGAGAAGAGCTTTGTCACTAAAGAAACGGGAATATCACCAGGGGGTGGCACCGTTATCGAACGCGCAACTAATCCTTTCACCGATGCAACAACAGGGTAACCTATTAAATTTAGGAATCCTTTTTGGAAGAGCACTAAAGCAGTGGTAATCTTGACTGCATCATGGAAAAATACCGAGACTCTGGAGGCCAATAATAGAGAGCCCCCTAGCACAGCGGCACAAACGCCGGCAGCCGCCATAGAGGATGCTTGCTGATTCATCAAATAGGAAACAGCCGCAAATCCGGCGATTCCCACAGCAACTTTAGCACCTTCCATACACAGCTTTTGAACATGTTTTCGTGCGGAATTAAAATTAAGAGGCCGATTCGTCAGCGGGTCTTGTCTATTGAATAAAATAGATGCAGCTTCATATGCACTTGAAATGTTTGTCATAATTGCAAATTATTATAACGCACAATCAATTAAATTTAAACAATAAATGAACGTTAATGAAAAATTTAGTTTTGCATTAAAACTTTATGTTAACGATTTAAAAAAAACATGCTCCATTTGATCCAGGGTATGCTGCAAGGTATACTGCTGATTCACTAATCTAGCGGCCGCCTCTCCATAGGTTTTACGGAGCTCGGGATCTGAGGCCAGGCGTAAAACCGCCTCTGCGACCTTTTGGGGAGAGGATGGTGGAACTTGAATCCCGGTAACGCCGTCCAAGCAGACTTCGGGGAGTCCTCCAATGGTGGTGGTAATAAGAGATTTTTTAAGGTGCGCCGCTTGAAGGGAGGCTTGGGAAATCCCTTCATGGGCCGTACTTAAAAGAGCAAAAATATCCAGGGCGGCAATAGCCGTATACGGATCGTCAAGATGTCCTGTGAAAACCAGGGGTGTAGAGGCATCGACAAGCGGCTTGAAATTCTCAATATAGCCTCCACCGACAACGACCCATTTCAGATGGGGAAGGCCTTTTAAAAGGCGGGCCGCTTCAATCAAATCTTGAATCCCTTTCCAAGACCGAACAACACAGACGGTCCCGATCAAAATATCAGACTCTTTCACGCCCAAATGATCTCGAAATTCTTGGGCTTTCTTCGGATCGACAGAAAAAGGCTCCACCCCGGTCGCGATGCACTTAAAACGGGAAGAGGGCAAACGGGCAAGCTCGGCAATTTTAGGGATGATTCCTGAAGATGTTGTGACAATAAAATCTGCTAAGCACCGGTAGAGTAAAAAGGCATTGAGTCGCCCCCGTACGGCCGTCGAAAGATGGCGCGTTCGAACCACTTTTGAGCGCGCGATGCGTGCGGCGATGCCCCCAAGCCACGCATCTAAAGAAGAATGAGTATTGACAACGGTAATTTTATTCTTTCGAATAATTGCGACGAGATCCCGCACCGCTCTCAAAGCCCTGCTACGTTTGAAATCAATCTCGTAAACAATAAATCCTGCTTTCCTGGCATGTTCGACCAACTTGCCTCCGCGGACCACCGCAAAAACAATCTCATGGCCACGGCTCCGAAGACCGATTGCTTCTTTCAAAATGCGCATTTCTTGGCCGCCCCATCCATTGGAGCTTTCAGTATGTAAAATAGGCATTGTTGAGTTCCTTTAAAATGCGGCGATGTCCGGAAGAAAAAGGAAGCAGGAAGAGCTCCTGCCATTTCTTCCATTCAAATCCGTCTAAATTCTTTTTTTCCATACTCTCATAAACTGCTGGATACAAGGTGACATTATACCTAGTAAACCCATGTTTGACGAGAGGAAGTTCTCTCATTTTTTTTAAAGCCAGGTCTAAACCCAACCTTTCATTCAGTAGAGCATAAGGAAATTCATAGAGTCCGGCCATGACGTTTCCCTCTTTTTCTTGCCTCACAAGAACCTCATCTTTCCAGTAGATAATCGCCACTTGCCGCTCTAAACAGATCGTCTGCGGCCGCTTTCTTTTAATTGGAAAATCTTTTGTCTTCCCTTGCCGGTACGCCTGGCACTCATCGATCAGGGGACATTCTGAACATTTAGGCTTTCTTTGGCAGATTTTAGCTCCGAGCTCGATAAGCCCTTCCATGGTCACCCATGGCTGCTCCTCAGAGAGGACCTGTAAAGTCAGCTTTTCATAATGGTATCTCTTAGCGCAATCTTGATCCGATGCAAAGAACCGGGAAAGGACCCTGACGACATTTCCATCGACGGCAGGAGCTCTCCTTTGAAACGCAAAGCTCAGCACAGCCCCAATTGTATAGGGACCAAATCCTGGAAGTTTGTCCAACTCTTCGTAAGTGGAAGGGAGCTCTCCTTGAAACTCTTCCATCACGATTTGCGCTGCTTTATGCAGGTTTCTTGCCCGGCTATAATAGCCCAACCCCTCCCACATCTTGATAACCTCTTCAAGCGAAGCTTCAGCGAGCGCCTGGATAGTAGGAAATTTTTGCATCCAGTTATTGAAATAAGGGATCACAACAGCAACCTGCGTCTGCTGCAGCATCACTTCAGAGATCCAAACACGGTAGGGAGTCTTATTCTCCCTCCAGGGAAGCTCGCGCCGGCACTCTAAAAACCACTCGTCAAGCTGTCGCATGGCTTTATTTTCCATCCAGGTTAGCATAGCACAACTTTTCCTCCTTGCAAACCGATTAAAATAAACTAGTTGCGCCTCTGGCACGTCGGTTGCATGTCTTTCCTTCAAAAGGAGTTGAAAATGACCACAGAATGGACAAAACACCACACAGACCTCCAAAATCTGATGAAAAAAGAAATCGATACCATGAGGCAGCTCCTGGGCAACTTGCACCAAGAAGAGATGCTCATCATCCAAAAAGAGATGTCCTACTTGAACCAGCTGATGGAAGAGCGCGGCCATTTAATCGAGCAGCTAAGCTACCTCCGCGAGGACCGCATCGTTACCACAGGGATTCTCGAAACCATCAACCACTCTCATCCCGATGTGCCACTCGAACAGCTGATACCGCCCGATAATGAAAATAGCTGCGAGCTTCTAGCTCTCAGAGACCAGATGCTTGCCCTGCTAGATCGGATGAACCTTCAATGCAGCCGCAATGAAATGCTTACTCATCTGGCGAATCACCAGGCCGCCTTCCAGCCTCTTCCAGCGAAAAAAACAAAGATCTCTATTGCGACCCTTCCACCGGAAGATTACAATGACAGGAATGCTTCCTAGTACTCCGTTTCATCCAAATCTTGACAGTGGACTGCGTCAAAGCCCTGGGATTGAGATTGTCAAAGATGGGGACAGTGTTGCAGAAACACAACCCCCATCTTTGACAACTCAATCGCAGGAGCTTTCACGCAACTCCACTGTCAAGATTTGGATGAAACGGAGTACCAGGACTGCAGGATTTATTTACGGCCCTTTAGAACACTATCTGGATCACCTGGCCCCTTTTTGCAGCCTCATGCAAATCCCTCTCATCCTGACTGATGAAGAGCTATTCAAAACAGCCGAGCTTTATTATCCCGATCTCACCTTGCTCTATTGGAATTGTTTAGAGGCTCCTTTTGAAATCGTCCAAGCTTTCGACACCCTCTTCTATTCGACCCCGCGCTGCATGTTCGATGAAATCTTTTTTATTGCCGAAGCCACCTTTAGAAAAAAAATGAAGACGATCTGGCTTCCGCACGGCAACTCCGATAAGGGGCATGCTTCTTTTCTCATGGAAGGACTCAATGATGAAGAAACCCTCCTCGTCTACGGCCCTAAAATGGTCGACTTTCTTAAAACCAAACAAATTTTCAAACCTTCGATTTCTCTGGGCAATTTCAGACTAGAGTACTACCGCAGGCATAAACTATTTTATGACGCGCTCATGGAAAAGCTGCCTGCAATGAAAACCGTCCTGTATGCCCCGACATGGCAAGATGGGGAAAATTCGACCTCTTTTTTCATGGTCGCAGACCGTCTGATCGAGCAGCTGCCCTCACAAATCCTTCTTTTAATCAAACTCCACCCCAATCTCGAAAAAGATGTCCGCGCGCTCCAATTCAAACTACAGCACGAAAACCTGCCCAACATCCGCTTCCTCACTGGATTTACACCTGTATATCCCATCCTTGAAAAAACCGACCTCTACCTAGGCGACCTCTCTTCCGTAGGCTACGATTTTTTAACCTTTAACCGGCCGATGTTCTTTTTCAACCCTACCAACCGCGATTCTTCTGATCCCGGACTTTATCTCCACCGTTGCGGGGAAACCATCCAACCGGATCAACTATTTGATAGTCTGGCCCGGGATCAATCCCATTTGACACCGATGCGTCAGGCAACTTATGCTTACACTTTTGGGAAACAAGAATGGGCTCTTGCCCAACAAGAAATATTGCACCATTTGAGGTAAAGCCGCTTGACATTGGACCGCTGGATTGCCATCCACACAGGCCCTGCTCACTATTTGGACCATCTTGGGGTCTTATGCATTGAGCTCGGCATTCCCCTCCTTGTCACCGAAGCCTCCACTTATCAAGCTGCACTCAAATATTATCCTCAGCTCGATTGTACACTCATCGATCTTCAAACCCTCACCTTGGATTATCTAGCCGAGCATTACGATGTGATTTTTGAATCGGGGCACCGCTGGGCAATCGAACTTTTGCCTCTTTTTGAATTAATGCTAAAAAAGAAAATGCGCATTGTGTATTGCCCTCATGGAAATTCCGATAAAGGCTACTCGCAGGAGCCGCTGCCCAAAGACATATCCTTGGTATACGGACAGCACATGCTAGATCACCTCAAGAAGACAAAAAGTCTGGAAAAAACCTCTTCGACTGTAATGACCGGAAATTACCGGTACCGGTATTACAAAAAAAACCAATCCTTCTATGACAACCTGCTCCAAGAAGAGCTAAAGTTAGATCCTCGCAAAAAAACACTCTTCTATGCGCCTTCTTGGCCCGATGGCGAAAACAGCTCTTCTTTTTTGCCATACGCACAAAAAGTTCTACAAGAAGTCAGCGAGTATTACAATATCGTGATCCGGTGGCATCCTTTTTTGGACGATCTTCACCCCGTTGAAACGCATCAATTACGCGGAGTGTTTGATCAACATCAGAATATTACCTTCCTATCCGAGTTTCCCTGCATCTACCCCATTCTCAACGCCTCCGATTTCTATCTCGGAGATTTTTCTTCCGTCGGCTACGATTTTTTAACCTTCAACAAACCACTTTTCTTTTTAGACGGCCATTTCGGTACACTTTACCAATGTGGTCAGCAATTGAATTTAGAGCAACATTTAGGCAAAGCGATTACCGAAGCTGAATACAACTTCGAAATGCAAAGAAAAGCGACTTACACATATATCTTTGGGGAATTTAGAGAAAACGAAACGATTTTGAACGAAATCAAAGAAGCTCTATCTTCTGATAGAGCTTCTTGGATAAAGCACTATTTGCAGTCAGCGCAAGACTGTTTGTCTTGAGGAGCGGTTTTACTTTCTTCCGCTTTTTTTGCTTTAGCAATTTCTTCTGCAGCAACCTCTTTTTTTGCTTCAACAACAGCAACTTCTTTCTCTGCCTTTACTTCAACAGCATCGTTAGCCGACAAGAAGGACATTCCTAAAACGCTTAATGACAAAACAAATAATTTCGATTTCATAATGAACCTCCATAGTGGTTTTTTAATATGAATAGAAAAAAGAATAAAAAAAAACGATTTCTTCGTCAATGGTTTTAGAGTCTGTCTGCGGATTAAGCTTCTTTGGCCGACTTTCAATTCAAAATTGGGGGGGATAATATCAATTTACGTATATTATCCCCAATTTTGAATTGAAAGTCGGCCAAAGAAGCTTAATCCGCAGACAGACTCTTACTCAACCTCACCATTTATAGGCGGAAGAACCGTCACATAAGAAATGTCATCAAAATTTTCAATTAACGAAATCGCGTCCAATTCGTATGCAGTTGCGCCTTCTTTTAAAGGAAAAACTTTAGCGACCTGTCCCGCTCGCAATCCTGCAGGAAAAATCCCATCCATCCCTGTCGTAACTAAAATATCCCCCTTTTTGACCAGGGGTGATGACGATTTAAGATCCCTAGCAGCCCCCTCTTCATCCTCAAAGTCGTAGTTAAATCCCTCGCCTTGCAAAAGCGGATGCCTACCCCGAAATAGAGGTGACCGCATCCCGCGCAGCTCACCTTTGGCAAGATATTCAGTGTTTCCACCGGGACAGAGTTTTTGGTAGAACTCTTTTAACTCTTTTTTAACAGGATGATCCATCTCCTCAAAACACTCCAGCATCTCGAGTAATTTTTTCGCTTGCTCGGCAATCACCTGCTTTTGCTGACCGCCTCTTAAAATGCGAACGGAAGGAGTGATGCTTGCATCGGTAATGAGCCTGATTCTTGATCGCTGCTCGCCGACATATTCGATGATGCCGAGCAAAGAGATCCCGGCCACAACAGGGCTGTTTTTTGCGATCACAGTTTTACCCAGATCGCGATTTGTCTTTTCTCCCAAATTAATCCAAAAAGAGCTGCTCCATGATGCCGTCTCTCGAAAGATCACTTTTCCGATCACCGCCGGGGTATAAAGATCGATCAGCCTAAAAATTTCGGCTTTTCTTCTTTTCGCATACGCATCGTCGTTGACAAACCGTTTTAGCAGCTCGGCCTCTTCTCCGACGAGTTTTTCCAGATTGACTTGAGCTTTGAGCAGCTCCACTTGATACCAGAGATGGTGATTTTCTAACTTTAGCCCTTCCAGCTCGCTCTTTATTTCCGGAGATGTGTAATATCCACCGGACGGCCAAACTGCCGCAATTTTAAATATCCCTTCTTTTACACTTGAAAAACCGAGCCATGAGGGAGAGAGCGCTGCCACCGATAGCGAACGGATTCGATCCGCTGCACCTGTCGGTAAACTCAGCTGGCCTAGAACAAGCAAAACAATGAATAGATATGTATAACGCTTCACTTCCTCAGCATGAACCTATCTCAATAAATTTCTCAATGAGCTTTTTGACTAGTTTTGCTTTAAAGTGTAAAAAAATCATCGAGACACTTCTGTGATGGCATCGACGACGGTGAGAAGATTTTCATTGGATAGACCCGCAAGATTAATGCGGCCATCAAGCGGCATGTAGATTGCAAATTCTTTCTGCAGCCGCTCCACCTCTTCTTTTTTCAGTCCTGAAAAGCAGAACATTCCGACACGCTCGGCCAAATAGAGGTAATTCCGTTTCATTGAGCGTGAAGACAGAGCCTCAACAAAAGCTCTCCGCATCTTTTCAATGCGAGATTGCATCCCTGCAACCCCTTGCTCCCACATTTTTTTCAACATCGGCTCCGACAAAATATGCGAGACAATTGCGGCGCCATGCCGAGGTGGATTCGAGTAATTCGTCCGTGCGATGATTTTAAGTTTAGATTCCACTGCTTTAGCGATTTTGGCCGACTCAGTGACCACATAAAGAGCGCCAATTCGCTCAGAGTAAAGCCCAAAGTTTTTAGAATGGGAACACGCCACCAACATCTCGATACCTTCGGCAGCAAAAAGCCGGATCGCTTTCGCATCTTCTTCTATTGAACTTCCAAATCCTTGATAAGCAAAGTCAAAAAAAGGTAGCAGCCCATTTTCTTTAAAAATTTTGAGTAAACTCTTCCACTGATCCATCGATAGATCTGCTCCTGTCGGATTATGGCAGCAGGCATGCAAAACCACCGTGGTTCCCGGAGTCAAATTCTTTAAATACTGCACCATCCGATCGAATTCTAATTTTTGGCTTCGCATGTCGTAGTACGGATACACATCGACCGCCATCTTGCAGCTTGTAAACACCCCACGGTGATTGGGCCAAGTCGGGTCAGAGATCACAACCCTCTCCCCCACTTCCAGCTTCAAAAACTCTCCACCTACCCTTAAAGCTCCCGTCCCGCCCAGCGCTTGAATGGTGCTGACACGCCTACTCTCCCTTGCCCAGAAAAACTCCCCAAACACCAAGGCTCCGACCTTATTTAAATAACGAGCATCCCCCGCGATCGGCAGATACTCCTTGCTCTCTTCTTCTCTAAGTAAAAAAGTTTCTGCCAGTTTGACGGATTCGAGTACCGGGGTCATCAGTTTTTCATTTCGGTACTGGCCTACCCCCAGGTTGATCTTATTCACACGGTGATCGGCTTCAAATAACGTCGTCAGACCAAAGACCGGATCGAGAATAGCGGAGGTGACCGTGTGAAAAAATAACTTGCTCATGATTTGCTATATAGGGCGGGAAGACAAATTCCTCTATCGAAAAAACGATCGACCGCCTAAAATGAGAATCCCTCTTAGGGGGCGTTAGCTCAGTTGGTAGAGCGCCACGATGGCATTGTGGAGGCCAGCGGTTCGAGACCGCTACGCTCCAAAGATTATTCTTAAATTATTCTCCTTCTAGGAGATCTAGGAAGGCTTGGAGTTGTTTTGAACGGGTTGGATGGCGCATTTTACGCAGCGCCTTCGCTTCGATTTGACGAACGCGCTCGCGTGTGACTTTAAACCGAAGGCCGACTTCTTCCAGCGTTTTAGGCTTCCCGTCAAGAAGGCCAAATCGCTCGATCAGCACTGTTCTTTCGCGGTCGGTTAGGGTTGAAAGCACTTCATTCATTTTGTCTTTCAAGATGGAATAACCGGTCGCTTCGGCAGGAGATTCTGTCGACGTATCTTCGAGGAAGTCCCCAAATTGGCTTTCACCCCCATCGCCGACTTCGGCTTGGAGTGAAATGGGGTGTTGAGCAATTTTGTAGATCTCGCGGATACGTTCGGGCGTTAAACCGAGTTCATTGGCGAGTTCTTCTGGGGTTGGCTCACGGCCTGTCTCCATCATGAGTTTTTTTGCACCACGGAGTACTTTGTTGATCGTTTCGATCATGTGCACGGGGATACGGATCGTGCGGGCTTGATCGGCAATCGCTCGAGTGACCGCTTGGCGGATCCACCAGGTGGCATAGGTTGAGAACTTATACCCTCGACGATACTCAAACTTCTCGACGGCCTTCATCAGGCCCATATTTCCTTCTTGAATCAAATCGAGGAAGGAAAGACCACGGTTGGTGTATTTCTTCGCAATCGAAATGACCAGGCGGAGGTTGGATTCGACCATCTCGCGTTTGGCTTCTTGGCTCTTATCCATCCACCGTTGAAGCATGCGGACGTCTTTCTTAAATTCATCGAGCGTACGGCCTGCAGCAAGTTCTCTTTTGAGTAATTTGCGTTGAATAGCAACGAGCTTCGCAGCAGCAAATTTGTTTTTCTCCGCCCTCGGGATCAATTCTTGCATCTCTTTTTCAAGAGAGAGGAAACGATCATAAGCTGTCATGATCACTTCGCCAAAGTCTTCGATGATATTGTGGCGGATATGCATCTGGCGCAAGTATGCTTGCGTTCGGATGCGGCACTTTTCGACATCTTCTAAAACTTTTGCTTTGTCGGTTTTTTTAAGGTCAGGATCGCGCATCATGAGGAAGTAGTTTTCCAAAATAGCGTCTTCTTGTTTGAGAAGGGCTGCGAGTTTTGGAAGAACACTATTATAGTGCGGCTTATCGGCGACTTCTTTTTCCGTAATAACTTTGTCAAAACGTTCTTTGTTTTGGATCAGGTAGTTAGCAATTGAAATCGCTTCGCGTGTTGAGTAACGGAAACGCATGATGATCTTTTCAATTTGGATCTGCGCTTTTTCGATCCGTTTGGAAATCTCGACTTCTTCTTCACGCGTCAGAAGAGGAACCGATCCCATCTCTTTGAGGTACATCCGGACCGGATCGTCAGACGTCCCTTCAGGCCTTTTTGTCATGCCTTCGAGTTCTTTCGCTTCTTTTTTTCTCTCTTTTTGACGTTCGACTTCGGCCTGATTTTGGACTTGAATATCCATGCCGCTTAAAAAGATGAGCACCTGATCAATCTGCTCAGGCGAGTCAAAGCTCATCGGCAAAATTTCATTGATCTCTTCGTACGTGATGTAGCCTTGTTCTTTCGCAAGGGCCACTAGCTCTTCGATCTTCTGCTGATGCTGTTGTGTAAAAACGTTGGAAAAATTTCCTTTACTCATGCAATTCTTAAGATTCTCGTTGGAAAAGGGCTTGTTGTCAACATGAACCTCTACGCTTTAGACAATTCTAGGCTTGTTCTGGCCAACCACGCCGTGCGGGACCGGTCTTATCTTTGCCCCGAATGCCATGGCTTTGTCCGGACTAGGGGCGGCGGCAGGCGCCAAATTCACTTTTACCACATACGCCATCCGTCTTCTTGCCGGCAACATGGCAAGAGTCTAGCACATTTACAGATCCAGCTCTATCTAAAATCACGCATTCCAAGCTTGGAATTAGAGAAAAGATTTGGACCCCGAATTGCCGATGCCTGCTGGCTAGATGCTAAAATTGTTTTTGAAATTCAGTGCTCCCCGATCTCTACCCAAGAGGCTAAAAGCCGGTGCGAAGACTATCTTAAACTCGGCTTTACTCCCGTATGGATCCTCCACGACCGCAGGTACAATCGCTTTAGAACTTCACCTGCAGAAGACTATTTAAGAAACCACTCAACAACCTTTTATACCGATGGCACGACCATCTACGATCAATTCGATGTCTGCCAGAGCTTCCGACGCCACTATCGAGGACCCAAACTTCCGGTCAATCTCACCCAGCCGCTCAAACAACCTCTTGAGCCTCTTTTCTCTCGTCATTGGCCGCTCTCTTTTGCCGGTGATTTATTTCATCGATCTACGCCGCAGCAAGTGGAACATCTGAAAAAAATTGTGAAGCGGTATCAGACTAAGCAGAGGTGGCACTGGTGGAAAGAGGCGTATCGATTTTTGCTCTATCGTCTCTTAGAAGCTACCGGGTAGAGTTATTGCTTTCCAAAGCAACACCATTCGTGCTCGTTGGAACACTTTGCGCAGCCGCTTCTTTAATTCCGACGATCAGCTGAAGTCGGCCGGTAATTGCTGCCGCCATCCCATCCTTGCCTGGATCGTTGGCAAAGGCCAAAAGCTTGTTATTGATCGCTACAGCCATTTTAGCCCCAGACCATTTGACGGCCTGATCGGTTTTAAATTTCTCGGTGATCAAACTTTCTATGGCTTTCTGAAGACCACTAAATATCGTACTTCCGGAAAAAGCTTGAATACCGACTTGAGCAGCGCTGCCAAACCAAGATTTGTCGGTAGGGTTAATACTCCAAAATAATGCTTTAATTCCATTTCCAAATTCGTTTTTTAATCGAGCTGTGAAAAGAAAATCAAACACCGACAATGTTTCTGTTGCTGTAATCGGTAGCTGCAACAAGCGTTCAGCCTCTTCGGGCTCTATCTCATTCAAAGAAGTAGCGAGAGATTCAACGGTTTTTTCTAAAATATTGAAAACAACATGTCTCAAAATGCGGGGATATTGGGCTAACTCGAACAGGTCTGCAGCAAATTCTAATACATAACTCACCAAACCAAAAGGAACAACCTCAATGACACGGCGTCTCAGCAAAGTAGGAGCTAACTTCAACTCAAGAGCAGCAAGGTCTTGTTTCTTTTTAATTATTGCCTGAGTGGTATTTTCGAGGTCGAATTTAACTTTCTTCTCCAATTCTGCTTGTTTTTCAAGAGCTTTTATTTCTAATGCACCACTTTCTTGCTTTTTTTGAGCGAGGTCTTGCTTCTTTTGGTTGATTATTCCTAGGGCTTCTTCAATGTCAGCAGCAGTTTTCTGCAGCGATCCTAATTGTTCTTCAAGGGCTTTTATTTCTGGTTCAGTGATTCCCTGCTTTTTTTGGTTTATTAGACCTTTGGTCTTTTCGATGTCAGCATGAACTTTTTTCTGCAATTCTAATTGTTTTTCAAGAGCTTTTAGTTCAGATGCAGCACTTTCTTGGTTCTTTTGAGCAAGCTCTTGATTCTTTTGAATGATTCCGCCTTTGCCCTTTTCGATGTCAGCAGCAGCTTTATTCTGTAATTCTAATTGTTCTTCAAGAGCTTTTATTTCTGCTTCCCATGCAGAGCGTTCTAATAAAAGCCTTATCATCTCCTCTTCATCATCCGAATACCATTTACCACTCATTTTAACGCTGGTATTGCTCTCTATGACGAGTCTTTGTTCGTCCGGTCCATAGATTTTTTCCAGATCCGGCATAAGAACTGTAACTAAAGCCGCATTGAGTGTGACCGGATCGATCACGTCCGAAAGCTGTTTTACAATGTTGCTGGTTGATTGTTTTTCGATGATATTCTCTAAGGCCTGAAATAAAAAACCTCCAACAGGCTTTAACCACGGTCCAATCACAGGACGAATTTTTTGATTGTATGCTCCCAATAACTTCGAGATAGTAGAGACTTCTTCTGTTTCAGGTTTCGTCATCGACGAAATGAGGGCTTTTTGAAAATCTTCTTGAAGACCTTTGGGCTGTAGAATAGACAGAAATTGGTAAGTGAGCTTGCCGACAAAAACCGTATCAGCGCTGGGAGTATTGGATGCCTGTGGATGTAAGTCCTTAGTTAACGCCTTAATTACCGCATTTTCTCTACCACCACGATCTCTTGCGTTGCTATTTTTCACCCTTGTTAAAGCCTGATGGCATTCTGATACAGAATCAATCAATGTTTCGGCAATCTTATCAGCTGGCTTAATGAGCCCCGCTTCTCGTGTGCGTTGATCAAAAGCTAGAAACGCGTTCACGCCGCGTCCAAGCAAAGTCTTTATAAAGGAAGTGGCCTTCTTTCCGACTTCACGAAGAAGTTTTTTTCCTTCCATTTGTAGAGATCCTCGGGCCAACTTACTTGCAATCATTTTTTTGGTAATCAACCAACGTTGCTGACCCGTGATTGAATAAAGCGCCTCCCTATTTTTTTGAAAATCTGTCCAGCCTTGTGCAACGATTTGACCGCACATTTCCGCTGTAAGATTTGGAATTTTCTTTAACTCCTGCTCAAGAGTTGCATGAGCCTGATCCCACTGCTGACCCGCAACAGCTTGGACTGCATTTTCTCCTGCCTTCATAAGGGCTGTGCTGACTTCCCCGATTTGATCTGCATAAGTTTGTTCTCTGTCCTCGCGAGATTTTGGGGGTTCTTCTTTCGGAGGAATCCGTTCTATTGTGGGCCCGAAGGGTCTTGCGGCTTCTTTTTTTGAGAGAAAAACAACTTTTCCTTTCTCTAGGGCCCCTGAAAAAAGATCTACCACATGGTAAAAGCCCAGTACTGATTCTGATCGTTCTAATTTTTGTGTCGCAGCCTCTTCTTCTGATGTTAATTCAGGGGCTTGGACTTTTCTAATTAGTTCATCTCTTGCCTCAGAAACCTCTTCTGCTTGTAAGAGCGCGATCAATGAATTCATCGCTTCGTCGTTAGGGCTAATGAGGATCTGCACTAGGTACAATTGAGCTTGATCACGCTTGTCCTTATCCTTCATGACCTTGCCTAATTGAGATTTATAATCAGCTAAGAGAGCATCCTGCTGCTTTTCTTTCGAAGGAATTAAATTCGTCTCAATCAGTTCTAATGATCGATCTAAAGCATGCCAACAGATGTTTTTGACGAGAAACTGAAGAGTTTCAGGATTGCTACCGAAAATCGCAACAAGTTCAGGATGTTTCTGTTGGAAGTCTTTGACAAGGTCTTTAAGGAAGACATCACTCAGCGTCGAAAGTGTTTTATCGACAATATTCAAGCGCATGGCATGGAGTTTTTCCTTCCCTTTTTCGATCTGCTGTTTTTTGGATTCGATGACATAGCTGCCAAGAATATGCGGAGCTTGAAGCCGGACGATTTCATATAATTCACTGATGCTATGGATATCTTTTGGAACCACAGCACTAAAATAAGCCTGAGCAATCACTCTTTCCGATCGCTTCACATCCTTTAAGGAAAGACCTACTTGCCTGAGCTTCCGATCCAAATCAACAAAGTCCGCATTTGTGCCCGCAGTATCCTTGAATTGGAGCTCTTTTTCTTTCCACACAACGATTGAAGGCAATCCACTGTTTTGAAGATACTGCTCTGTCAAAAATACAAAGCCGTCTTCTCCTTGCGTGTTTGTTTTAAGTTTGTGATAGGCGTGGAGTGCATCGGCTAATTGAGCTTCTTTTTCACTTGTGACAAGCTCGTCATTAATGGTGAGGCTGGTTACCACCGAATGGGATTGATGTTGAGGTGATACGATTGAACTTGCGGGTGCTGGAATTGGAATCGGGGCAAGAACGGTGACGGGATGTTCCAATTTTACCTTTTCAGCAATCTTTTTTCTTGTGTCTTCGGGCAGTTTCAAACTTGGTGGAACATAAGGCGTCTGCGCTTTAGCAAAGAGCTTACAAGCGACCGTGTAGATCTTAACAAGAATAACGATTCCAATTGCAGCTGCAGCTCCACCCAGCAAAAGCCGTTCGGTGGTCGAACCCTCCGTCAGCGTATGCAATGCCAGAGAGCCCATTTTGGAAAGGTTTTGCACAGAAGTCATATTTGCCCTAAAAAATTGAATTTTTCTGGTAAAATTATACCTTCAGTCGTGATATTTTGCGAGGCACAAGATTTTTTAATCCGTGGCAATTTGACTGTGAATTTGATGCCGGAGATAGACAAAGTAAAAGAAAATTCCAATCAGCATCAGGCTGTATAGGCATTTTTTAAATGGAAAGATGTGCTCAATAGAAGCACGCTCCGGGTTGCTTGATTGATACCAAACAGTACACGGCTGCTTAGAATAAATTTTAATTTGATTCTCTGCGCTGAGCCGATTGAGATGATACGGCTTTGAAAACGTCGTTTTTCCTTGATAAGCGCGACTCGCTGTTTCAAAAGAAAAATAAGCTTTAATGGCAAATTGGGAGGGATCCTTCTCAACGACTTTCCATTGTTCTATTTTCGCACTACTCTTTTTTTCAAGGCGTAAGTAACCCCAAAGATCGATGGAACTACTGATCAAAAAACCCGCCATTAAAACCCCAGCCATCCACACTAGAAGAGAAGAAGCGTTGAATTTAAACCCTGAAAGACGCATAATTCGGGGATTTTAAAGGTTAAGGACAATATGACAGAAGAAAAAAAAGCTGGCGCACCTGCAGCAGAGAAAAAGAAAAACGGACGGCAAACGTCTGCTCAAAAACGAGATAAGCAAGCTTTGAAAGCCCGTCTGGGAAACCGCAGCTTCAAAGCCACCGTGACAACAGCCATTCGCGGTTTTGAAGATGCTGTTGCCAAAGGCGACAAAGCTGTGATGAAAGAACGTCTCGGCACTCTTTACAGCTTATTGGACAAAGGTGTTAAAACCGGCCGCTTCAAGCTTAATAAAGCAGCCCGCACAAAATCTCGCCTCACTGCAAAAATTGCATAGTTTTTGAGAAGGATCAGTTTTTCTGATCCTTCCATCTTATTTTTAGTCCCGACCTTCGCTGACTAGATCTGCCCACCGTTGCATTGATTGTTTCTTGATCCCCGCATAGAATCACCGATTGTCGTGCACGCGTCACCGCAGTGTATAGCACTTCGCGTCCAAATGTTTCAGAGCCTGGAGGCACAAGAGCAAGCACATGGTCGAATTCGCTCCCCTGGCTCTTATGCACAGACAAAACATATCCGAGTTCGTGCGGTGGAAGCGCGCTTGCGGCGATTTTTCTTTCTCCAAATACGGCATAAAGGGATTTTTCTTTTGTTCTCCAAAGCATTCCGACTTCTCCATTGTATAGGCCTGCCTCGTAATCGGTCCGCGTGATTAGAATCGGAACAGCGAGCAGCTGGCCCATGCGATGATAGAAAAACTGGAAAATTTCTTGGTTCAACTGGTTTACGCCGAAAGGGCCTTCCCGAATAGGCGACAAAATGGAAAAGCCTTCTTGCGCTTTTTGTAAGATAAACTCTTTTGAAAGTTTTTCATGAGGGGCAATCGTAGTGCCTGCTAAAACATCGCGCGCCAGCTGTAGGACTTCTATTCGATCGGAGCGGAGGCACTGCGAAAGATGCGCCGTTGGAAGAAGATCGACAAGATCGGTGAAAAGACTGCCGGACTCGACAGGAGGAAGCTGGTTCCCATCGCCGAGAAAAACCACGCGCTGTCCCACTTCTAACGATCCTAGGAAAAAAGCCATCAGTTTGGCATCGATCATGGAAGATTCGTCAATGATGATCAGATCTGCTTTCACATACGAATTTCCGCGGGCGAGCTGCCTTTGAGACTTAATGCCCAAGATCGAATGGAGTGTTCCGCAAGTCGCCTCGGGATTGAAGACTTTGAGCCTTGCAGCAGCTTTTCCAGTAGGAGCGGCCAAAATGACCTGCGCAGAGAGACCGATGGCTTTCACCAGATGTGAGGTTAAAAATGTCTTCCCCGTCCCCGGGCCCCCTTCAATGATGCTGAGTGTATTAGAAAGCGCAACCGTGAGTGCGTTTTGCTGCTCTGCAGTTAGGCCTGGAGGAGACGCATAGTCAAGCGGCTTTACTTTGAAGGAGAGTTGTTTGAGTTGATTGAGAATACGTGTCTCGTCTGCATAGTTTCTCTCTAGGTAAAAAAGGTTCCCGAGTCTCCGGACATACGGTGATGAGGCCGTTTTAGCGCCCTCTATCACTGCCGCATCCGGGAAAGGTAGGTGATCGAGATCTAAACAGAGATGCCCTTCTCGGGAAAGCGCCATTAACGCGGCTAAAAAGGCTTTTTCTGAAGGATTTTTTGCATGCAAGTCAGCAAAAAAGAGGTCGAGTTCTGTCAATTCGTCAACCATGGAACACCTCAGGGATGAAATGATAGGCGGCGGGGCCGCGGACAAAAAGGAAAAAGACTCCGCCGAAAGAAGGCGTTCCATAAAGTTTTAGATACCTTGTGAAAGCGGTCGCATAAATTTTTCCTTGCAGAAGGTAGTCGTGCTCGATCATGGCTTGATGCAGGTTTTGGGGGCGATAGTCTTCTAAACTGTTTGTTTTCCAATCGATCAGATAGAATTTCCCCTGGTATTCGAAGGAGAGATCGATAAATCCTTTGAGGACCGTTCCGTCTGCGGGAAAAAGAAACTCCATTTCCGGCATGACGCGCGTCCTATCTAGGTCTCTCAGGCAAAATCCATCGAGAGGCAGGTCTAGAACACGATCGAGCATTGATTGAATAACGGGAGCATAATTTTCTAGATGCGTGCCCTTGATTGCTTGAGCAATGAGCTCCGGGAGAAAGCTCTCTTGATCAAAATACCTCTCTAAAATGGCGTGAATGATGATCCCCGTCTCAGCGCTGGAAGGAAGCGCGGTATCTTGAACAGCTTTTCTTTCTCCTGAAGTTTGGGCAAGAGAGGTGAACGACTGCAGGAAAAGTGGTTTGAAAAATTGTTGTTTTTGCAGGGGTGGAGCAAGCGCTGCACGCGCTGCTTGGGTATAGGGCGAAAGATTCCAGGTGATTTGATTCAGATCGACACAAGAAAACGTGTCGAGATCTGGCGCAGCACGTTCTAAAAATAGCTCGACAGGGGATGCCTGTCCCACTTCATACTTTTTCCCCCTTACCTCACGCGCTACAGGAATGTAAAGCCGGCTTTTGGCACGCGTCAGTGCAACGTAGAATTGACGCATTTTTTCAGCATCGAGCTCTTTTAGTTCTGCTTCGGATTTATCTTCCGCAGATGTGCGTGAGGCAAGGCCCACGGCAAACACCGTTTCAAATTCGAGCCCTTTGCTTGCATGGACAGTCATGATCTGGACGCCATTGGGATGGGCGGAAATTCTTTCATCAAGCTCTTCGATTTTTAGCCGTTTGAGAAACTTTCCCATTTGGTGGGGATCTTGGATATAGAGAATTTTTTCAACAATCTGCATCAGATCGTTATAGTGCATTTCCTCCTGTTCCTTTCGGCAAAGCGTCTGAAAGACCGTCGTTTTTGAGAATTTTGTCTTCAGAAATTGCGCTAAAAAAGATGAAAATCCGTTAATTAACCACTCTTCTGAGAGCTGCGCAAAGACAGCTTTTGCTTCAAACACGACCTCGTCCGTCAGTGCTTCGATTGGAAGCCGGACAAAAGGACCTAAAAGCACTTTTTTGATCGAAGAAGCGGGATCGCTACTGTGGCATGCCTCTATCAACTCTAAAAGAAGATCGACCATGAGCGAATCTCCCAAGCTGCCTCCGCGGGAGATGACGCAGGGGATTTGGTAGCTTTCAAGCGCCAGTTTGACACGCAGGGCTTGATAACGGTCTTTAATGAGAACGGCGATTTCACTCGGTACCAGGTGATGTTGATTGATTTCATGGACGATATACAAAAAAAATTGCTTTTCCACATCAGGGGTTGGCCAGCGCCTTGCTCTGCCAAGCTCTCCCTCAGCAATCATGAAACAAAGCTCGCCCGCTCCCGGTTTAGCTGCTACAGAAGGTGGAACGGAAAGCTCTTGCTCAAGTTTAGGAAGGTCCATCCAAGGTTTTTTGCAGAAAAGACGGTTTAAAGCATCGAGAAGCCCTTGCGTAGAGCGGTAGTTTGTCATCAAAGCTGCTTTGTGCTCAAATTCTTTTGCAGCTTCTAAGTAGGTATAAATATCGGCATTTCGAAAACCATAGATCGATTGTTTTGGGTCTCCCACAAGGTAGACGGCTTTTTCAGGGTCTTTAAGAAAAAGTGTGTCAAAAATGTTCCATTGGACAGGATCGGTATCTTGGAACTCATCGACAATCACTGCGCAATATTTTTTTCGAATTTCTTCGACAAATGCTTTGTCTCGAGTTTTTTCTTGGACCATTTTCAAAAGATCATCCGGGGAGAGTTTTTCCTGCTGACGAGAGAGTTTTTTCTTCTCTTCATGCCAGGCCTGGCTCAAAACTTGAAAAATTTTACGCGGATTTCTCGCCGCTTCTAGTGCTGGCTGCAAGGCTTCTCTAAGCTGATCCAAGGAAGCATGACCTGTAAATTTGGTGCGGAGTTTCAACTGGGAAGGTGTGATTTGCTCCAAAAAGAGATCTTCTTCAGAGATCAGCTTGTCCCATTCTTCGGGAAGAATCTTTCCTCGCTGGAGTGCGAGATCAAGCAACATTGCTTGGGCATCAAATACCTCTGAGGTCATCTTTTTATAATGAGGTCGCACTAAATTGAACGCTTCGGTAACAGAAAAGGGGGAAAGCTCGGCAAGATTTCTATTCGCTTGTTCAAGAAGCTCTGCGCAAGAACCGCTTTTAGAAGACTCTGATGAGGTTAAGAGTTTTTCCACTAGCTTGTCAATGTCGCCTCTCACAAGGCCCATTGTCCGTTTCAACTGCGCCGGAGAAAGAACTTCTGTCTTCCGGAGAAACTCTAAGATCGCCCATTTTTCATCTTTATCTTCCCATTCTTGAAGATCTAGCCCCACGTAAGCCTCGAAAGCAAACTCCTGCAAAAGGCGATGGCAAAATCCGTGAATCGTAAAAATCCGCGCTTTTTCAAAATTCATCAAGGCAGTTTGGACTTTTGACTCTGTAGAAAGTGCGTTTTCTAAATTGGCGCGGATACGAACTTTAAGCTC
Organism: Rhabdochlamydiaceae bacterium; assembly: GCA_036263375.1. Taxonomy (GTDB): domain Bacteria; phylum Chlamydiota; class Chlamydiia; order Chlamydiales; family Rhabdochlamydiaceae; genus PALSA-1444. The sequence goes on along the minus strand of DATAHB010000121.1, from coordinate 7,022 downwards.
GCGCGTTGCAGCTCGTGTAAATGTCACGACGAGAATTTGATCCAGTGTCATCTTGGTTTCAACGAGAAGTCGAACAACAAGATGTTCGATTGTAAAAGTTTTTCCGGTGCCGGCAGACGCTTCTAAAAAAAGCCGCCGCTGGAGTGGAGTGTCTCGGGATAAAATATCAAAAGAGCCCATTGAAAGCCTCCTCGAGGTCAGAGCTCCATGCTTTCAACCAAAGATCCATTGGCGGAAGTAGATTTCGTTTTTGAGCCCAGTCGACAATCAAGTCTTCTTCGGAGGGAATTTTTCCTTCTTTTAAAATGGTTTTTGCCCATTTAGGATGCAAAGGGGACGGCATTGTAAGGGCTTTTTCTGCATACCGTAGATATTTTTCTAAAGAGTCTAATGCCGGTTTGATCTCGCTGATTTTTCCTTTTTTTGTCATGAGAAGCTGATGGGAGAGTCCCAAATGAGCCACAATCAATAAAAGAGGCCATGCTTTGAGTTGGTCTGCAAGCACATCGTCTCCATAGAACAAAAGCCCTTTGGGCGAGATGTCATCGACTTTTCCTTGAATCACCGTCTGATTCAGATGCAGAGCAGGATAAATCCACTGATCATCCGCAATTTGCACAGGCTGGTTGCATGAGGCTTTCAGCTCAATGGAGTAGATTTCTTCTGGCCTAACTTCAAGCTTAGCCAGTACTTTGTGATATGTTTCAATCTCCTCTTTAATTTTTTGGACTGCCGCCTTGGAAAAAGCTCCTACTGGCAGTCTTCCCTCATCTGCCATCTCTTGCAACAAGAGCCCCAACGGCTGTTTTAATGACGCTTTCTTCAGCCGGATCATGTCGAGAGGTGAGAGGGCAAATTCGGTATTGCTCTCTTCCCACTCGAAATCAATTCCCATTCGCTCTTCGAAAAAGAATTTCAGCGGATGGCGCGCAAGACTTCTCAGCATGCGGATATCGATCGTTGTTAGAGCTAGGGAAGGAAGCGATGTGCTAGATGTTATCGAGGTCTTCTGCTGCAAAGCTTCATAGTGCTGCTCTGAAAAACTACGAAATCCGTTTTGTTTATAGTACGATGGATCAAAAGCCGAAAACGGATGTTCTATGGTCGGAATCCCACAGTAATGAGCCAATTCTTCTACAGCGGGGGACGCTTTTTGACCCTTTCCATCTTCGGGATGGATCCTCACATAGGTAGAGATCAGTTTTTCTCTTGCACTGCAAATGGCTTCGAGGAAAAGATACTGGTCTTCTTCAGTCCGGCTAGGGACGGGAAGCTGCGGAAGCGAGGAGGGAAGATCTTGCCTGGGAAAACTTCCTTCTTCCATTCCCATCAAAATGATCGCTTTCGCAGGGATGAGAGCTCCTTTTTCAAGAGATGCAAAACGAACAGCTTGTAAGTGAGATCCTTGAACTGCGCCGCTTTTTTGCTCAAAAATTGTTTTCAAGATCCGCTCGATGCTGGAAAGAGGGAATTTCCCTTCGATTTCCATCTGTTGAAACAGATCAAGTTCATTCATGAGGCTGTCGTCGGGATCGGAAGTAAAGAACTGCTCAGCCAGTATTTTGAGAGTCTCCGACCATTCTTGTAAGGATCTTTCATCTTCGGAGATTTGTTCGAACAGCTTAAATACAGCGATCCATCTGCTTAAAACGTCACTATCAGAAAAATCGATCGAAAGTCGATTTTCTCGATTTGTCATCACTAAGGCTTCGACCAAACGGACAAGGCCTGCTTTCCACGATCCCGCATGATCTCCATGCAAATCATAACGGATATTCACTTCATGGATCCATTTCATCAATAGGTGCGCTTCTTCTATTGTAAATCCAAATTTTTTCAGAAAAGGCGGGCAGAAAAGGAGCTTTTCGACGGATTCTTTGGAAAATCGATACCGGGGAAGCTCAAGCAACGCCTCTAAACCCTGCATTAGAGGGCTTTTTGCTTTGGCTTCCAAACAAAATATGGCAAAATCAAAGGGTCCACCACGCTCGCGAAAGACAAGATCAACAACCGGAGCATAGCTGTGCATTTCCGGAGCAAGAACTAAAATCTCCGAAGGTTTATAAGGGAGCCGCTGGATAATTTCCCAGACTACCTCTACTTCGCGCAGCTTTGAAGGCGCAGAATGGATTTGGATCGAATCGTCTGTTTTTTTCTCTAATATCGACAGTGTCAACATCTCTCCTTGAACGGTGTTAAGAAGGGTTTTGCCAGGCTCTTGATAGGCCTCAATCCATTCTTCGTCTTCGAACATGCTTAGGAGCTGCCTGCCTTTTTTCCCCCAGTGCGCTAGAAGGGGATGTTCATTTTCAAAAAACTCAATAAGCTCTTTTTTATCTTTCGTTTTTTTGAGAAGAAAGCTTTGTTCTTGCGCCGTATGAAAGTCTCCCCAATACATGGCGCACGGTGAAAAAAGAAAACAGGTCGTCTTCATCTGTTTTAAAGCCGCGAGTTGATAAGAGGTGACTTGAAACGGATGAAAAAGATAGACGGATCCCGGCAAAACATTTTGCGTTTTCCACGGGAGTTCATCTCCAAAAACAGCACGCCATAGCGATTGCTGCCAGCCAGGTACTGTAAGCCACTCCAATAACTTTTCTTCAGTTTGATTCAAATAATGTAAAAACAAGCCGCTCATCCTGTCGCAGAGACTCGCTTTACGCTGAAGGCCTCCATGATTTAAATAGGCTAAAAGAGGATCGGCATCTTGAAGCGATTTCAAAGCTGCTTCGATCTTGAGTGAAAGTTGTGAGGGGGACGGCAAAAAAGGAAATAGCCTGGCAAGCGCCTGGCTCCATTCGATCATTTTACAGCCTGCAACGACATTTAATGATGGATCACGAGCCCAATGGAGCAAAAGATCCTGCTTAACTCGGTCGTTGGGGATAATCACCCACCTTTTTTCAAACGGGTGGCCGGCTTTTTGAAAAAGTTCATCTTTCAAATGGTGGGCCAAGACTTCCAGATGATTTGAAACAAAAATTTTCATAACGATGTTTTTAATTTCATGGTAGAGTGACCGTCATGGCGCTCCTTAAAAGAAAATCGTGGTTTGAAGGCATGGGTAGTTTTATGTCCAAACTGCCGGGGTTTTCTCGCCCCGATAAACATTCTCTCCATTTTCTCAATATTGCTCAATTTATGGGAGCTCTTAATGACAATATCTTCAAATTGGTCATCGCCTATCTCATTATCGACATCAAAGGAGCCGAACATGCAAGCATTATTTTAGCTAAGATCGGTGCCGTTTATGTGATCCCTTTTCTGCTGTTTTCTTCAACGGCGGGAGTGCTAGCCGACCGCTTCAGCAAACAACGGTTGATGATGGTATTAAAAGGGATCGAAATGGGAACAATGCTCCTTGCCATGGTTGCCTTCGCAAATGAAAGCGTGTGGGGAAGTTATTGCCTTCTATTTCTTTTATCGACACATAGCGCCATGTTCGGCCCTCCAAAGTACGCCATCATTACCGAACTTGTCCCGAAGGATGCCGTTTCCAAAGCCAACGGCCTGATCACCTCATTTACCTATTTAGCGGTGATTTTTGGAACTTTTTTAGCCTCCTTCTTGACGGACATCACAGGCCGCGATTATGTCATTGTCGCCGGTTTTTGCTTGCTGATTGCCATCATTGGCTTTATCGCCACCTTTGGAATACGAAAAACGGCCGCACAAGGTAACGATAAGAAACTCAACTTTCTATTCGTGCGAGAAATTTATTCGACATTGGTTTTCTGCTACTCCCGCAAGCATCTGCTTGTTGCTGTCTGCGGTTCGGCTTATTTTTTATTTATCGGCGCTTTTGTCCAGCTCAATATCATCCCGTATGCCATTTCTTCTTTGAAACTTACCGAAGTCTCAGGAGGATATCTCTTTTTAAGCACGGCTTTTGGAATTGCCCTGGGAGCTTTTATCGGGGGAAGAGTCTCCAAAAAAAGAGTTGAGCTGGGGCTCTCCTGCTTCGCTGGATTTTTCATTGCGCTTTGTCTGTTTCTACTGTGGGTGTTTTCGCATCACCTAGCGGCTGCTGTTGTCCTTTTGATTTTGTTAGGGATTTTTGGAGGCCTTTTCATCGTTCCGTTCGATTCGTTCATCCAGCTTTTCAGCCCCAATGAAAAAAGAGGACAGATCATCGCTGCAAATAATTTCTTAAGCTTCTGCGGCGTCTTATTTGCGGCCGCTGCTCTTTATTTCTATAGCGTCGTCTTAGGTCTTTCTCCTTCGGTTGGTTTCGTCGTCACAGGCTGCATCACTTTGGTATTGGCGCTCTTGATGTTGTCGAGGCTCTCAGATCTTTTTCTTTCCTTCTTCTCCCGATGCATTCTGCACCCTTTGAACCATATCCAAACGCTCAACCAAGTCGCTTTGGAGAAAAATCCGGGCGCCATTTTGATCTTGCAAAATGCCTCTTGGAAGAAGGCGATGCTGCTCCTGAGCGTTGCGCAAAATGCCCATCTTTTGCTGCGGCAAGACGGGGAAAAAAAGCGTTTTCCGTGGTTTAATTGGGTCTTTTTCTCTGTAACCCTGGTCAAATCCGACGCTTCGCTGGAGCCTCTTCTGTCTAGAGCTAAAAACACGGCCGATGAGACGGTTAATCCCTGTATCATGGTGGAATCGGAGAAACTGCCCGACGCGCTTATCAGCGCGCCGAGCATGTTCGACCTTTTCAAGGAAAAATCTCGAAAGCTGATCTATGTCAACGTTGACACCTCAGGGCCTCGCGTTAACATTCTCTTCAAAGAAAGTCCTTTTTGAGGCTTTTAAAATGCGTAGATGAGTTCGATTTCGTACTGCTTAAAGCGGCGGAAAGGGCCAATGTGTGTATCCAACGTGATTGATTGACTCCACTCTTGGAACAAGTTTAAGTTGTTGGTGAGCATATATTGCAGCACCAGCTTGAATCCTCGGTAGTTCACATTCCCTTCAGGTTGGTGTCGATCTGTGTAGAGCTTTACTTTGCCTTTTTCCTCTTCATAGTAAAAAGAATGCCCTCTTCTAGCGCTCATCCCAATGCCGCTGACATCAAAGGCAGGGACGCATTGCCCGGCCAAAACTTGGTAGTTGGCCTCAAAGTTCCAATCGCCGGCTTTTTTGATCTGACCGATTGAAAATCCGAGATAGCCGCCATAATTAGCCCGTTTATTTTGGGTAATCTCTAACCCGCGCGCCCGGTGGTTCCACAGTCCTGCGAAATAGAAGTTGACGACTTTGTCCCACGGTTGTGGAATGAATTTATATCCGAGTATCCACTGGGAAACAATGAAATGGAATTGCGGCGGAACATCGGCTGTCTTTTTTGTGTTCCAATCGATAAGCGAGTATTTGGTATAAAATCCTGTGTTAGCGACGTTTAAAATCCCCATCTCTCCGACATAGGCCGCTTGATTTTTTGTCTCTTTGACAATGAAGGCGCCCAATTGATAATACAGGTCTCCGACCTTATCGATGGCATAGCTGTCTTTGAAGTTCACTCCATCGAAGTTGGAGAGGAATTGGACTTTAGAATCAAAAACAAGCAGCATCCCTCGGCGCCCGACTTCGATATCGGCCGTATGCCGATCGTGGTCGATCACGCGATACCCAAAATAGGCTTTGTCGACTCTGAGTTTATCATTGGTTCCACTGCCAAAAGTCTCATTAAAAATCCCTGCATCATTATCAAACTTCATCCGCGCAGCAGCCCAGGTGTTTTCGGTTCGGTAGTCGATGCTCAAGTTGAATTCGATGTCATAATCATGATTAGACTTGCCCGTACCTCTTCCTCGCTGGCTTTTTCCATTCACAACGACGTTATTGGCTTGCATTTCCCCGCGCACTTCGCCGCTGATAGAAAGCTGGCCGCCCAATTCTTTGACGGTGATCATCCTTTTTGAGTTGATCCAGTCGCGCAAAGCTTGAATATCTTCATTATTCAAGTCTTCAGCTGCTGAGACCATGCCCGTCATTAAGACGGCAGAGCTCAAAAGTGCGAGACGGCGATAGAAACTCATAGCAAACCCCTACTCTGGATTATGAGGCAGCCCAGTATAAAGCTGCTACGCGTTTTTTTGCAAAGATTGTAATTATTTAAAAAAAAATTTAACTCTGCTTGTTAAAAAATCGTGCCATCGCTATTCAGAGGTTTAGAGACCCAGTCTCTTAGGAATATTCTTTTAACCTTGGAGGAAAGAATGGCTAAAAAAAGAAAAAAAGCTAAAAAAGCTAAGCGATCAACTAGACGTAAGCGCTAGTTTCGTGTTTTCTTGACTTAATAGGGGCGGGAAGGGAACTTTCCGCCCTTTTTTTAGAACTTAACATTCCCGCCGATTGTCACACCTTGCTCATCAATCAGCTGCACTTCGAAATTTACATCGACCTTTTTCCCCTGGGAGAGCGTACAGCCTAAAGCCATACCGAACTTGCATCTGTTGGACATTTTAAAATGTCGATGTGGGTAGACGGCCTTAGAGAGCCCCCCGATGTTGGCGTGCACATTGGAGTACTTTGCTCCCAGGTACGGCGTGAAAAATCCCATTGTATGGTAAATCGCGACAGATCCCTGATATTCTCGATACGTTACCCGTCCATTCGATGACGATGAAATACCGTTGACCGTGATCCATTGAATCGTCGGTTGCCCATATTGGATCTTCCCATCGAGGCCAATACCGGTATTTCCCCACTGCGCTAGCAACAACCTGACCCCGCCTCCCGCCGTCCAGCGATTGTTTGTCTCGAATTCTCGTCGCTTGTGATCGACATGTGGCCGGTACCAGAAGCGATTTCGCATTGCTCCAACAGTTCCATAAACCTCAAATCGGTCGATGTAATTGAGCACAACGGCGCCTTGGTTCATCAAAATCTCGAATTGGTCGATCTTCCCTCTGGAGCCTTTGTACGATTTTAACGCCCTATCGAAGACATAGTCACCCTCATAGCCGATTTTAAGCCCAAAACTTGCATCGCAAGGGATAAAAAGGCCTGTATCGATAATTTCTGGTTCAGCAGGATTCCCCATGTAAAGGGCCGCAAGAAACGACTGT
>DATAHB010000120.1:0-11044 GCA_036263375.1 Rhabdochlamydiaceae bacterium | reverse complement strand
TCGAGTACCTCGGGCACTTAGATTCACTGCCTTAGGAATATGTCCCAGAGGCATTAATACGAGAGGATCAAGTACTGCGTTCTCAACAAACTGCTGCACTCTACTATCGTTATTGGGATTGAAGTTTTCTGCTAGGTTGGTTTGATAGACTTTATCAATCGCCTCTTGTATTGCAGGCATAGCTTTCGTTTCCCAGGCTTGAGAAAGAGGCATTGCATCTAAATTCATTGCACGTCTTGGCATGGAGCCATTCAGTTGTTCTCCCAGTTGGAGGCCATTTTTTACAAAAATTCCCACATATTTTGTCGCTGCATGAGCTTCAGTTGAATTAGGGATGTGTATTGGGAGAAAGTTTTTTACAAAGATTCCCACATATTTTGCCAGTCCATGAGCTTCAGTTGATTGAAGAATGGCTACTGCTTGATCGGCACCTCTTAACGGATCATCGTGAGTTGTTCTAGTTTCTTGGGCTCTGGCACTCACCCTTTGGAAGAATTCGCTGACATTAAAAAGATCGACAAATAACGTTGTCTGAGGGTTAATTCGGATTGCTACCGGAGGCATACCCATTGTTTGCCAAGGAGAAGCAAAAGGACTCATAGGAGAAGGCTTCATCTGATACGTGATTTTGATCGCGTTCTCAAGCTGTCTGCAAATGGAAGCTTGGAAATCCATTGATTTTTCAAAGGCAAAAGAACGTTTAGGTAATGGAAGACTGGCTGAAGCGCTTCCATAAGTTTGAGGAAGGGAAAGGGTTCTTTCTGTTACAAGGGCTGGGGGCTTCCAAACTGTCAGTTGATGATCCATTGAAGGCGTTGTCAACCACAAGCTTGAAGGCATAGCCGATATAGAAGAGGGATAACGCAAACTAGAAGGATCAAACGGCTGTAGAGATGGAGTAAAAGCTCCAGGCCGGCCAGGTGTTAAAGTGTAAGACGTTGATAACTTTGGGGGGTTGTAAGATGAGGGTGAGGGTGTCCAGGATGGCTTAATCCCGGAAGATGTACTGGGAAGAGTAACAGATGGAGGCTTTGGGGAGTTGTAAGGCAAAGATATCCAGGAGGGCGTGATCTCGGAAGAAGTATTGGGGAGAGTAAATGACAAAGGGAGTGAAGAACCGGGATTTCCGGAGAATGGTTTTGATATTGAAGAGGAGCGCGGTTGCAAAGATGGAGTAGGAGGCGCTGATAACTGCGTGGACTTGTAGGTCGAGGAAATCCATGCAGGCGTAATCCCGGAAGAAGTGCTTGAGAGAGTGAAAGAGGGAGGCAGAGAGCCAGACGAAGGGACTGAAGAACTGGAATAGCCGGAGAATGGTTTTGATATTGAGGAAGAGAGCGGCTGCGAAGATGGAGAAGGAATTCCAATCTGACTAGATGTTGAAATGGAGGGCGCCGATAACTGCGGGAGACTGTGAGGCGAGGACATCCATGAAGGCGTGATCCCTGAAGAAGGACTAGAGAGAGTAAAAGATGGAGGCAGAGGGCCAGACGAATGGGTTGAAGAGCTGGGATATCCTGAGGACGGTCTTGATATCGAAGAAGGGATTGGATGTTGTCCTGGAAAAGGAGCTCCGGCTAAAGAGCCTGGACCGGGATAAGACGATCCGGGAAGGGTAAGATACGGGTTGGCCGGCAATCCTGGGATCTTTGGATCAAAAGTCATGGGACCTGGACTGATTGGATTAAAGAGAGCAGAGGGCCCTGAATAAGGCATACTTGGAGGTACAGGAGGACGAAAAGAGCCAGGTCCGGACGAGGAACTCCAAGTACTTGTGGGAGCTGTGAAAGGAGTCGTAGACGGTCGAGGTCCTGATAGACTTGAGGGAGAAGAAGAGGGGCCACGATATGTGGTGCTAGGAGGAGTATATTGGGTGGGTCGGTAGCCGGAAGTCGAGGAACCGGATGGATTAAATGACATAGTGTTTCTCCTAGTTTTGTAGTCGTCTTCTCAACACGTTAAGGAGTTGTTCGGTCTGTCCATTCGGAATGACGCCTTGAGCAACGGACTCTAATGTTGCTAATCCCATTTTCTGATGATTGTCTTCCGATTCAAGCGCAGTAATTTTTAACAAAATAGCGGCCATTCTATCTTCTAACGACGAAGGCCTTGGACGGCCCATTGCATTAAAGGTTTCAAAAATCGCCAGTAAAGATTGCCAGATATTTAGAGCCTCTTCAATCCTTTTTTCCCCTTCAATGGTATCAAAAAGGGCTCGAAAATGAACATAACTTTGAACCTTATCTATGTTAGGGATATTAAAAAAAGCAATATGCCTTTGTAGATATGCTAGCACTTCTTGCAATGGCACCTGCTCTCCTTGTTGGATCAAATACATGTCGAGCGTATTGCACAGCGCTGCACGGAGCTTTGGAAGCATTGGCGCAGTGAAAAGGGCCTTGGCCTCATCAAATCTTTCTTGGGACAGCAGTAATTCAAATTCTAGTAGATGCGTGAAATGAGATAACTGCTCTATGGGGGCTATCCGATCTATCACGAAAACCAAGCTGTCTAATTTAACTTGGGGTTCGGACAGGATAGACGCGTAGGCTTCAAAAAGCTCGAGATGCCGCCACTGTCGTAAGTTGTCAGTAATGATTTTGAGCTCGCTGAGAGCTTTTTCGTAACCTTGCGATCCCGCGTACATTCTTTCAAATAAGATCGCAGCGACCTCATCATGGACTTCTGAGTCAGCGGTTTCTTGTAACCGCTTTTGAGCAGCGGCATATTCTCCTGCATCAAGACTTAAAACGATTCTGCAAGACTCAAAAAACGGACGCAGCTGTTGATGACACTTATCTTGGGGATTCAAACTGGAGATGCAGGTTTCAAGCTTATGCAGCTTTTTTGAGGCAGCGTCTTTCTGTAAGGACGCAGAATTAACCATAGAGAAAAATTGCGCGTAATCTTGTATGAGCTTGTTGTAATTGAATGAACTGATTTGTGCTCTTTTCAGCAAAGCTTCAGCGATTGGGTACACTTGGTTATTCTTCAGGGATTTTATAACATGAACTAACGCATTAAAAAATCGCTCATGAATCTCTGGGATAGATTTTTCGAAGCAAGCTTGGATCTCCCCTGGCTGGACAAAAGCACTCAGTAGTTTAAAATATTGAAGCTCTTTATAGACTTCAGCTTTCCCCACGTGTTTAAAGAAAAATTCCTGCAATTTTGGGAATGCCTTGTCCCATCGTTTGACTTGTTCCTCTGTCGGCGGGTTTACTTCAGCATCAGTTATCTTGAGACGGGTCCACTCTTGTATAGACTCCGAATGATCTTGCAGAAGCTCGAGAAGAGAGTTGGTAATTGTCTGATAGTTTGCAGGAAATGCTGGTTTCATTTCGTTAATAAAACTGTAAGGTGCGGCGGGATGTTTTAGCGCCAGGGAAAAAGCGTGATTGAGGAAGAGCTGGAATCCGAGAAGGGCGATTCTGTTGTCAGGGCCTTCTTTGAAAACGGCTTTTAGTCTGGTTGAATCGTGTTTTTGTATGACTGCATCCATTTTTTTCAAAAGGACGCCGTTTCGGATGCCCTTGTAATGATGAGATGCGTTCAAAGTTATTAGAAGGAGATCCAAACGCAGGAAGAAATCTCTTCTGGTAGTCACATTATCAAGACATAGGGGGTAATCTTGGAGGCTATAGAGGTAGAGAGCATACTCTCGAACATCAGACTTGACACTCCTGACAAAGTAACAATTTTCAGCATCTGTCAAAACGCGCTGAACTTCTTCATCTCTTCCTCGGGAAAAATGGTATTCTACATCTCCCATGACAGAAGCTGCCCAAAGATAGGGATAATCACAATAAAAGCGGAAAGCTGCCAGCACTCCGATTCCAACGGCTGCAAGCACCCATTGATCTTTTACACTTCCCTTTTCAGAGCTTGAAACTCTATCGATCAGGCTTTTTGCGCAGGTTGTGCTCGCAATTTGCTGCGGCTGAATTGCCGACGGCAAAAGATCGGAGTAGGATAAGACCGCGGTGCCTAAGACAAAGTCAGATGCCACCAGTTGAAGTGTCGATGAGACGGCTTGGCGGGTAGGAGACTGGCGGATTTCTCGATAAGCACCATACGATTGGCTGGCAGACATCACCCAAGATCCCATGCTTACGACAGATAGAGGAGAAAAAAGAGGAAATTCTGAATAGAGAGAGTACGCTGAATGTAAAGTTCTCAACGTATTGCTTACAACCCTTTCACCGCTTTGAAGGGGTTTAAGGAAAATACTATTTCTGAAGATACAATCAATAATATCTCCTGTCATAGGAGCAATGACAGTGAAAGGCAGCTTGAAGGGATTAAAAGGAATCGCCCTTTCACGGATCCCTAAGAGACGTGGAACCCACATCCTTCTGGTATTTCCGTTAATGAATAATTGAAGTCCAGTCAAGATGATATCCCCTGTGGAAGATTCTTTATAAGAATCTGGAAGGAATTTTAATAATACCGGGATCGCAACATCCATGACTGCCGAAGAGATTCGCTCTCTACGATAATAATTCAAATCAGTTTGAACCCTTTTCACATTAGGATCATCTTGCGGCAAGTCAGCCAATAACTCCTGGGCTTTTTCCCATCGAAGATGCTCGATATGATCTACAGCTTGAGTCACTTTAACTTGGATCTGAGCTGCTTTCCACACCTTCTGCTTTGGGAAAAGAACGGCACAGCTCTGATAAATTTGGAAAGCTTCATCACTCAGATCTAACGGTTGATGATTAGAAGTATAGAGCATGCCAAGAACATAAGTCATCCTGCCTGAAGGGCTTGTTACTGCATCGGAAGTCGGATCTCCTGAAATTTCTGGCAGAGGGTGTTCTTTTAACCATTGCTGGACGGCTTTTCGATATTCTGTCAGATCGATGCTTGGATTTATTTTGGCAAGCTCCACCATGAGAAGGCTCAAGCTTTCAACTTGCGGCCACGTCGCTTCTTGGGGAAGATTCTTGATCCATGTCACTCCAAAACTAAACAAGCCTGCTTCGTCTTTTTTATCGAGAAGTTTGGATTTATAGAGGTCAGCTTGACGGAGATATTCAGAAGGCTTTTCTTTTAGAAGCTTTTCACGGTTGGTTGGGAAGGTTTGGTCGATGGAGGAGTACTCTATTTCAGCAAAAGCTGCATCTTTAGCTACTTTCCACACATCCTGGTCTGGGAAAAGATCGGCGCACCGTTGATAAATTCGGAAGGCTTCCTCACTCAGATCTAACGGTTGATTATTGCAAATATAGAGCCTGCCAAGAATGTGAGTAAGCCTGCCTAAATGGCTTGTAGCTGGATCGAGAGTTGAATTTTCTGGCAAAGGATATTCTTTTAACCATTGATTAACGGCATCTCGATACTCTGTTAGATTGATATTTTCATTTGTTCTTGCAAGTTCAATCATGAGGAGGCTCATGTTTTCAACTTCCAGCCAAGACGCTTCTTTAGGTAGGCTCTTGATCCAAGATACTCCAAAAGCAAACAAGCCTGCTTCGTCTTTATTCTCTAGGAGTTTACACTTATAGAGGATAGCTTGACGTAGATATTCGGAGCGGTTTTCTTTTAGAAGTTTTTCACGGTTGCTTGGGAAGGTTTTGTCAATGGAAGAATACTCTATTGCGGCAAGAGCTTCGGCTTTAACTTCTTTCCAGATTTTCTGCTCTGGGAAAAGATCGGCGCAGTGTTGATAAATTTGGAGGGCTTTCTCACTCAGATCTAAAGGTTGATTATTAGAAATATAGAGCATGCCAAGAGCGTGAGTAAGCCGGCCTGAGGGGCTTGCAGCTTGATTAGCAATCGAATCACCTGAATTTTCTGGCAGAGGATAATTGTTTAGCCATTGTTGGACACCACCTCGATACTCTGTTAGATCGATGCTTGGATTGATTTTAGCAAGCTGTACCATGAGCAGGCTCATGCTTTCAACGTGCTGCCATGTTGTTTCTTTAGGAAGATTTTTAATCCATGACAATCCAAAAGCAAATAAGCCCGCTTCGTCTTTATTCTCTATAAGCTTAGAACGATAAAGATCAGCTTGGCGTAGATATTCGGAGGGGTTTTCTTTTAGAAGTTTTTCTCGGCTACTCGGGAAGGTTTGATCGATGGAAGAGTACTCAATCGCGACAAGGGCTTCAATTTTTCTCGTTTTGCTCTGATTTTGTGCATTATTAATGGGAGTTTCAAAATCGTTTTTTGTTATTGTATATGCTTCATCATGCACCGCTACCAAATAATCTTTGTACGCGATATTAATATAAGTAGTATCTGGTTGACCCGCATGGAAAGTTTTATTGATTCCAACTCGCCTAAGCTTAAAATATTTATGAATATTTCTTTCATCCGTTGCTTTTCGAATTTTCTCAGCATCGGCTTTTAGGGTTGCAACAGCTTTTTTATATTCCTGTAATACAATTTGATAGCGGTCTTCATGTGCAGGCATATCAGCCAGTTCAACCTTTTTAGCTGATAATTCATTCAGTTCTTTTATTTTTTCCTGATACTGTTTGCTAGAATTGTTGAAATGATCCAATTTTTTTTGGACTTCTTTGACAAGCTGAGTCTCCCATCCGGAAATCTTGACACTCATATGGCCAAATAGATTAGTTTACCATTTCCTAATAATCAAGAGCAGCATTGTTGCTGTAGAAGCAAAGTTGTAATGTCACCCTCCAGCAAAGTTAAAATGTCCACTTTTGAACCAAGAAAGGTAGGGGCTATGGCAGCGGAGTTGGTGATGACCTTAAGGGAAGCAGACCACTTGACAGTCGTGAAACTGAGCTCGCTCTTGTAAAAAGGCTGCCAAAAGAAACCGACGAACCTTTATTTAAAAAATTTTCTTTCAAAAAGATCGCTATAAAGTTTAAAATTTTAAATTTCATTTCAACAGAGGTGAAAGCTATGGCTCATTCTGTTCCCATCTATCCCAATAATACGCCTAATAATCGATGGCAAAATTACACCCATTGGCGATACGAACAAGGTAGACAAACAAACTACGAAAGACTGCAGCGGTGCTATGAAGATAGTCGAAACAACTATAAAAAATATTCAAAATCTTCGTACAGCTGGGATAGCAAAGCTTGGACATTTCAAGATCCTTGTTTTCGTGTTTTAATATGGATAATGAGTCAGGCATTTGCTGTTGGGATTCTAACTCCTCTGACAGCCTTCACTTGCTCAAGTACGGTTTTTCCCAGAGTCATGGTATCAGTCTTAGGACCTTTTGGGATCGCTTCAGGAATTTATTGTTATTGCTATAACTCTAACCCGCCCAAGCCTACCCAGCTCAAGTTGCCCGATTTGGGTATGTGAAAGAATAGCTGACGCAGGCATGACGGTGGTGTATTTACCGATAAATCCTGAACTTCGTGTATCACTGCATCTCTTCACAGCGCCAATATGCCGCCTCTTCCTTTCCGATCTCACCCAAGAATGATCACTTCCACCTTCTTTGCTCTGGGATTGTAATCATGAGTCGATCCCCTATTAATTTTCTGTTATTTTTTAAAATTAATTAATTTCTAATCGTGATAGAATAGATACAAATAAAATCGAAGGGTAATTTGTGAGCTTAGATTTATATACAACTTATTTGAAATTGCCGTCTCAAGAGGACGGCTGGCTCAATTGGATAGCCAACCAGGCATTTGCGGAAGTTCGTTGGCTGAAGGGAGGGGCAGTTGTCCATAAACAAAACAACTCCTATGTCGTTGATCCCCTAGGAAAAGCCGCCGTTCCTTGGGCGGTAATCGCAGGCAAAGCCGGCTTGTTATCTCTTTTCATTTTACAACAGAACTTATTTGTAGGCGCCTGTCTGTACGCAGCCTCTTGTTTGATGATGGGGACAGCGGCGCGTGTCTTAACTTTAAAATCGGCTGTTTTGTGCACAAAATTTGATCTTGAAAAGTTGTATGAGCATTTGGTTTGCGCTGATGTTGATATCAATTTTGACTGTGAGTTTGAAGACCATTTGTGGCCGAATGAATATCAGCCTGAGTTTCTCGCCTCTCATCTAGCCCATTTGGAGGAAGGGATCTTTGTTTCCACGGGGACTGAACGGGTCTTTTTCGAACTTTTATTCGCAAATGAGGCGAGCTGCAAAGGCGTTGTGGTGAGAGACATTAATCATCGAGTTAAGGCTTATATCGATTTTAATGTTCTGCTGCTGCGTCTTGCCAAAGACAGGCAAGAGTACCGCCTCTTGTCTACGCCGCCAGCCTCCGATCAAGAAGAGGCGAGACTTCGTGGGATTGAAGAAAAAATCCTCCAGAGCAATCTGTCCGCAGCTTTAAAAAATTATTACTTAAAGAATTTGGTCAGTTTTTCCAAAATCTATTTCAAAAATAGTACCTTTTGGAAGGAAGAGAATTTCCATTTTGGTCACTGTTTTTACCATCTCAATGACGATCAATTCCTAAAGCTTCAACGGTATGCTCAGGCCGGCAGTATCATCTGTACCATAGGCGATATTAACGACTTAACGTTTTTAGGGCCGGAAAAAGTGGCATTGGTCAGCGTGTCGAATATCCCCCAGTATGTGCTTATCAAATTGAAAGGATTACGAAAATCCACCCCTCGAATCATGTGGACTTATCTAAATCAGCTCGATGAGGCAATAACCAAATATTGTTCTTGCAAGTATGAACCTTTAAACGAAAACGAGATGCGTGAGTTTGATAGGCTGTATAAAATATTCGTAGGCTCTTTTGATGATATGAGTTCTGATAAGGGAACGGCATTTGGCATCTGTTGTTCGACACCGAGCGCGCTGGGGGCCTGTTCAAAACTTGGATTAAACAGTCTTAAGAACTATGTGAGCGAAAATATCCTCCAGATTCCAGGTGTAGGTACTTTCAATTTAAGGATGAGATGCGCGCCAAGGCGAAAAATCTTGGCACTAGCAGATTCCGACATGGCTCGGTTGATTGCAGTGATCCAAAAACCCCAGCAACGACTTGCCCTGATCGATGGTTTGATCCATGATTGGGAAGAGCAACCGGTTCGTCTACTTTCCACGCTTCTCAATGAAAATCAGTGGGTCGAGGCGTTTGAAGTCTATTTTCAAGAGCAAAAGAATGGGAGAGATCTTTCAAGCTTTATTGCCGCGTTCAAAGCAGCAAATGCCTACGAAGAATTGGAGAAAAAATTCGGTAAGGACAGGCTTCAACGTTTGCAGTCTCAAAAGTACCAATAGACGGTTAGAACGCCGCTGGTAAAGGCAAGGTTGTTCCTGCCGGCAATCGAAAACCAGGCTCCGGCTTCAATGCCGAAATGCGTCGAGGGGTTATATTCAATACAGGGAGCGAGACTGAATTCTTCCGAAGATGGTAAGTGGATGTCTCGATGGCTGGAGGTCGATTTGTTTTGGTGGACATAGTGGACATCGAGACCCAGGATCCAGTTCATCGTGAGGCTATATTCGATACCGATGTTTCCGAGGGTCTGATGGCCGGGATGGACGGATCCGTTTGTTTTGGGAGCGCCACCATAGAGGTTATAGCCTTTCACATGGACGATGGAGGGAATGTCATAGCCGAGATTGAAATTCAAAGAGACGACTTGTGTGGGAGTGAAATAGATGATCTTGCGGACAATCGCGATGATCCATGTCTCAAAAGCTCCGGAGCCGGTGACGTCAGCGATGTGTTTTCGAGGATCGAGATGTTGGTATTTGCCGGTTGGAAAGCTTTCCATGAGAAGGATCCGAAAGTCGGGAACTGCTGATTCGGGTTTATTTTTGGTGACCTGAAATCCTAATCCTAAACGAGTATCGCCAAAATGCGTCGATTTTCTTCCTTGACAGACGGAATAGTTTTCATTGACTGTGAGTGAGACATCTAGCCAAGAAGTGATCCCGGTTTCGACAAGGAACAAAAGTTGCGAATCAAAGAAGTTGAAAGAATGTTTGTGCTCCCACTCAGCGTTGTAGACCCCATTCGTCGTGCCAGCAAATAGATATGGCTCTAAAAGAACATAACCGGGAGGGATGTTATCTGGGAAAAAGGCCAAAAGAGTACCGGCATAGATGGGTTCATATTTATATTCGGTCTTCTCTTCTTCGGGTTCGTTGCAGTAGAGCAGTGAGGAGAGAACTAAAAAACCGAGCACGATTTTTTTCATGAGATAAGTTTGGCACAATCTTGTCTCTTTCACAAGCTCTGACTAAAATTTTGATGGAATTTTGTGGGATGAATACTTAACATGCGATAAAGAGAGGAAGTCTATGAGTCATTCATTTACAACACATGAAAAATCGATTCGGAAACAATGGTTGGTGGTTTCAGTCATCGCCATTTTAGCTTGGCCCTTGATCTGGCTTGGATTTATGAGCTTCATCTCTATGAAACAACCTGTTCCTTCGGAAGTCTTCTGGATCTGTTTTATGGTAACTGCAATCACGACAGCTATTTTTTATGCTCTCTATCGTTGCACCTATGTCAAGCCAGGGATTAAATTCCTGACGTTTGCTTTGATCGTGGGTCCGTTATTGAAGCTGAAGGCGACATTTGATGCATTGAAAGCTGGTCATGATCCTGTGACACTGATTGCGCTGGTTCTCAATCTGGGCTTTTATGTGTGGTGGTACGTGCTGAGTCTTCAAATGCGAAAGATGAACAAGAGAATTAATTAGCCGTTTTTTAGCGAGTTGATATCGTTCTGAAGCTGCCCTAGGGTTTTCGGATTGTCGTTAGCAATAAAGTTTTCGTAGTCTTGATCAATTTTTTTGAGCGGTTGCTCGGTCCCTTTGACAGATCGGATCGTCTCATGGATGATCACGAGGCATTTATCCATCACGTCTTTGAACTTCTCTTTCTGATGAGGTTCTGTCGACTTTTCATAGGCGGCTAAACTTTGTTGAAAAAGATTGACGGCGCGATCATAGCTGTTTCGATAGCTTTCTTGTGGCGATGGAGTGCCTTCGATTTTATCTACCATGAACCTATCCCTTAATGCGAAAACTTTGATTTTTGATGGTTTTTTTCGCAGATTTTAAAGCCGCTTCGCGGGACATACTTGGATAAGTAGGCCAAGAAGCGGCTTTAGAAGATGCGGAAAAAGA
>DATAHB010000119.1:0-7765 GCA_036263375.1 Rhabdochlamydiaceae bacterium | reverse complement strand
GCCGCTGTCATCTTTGAAGATATCAGATATTTTTTCAGGAATCCAAGCAGTTGCTTTATGAGCAAAAGTGTCTGTTTTTGCAGTGTCGAAATAACACATTTTCAAGACTTCATTGACTCCTCGGCGAGCAACGATTGCAATTTTTGAAAGACCTTGTAAGCCAAGGTTGCCTACGTATAAAGTGAAAGCGGCTGAGAGTAGTCCATCGACGATATAGCCAATAGACCATTTTGTTCCTGCTAAAGCTGTCATAAAAACCCCTAATTTTTAGTTTTTCTAATCCCCATTTAAGAGTAGAAGGGCGTATTATAGGCAAGAGGACTATTAAGATGTAGTAAAAAATCCCACCCAACGAAAGTTGAGTGGGACTGTGAGAATTAAAGACCGACGAATTTTGTTAGAGGAATGTGGCTTGGTGTGAATTGAATGGGGACGACTTTATTTAAGAGACTGTTTGAGTTTGTCACAAGAGAGGGCATGAATCGATTTGCTAGATAGAGAGCGATTGTTGCTGCAATGGTGTTGTAAAGAGTGTAAAGTGCCAGAGTTTGCCAATCTTCTACGTTGCGGTAAGGTGTGAAGGCTCTCAGTTGCCAGTCCTTTTGTCTTGTAACCTCAGATGGGACATTCATCAATTTTTCATAGCTCTGTCTGATGACGCGGCGTACTGCTTCTGCCAAGAGCGCCACTGTGTTTGCGCTCGCACCGAGTAAAACCACTCCGGCACCTGCTGATAAAGCTTTCCCTGCCATATAAGGTAATGCATATAACAATGACATATTATTCTCCTTTTCTTTGTGTTCTGGCTAACCCTAATCGGGTTAGAATGTCCACCATCATAGTCAGCACAATTATTAAGATATATAAAATTTTTTAAGTCTCAATAAATCAAGCACAGGCTGTAGAATGCGTGGAATGGAATTGTGTCTTTGTGGAAGCGGAAAAAAATATGCGGCATGTTGCGGATCTTCTCATCACGGAAAGCAGCCAATCAGCGGGACTGCATTAATGCGGTCGCGTTATTCGGCGTATGCGCTCGGCCTTGTCGATTATATTTTGAAGACAACGCATCCGGACCATCCTGATGCGAAGAGGCCAGAAGAGATTAGAAGAAAAGAGATCGAAGAATTTTGCCAAACGACGACATTTAGAGGTCTTAAAATTTTAGAGGTTCAAGAGTGGGATTCAAAAGGGGTCGTAAAATTTACAGCGTTTCTTCGGATGGACGGGCACGATTTTTCTTTCACGGAAAAAAGCACCTTCGAAAAGGTCAATGGACAGTGGCTTTATTTGAAAGGAGAGCTATCTCTCTCAACTGCGTAGGACAGCTTGAATGTGCTCGCAATTTTTAGATCCGCAGGTGCAGCAGACAGGCTCACCTAGAAAGACATTATAGTATTCTTTGAGATCAAGAGGGTTGGTGACGCAGTAGAGTTTTTCGCTCTCTTGCTTAATATCCCAGGTGCGGAACGTCAAATCTGCCATGGAGACTTCTTCATCAATGTGGGCTGGAGCTTCTGCTTCAGTCAGAGCTCGTGTAATTTGACAATATGGGCAATTGCAATGCGGCTCGGCTTTTTGGTTCTGAGAGATGTTTTCTGGAAGGACGCCTTTGAGAGATTGGATTTTCTCGAGGATCTCCGTAGGAAGAGGCGGGGTGTCGGCCTGTTCGGGGTTGTGTTGGAGGACGGAGGTGAGTCCTTCGATAGGGAAGGGAAGAGGAAAAGCAAATGTTTGAGTCGCTATGGGGGAACTCTCTTTTTCAAGGACCATCGCATGCATCTGAAAGATTCTCTCCATCAGTTTGAGGTCTAGATTCGGGACTTCCACCCTGGTTCCGGTGGTTAGCTCTATTAGGAGAATATGGCCGTAGGGGCGGGTCTCAACCTGGATTGAAACAATATTTTTCCAAGCAGTTGAAATATAAGGAGGTAAGCTTAAGATTTTATCGGTGATTTTCATATAAACCTCATGCGGTTATAGCATCATTATAGGAAAAGGAATTTTCTCGGTCAATAAATTTAGCAAATTCTGTGATAGAGTGCTGAAAATATAGTATATTTGCCTAATAATAAACATCTTATAAAATAATATTGTCAGGCATGTGGAGTTTGGCTATGCTGCAAAAAGAGGCGAAAGAGGTTCTCTTAAAACTCGCTTGGAACCTTGATATAATAGTGTAATAGCGGAGGCGTCTTATCAAAACCCAGTCAGGAATCTTACTCGAAAAATTTGTAGAGGGAGGAAAAGCAGTGGCTCGCAAAACCTTTGTGATCGACACTAACGTCTTATTGCATGATCCGGACTCCATCAAAAAATTCAAAGATAGCGATGTCGTCATCCCTTTAGTCGTCTTAGAAGAGCTCGATTCGATGAAACGGTCTTCGGAAGAGATCGGAAAAAACGCCCGCCATGTCATACGGTACATCGATTCATTAAAAAATCTCAAGACAGGGAATTTGACCGATGGGGTGGAGATCGACAACAAAATTCGGGTAAAAGTGCATGTGGAACTTCGGCCTCCGGAGAAAAAAACATTTCCGCTCCCACTCGATCGTCCGACAAACAAAATTCTGCTGATTTCTTTCCTTTTGAAGGAACAAGGGGAAGAGGTTGTCTTGGTCTCCAAGGATTTTGTCACACGTGTAAAAGCCGAAGCGATTGGTCTGGAAGCAGAAGATTATGAAAATTTGAAATTCTCCTATGAAAATATCTACAAAGGATATCGAAAAATCGAGGTTCCTAAGCGGGACATCGATCTGTTCTTTAAAGACAATGCGATTTCGTTAGATATCCAAGATTTTTCTCCGAACGAATACTGCATCATGACGTGCGCTGAGCAATCGTCTGCTGTTTGCAAGTTCAATGCGGCGACGAAGAAACTCGAGCCCCTAATGAAGCTCTCCAAAGATATCTGGGGTATTCAGCCGCTCAACATCGAACAAAAATGCGCGATGGATCTCTTGCTGCGCGATGATGTTCCTTTAGTCACACTGATTGGTCCTGCAGGAACGGGCAAAACATTGCTAGCTTTAGCTGTGGGCCTGCGCAAGGTCTTTGATGAAAATATCTACACGAAGATCTTGGTGAGCCGTCCGATCATTCCTCTCGGAAAAGACATTGGATATTTGCCGGGAACCAAAGAAGAGAAGCTGTATCATTGGATGCAGCCGATCTATGACAATTTAGAGTTCCTCTGCCAATCGACAAGCGGCGTTGGCAATGGCTCAGATGCGCAGCAATGGATCATGGACAGCAAAAAACTAGAGATGGAAGCAGTGACCTATATCCGCGGCCGGTCTCTTCCGAAGATGTATATCATTATCGATGAAGCGCAGAACCTGACTCCCCATGAAGTCAAAACGATCATTTCTCGTGCAGGGAAAGGCACGAAGGTCGTTCTGACGGGAGATCCGACGCAGATTGATAATCCGTATCTCGATAAAGACTCGAATGCACTCACATATGTCATCGGAAAGATGCGCGAATATGCAGGCTTCGGCCAGATGTTCCTTGAGAGAACAGAACGTTCTCAGCTGGCTGCGATCGCTGCTGAGATTCTTTAACTGTCTCTAAGAGTATGCTTACAATTTAAGTTTCTGTCGATTTTTGGGTTCTTTTGAGCCACTTTTCGTTTCAATCGAAAATAGGCCAAAATAATCCCGAAAATCGACGAAACCTTAATTTGTAAACACACTCTAAGTATAACGAGGTCCATGAGCGGGTTTGCTTGCGGGCCATAAGATCTTTCGAGCCCAGTGATTGGCGCTCCAGGGATCGTTTTTGGTCAATTTCCCCCGTTTGTCTCGGATTTTTGCACTGCGGGCAAGATAACTCTTTTTGGCTTTTTCACTGTAATTATGCCCATATCCCAGCGCTCCAAAATGAACGAGTTTTACTCTCCGCTCTCCATTGATGGTTTTGACAGCTAGAACCATGAGTTTTTTTCCTTTGGCGTTCGATTTGATCGGTTTGTTCAGGGTGAAAAGAGTGCCACGATATAAATATTTTCCTTTAACACAAGGAAGATCAGCTAGTTTGATGCCCTTTAACATGAGCGTCTCCAATCTTACTGACATATAGAGCAAATCCTGTTACAATGTCTACTCCATTTATGATTCAGTTTGATCAAGTTAGTCTGGCCTTTTCTGGCCATCCACTTTTTGAAGGTGCCTGCTTTACTCTCCAGAAAGGAGAGCGATGCGGCTTGGTCGGCAGAAACGGTTCTGGCAAGTCGACGCTTTTTCGGGTGATCAATGGAGAAATGGAGCCGGATGCGGGGACGGTTGCAATTCCGAAAAACTACCGGATTGGGTATTTAAAGCAGCATATCAATTTTACAGAGCCGACATTAATTCAGGAGGCAGCGCTGGGTCTTCCGGAGCATGAGAAAGACGATATTTATAAAGCGGAAAAAATTCTCTTTGGCCTGGGATTTACGGAAGAAGATTTGGAGAAGGCGCCGACAGGTTTTTCTGGTGGCTATCAGCTGCGGCTGAACTTGACCAAGGTGCTAGTATCTGAGCCCAATTGCTTGCTGCTCGACGAACCGACGAACTATCTTGATATCTTATCGATTCGATGGCTGCAAAACTTTTTAAGCCGGTGGCAAGGGGAGTTCATCTTGATTTCGCATGACCGCCAGTTCATGGATGCTGTCACGACGCATACCATGGGAATCCATCGAGAAAAGCTTCGGAAGATTAAAGGGACAACGATCGATTTCTTTCAGCAGATCTTGATGGAAGAGGAGCTGCATGAAAAAAGCCGGATCAAATCGGAAAAGAAAAAAGCGCACCTGCAAAGCTTTGTCGACCGTTTTGGCGCAAAAGCATCGAAAGCGACACTCGCTCAATCTAAAATGAAGATGATTGAAAGAGAGCCGGTTTTAGAAAAACTCAATGCGATGTCAGAGCTTTCCTTTGCGTTTCAAGAGGCTCCATTTCCGGGAAAAAAGATGCTCCATGCGAAACATCTGCACTTTTCTTATACGGATGAGCCTCTGATTGAAGATTTTTCAATCGAAATTGAAAAAGGGGAGAGGGTTGCGATCATCGGAAAAAACGGAAGAGGAAAATCGACGCTGCTTCGGCTTATGGGAGTCGATTTAACGCAGAAAAAAGGGGAATTAGAGCTCTCCGATAACACCCGGATTGGATATTTTGGGCAGACGCATGTCGATCGCCTTGATGGCAGCCACATGATCGAAGAAGAAATTGCTCTTGCCAATCCGTACTTAAACTATACCGAGATCAAAGGAATCGCCGGAGCGATGATGTTCAGCGGAGACCTTTCTGCAAAGAAGATCGCTGTTCTTTCAGGAGGAGAAAAAAGCCGGGTGCTGCTCGGCAAAATTGTCGCAAAGCCTTGCAATCTTCTGTTGCTCGATGAACCGACCCACCATCTTGACATTGAGTCGATTGAAGCGTTGATCGATGCGTTAGAAGATTTTGGTGGATCGGTGGTAATCGTCACGCACAGCGAGCTTATTTTAAGACGGCTGGCATTAGATAAAATTGTTCTTTGCGAAGAAGCCAAGCAGACGGTGTTTTTGGGTAATTACGATGAGTTTTTGGAGAAAATCGGCTGGGATGAGAAAAAGAAAGCCGCTCCTAAGACGCCGCAGCCCAATGTCCGAAAAGAACGGGCTGAAGAAGTGGCTAAAAGAGCCGCAGTGATCAAGCCGCTTGAAAAGCAGATTCATGCGCTTGAGCAGCAGATCATCGCCTTAGAAGAAGAGCAAAATAGAAACTTCGATACGATCGAAGAGATCAAAGCCCAAGGCATCCGAAAAAAGCAGATTCAGCTGCTTGAGGCTCAGCTTTACGAGCTCTATGAGCTTCTCGAGAAGAAGAAGAAAGAATTCGATTAAAAACTGCAGGCAGTGTCTGCAGTTATTCATTAAGACTTGGATTTAAGCTTTTGGGTCAATTGGAAGACGATCTCTTTTTCATCGAGTGACAATGAGGAGATTTTTTCATGGTTTTTGTCTAAATAATTGAGAACAATTTGAGCATAGCTATGGCCTTTGACTCGAAATTCTTGTATGAGGAGCACAGGCTGATGCAGCAGGTCATCAAATAGACGAGAAAAGAGAGTTCCTTGCTCTTGGCTACACTCTGGGATAAGATCGACAAGAAACTTGCTCAGGACATTTATCAAAACGGGTTCAAAAAATTTGACCAATCGGTTTTGTAAATCATCGCTTTGCTGTGTAAGGCTGTTGTTTTTCCCCATGGTTCTTAAAAAATTCATTGGGAAGTTGATTGGATCTGAATAATAACGCGTCTTTTTAACTAAGCTTAAAATTAGTTTTTTCGTCGTCTCCTGCTCTGCTCTTTTTACAAATAAAAGACGCAAAAGCGATTCACATTCTTCGAGCTGAAGAGGAGCAAAAACATCATCGTCACTTATATTTTGGACAGGATTTTTTTCTTGGATCAAGTCATTCCATAACTCTTCTTCAATACTTTTCCGGTCCATCGGTAAAATCAGGGTCGATTGATTGAATTTGTCAATATACGGTTGGAAAATTCTTTCAAAAACGGCTTTGGATATTGCTGGAATCGTTTCTATCACTTCGCTTAAAGCTTTCTGCTTACAGCTATGGAAAAAATCTTTAAATAATTGGTCAATGTTTTCTATTTTCCAATCGCCCCATTGTTTTAAATCGTTGTAAGCAATAAGGGCTTGATCGAGTTTCTGAATATCGATCTCTTTTGCTATTTTCAAACTGCTTACGATAGCCTCAAGTGTTTTAGAAGATGAAGGTTGATCTTTGAGTGTGTTGATCCAAAAATAACAGTCGATAATAAAAGAAACGGGGGCTGGTAAATCTTTCATCTGAGAAAGCGTCTTTTTTAGGGACGCTATCTTATTTTGCATGAAAGGGTGAGCGGTAGCCCTAACATTATAAACAGCTTGTTCTGAAAGCTCTTCGTTATCTGCCAGCTTGATCCCACCCTGGTCATTATGACCATAACGAGGATAAAAAGGAAAAGAGGGATCTGCAAAAGCTGCAGTTAAATTCCGCTCATTGAGCTCTTGATAATCGTCTTGTATCCAAGGCTCCCATCCTTCTTCATCTGAAGGAGAAGAGAGGTCTTTTAATAGTCCTATAATTACATATTGCTCTTCTTCATTACTGAACACTTTTCCCATCGAAGACTTTCGGTGGAGCCTAATAGTTCCTTTTTCAGGATCGCTGGCATGGATGCACTCATGACCTAATATGAGATAGGAAGGAAGCAAATACAAAGTACGTTTTCCGGAGGAAGTCATTCCAACAAGCATATAGCGAAGATTGGGATTGTGAATAATTTTTTCTTCTTTGTCATGGTAAGAAGGTGAAGTTTTCTCAAATGGAACAGTGTTGTTATGTGTTGTGACCCAGGCCGATTTAACAATCATAACTTTTTTGGGACGTTGACAAACCTTTATAATGAGCTTTCTTCCAAGTTTTCTGGTTAACAATTTTTTAATGTCTTTGAGGGTTTGCTGAAAAAAATCTGGATCGGTTCGATCAATTTCCAAAGCAGTTTTGCCTTCTTGAATCTGTTTAAAGAGCTCTTCTGCTTGCCTCAGTTCGCCCACCTGAATGCCATTAGAAGACAGGAGCGAGCTGTAATCATCGCTGACTAAAACTAAATCGGTATCTGCAAAGGGGGAATCTGCTGGAATAGAGGAAATAAGGGTAGAGTTCTCTGCGCCTTTTTGAAATTGCCTCATTTGATCCGCGACTTTTTGGTCGGAATCCGAAAGAGTG
>DATAHB010000118.1:0-9003 GCA_036263375.1 Rhabdochlamydiaceae bacterium | reverse complement strand
AAGGTTGTTAATCGAGTTTGCGACGGCTTGATCGGCAGTCCCTGACCGTTGTAGATCGTTTGTCACTCCTTTCAGCGATGTAATAAGCTGTGCGGAAGAGGTGTATTGAATTTTGTAGATCAAGAAGGTCGATTCGCCGACCTGCTGGATTTGCCCTTCTTCAAGCGAGGTGACGTCGGTGCGTGCTAGGATCTCTTTGACTTTCTCTAACGAATCGGGCGATCCAGTGAAAAGAAGCGAATGGGTCGATTCAACATACCGTGTTGTGTTCAGAGTGAGGAGGAGATCGGGATCCACAAGACCGGACCCTTCGAGGTCTTTGGCCATTGTCTTGATCGCTGTTTGAAGTGTCTCGGGTTTTTGATGCAGAGGCTTGTAAATAAAGAAGGCCGATTTATTGGCTTCAGGTGTATTCACTGAGGCAGGGACATCAAATTGATCGATCAGCGTACGTGCTTGATCGATGGCGCTGCCGCTTCCGGTGAGAAGAAGTGAGTTGTTTTCTTTAATCCACTTGATGCTCTGCAGCGTCGCGATAAGGGCTTGGTTAGGGATGTTGGAATCATTGAGGTTGGAAGACACTTTTTTTAAGCTGTCGATGACGGTGTTGCCGCTGGCATTTTGGAGTTTGTAGAGATAGAATGTTTGACCGCCGATTCCGCCGCTGACGCCTTCAGAGCCGCCGTCTAAAGAGACTAAAATCGATTGGATGCGAGCGAGGGTATCGGGATTGCCGGTGAAGATTAAAGAGTTGTCGGCCGGAGTCCATTTGACGCTTTTGACAGACTGGAGGAAGAGAGGATCGGCAAGACCGGCTTTTTTTAAATTGTCAGCAAGGTCTTTGAGTGATTTTTCAAGTTGCTCTCCGGTGCGGTTTTTCGGATTGTAGATTAAAAATTGAGACGAGGCCGTTTGATTGGAAGGTACGTCAAATGTCGGAAGGATATCGGCAAGCTTGCCTAAAGAGACAGGATCTCCCGTGAATACTAAGGAATTTGAATCGGGAATGTATTTGAACGTGGTGAGAGCTTCGATGAAGGCATAGTCGGGTTTGGGAGCTTTTTGCAAATTCTCGGCCATCGCATCGAGGCTGTTTTCAAGCTGCTCATAAGGGGCCTGCTGGATTTTATAGATGTAAAAGGTGCTTTTGAGGGCTCCGGCTTCAAAAGGCGTGTCGAGAGTGGGGATCAGCTCTTTGATTTTTGCAAGAGTCTGATCGTCGGCAATGAAGAGGATGGAATTTGATTCTTTGATCCATTTGGCCTCTTCCAAACTATCGATGAGCTTGTCAGAGGCACCTTTTTTCTGTAGCTGTGTGCTGAGATTTGCAAGGGTATCGATAAATTCATCACCCGCTTTGTTTTTCAGTTTGTAGAGATAGACCGTCTGACCTTTCATGGCCATTTTATCTGCCGACTTGTTCGCAGTCTCGAGGTCTTCTAAGATTGCCATGGTTCTTTCAATGAGGAAAGGCGTTGAGACGATAAAAATCGTCTGTGTATCGGCTTGCGGAACAAAGGTTAAAACGTTCCCTTCGGAAAAGGGAGAGACAATCTGCGTTGCGAGCTTAATCAAACCTTCTAAGTCGCTGGTTTTGGCAACATAACTATCGATTTCCAGAGGAGAGTGGGGAGCATCGATGCTGGCTAGCAGCGAAGAGATCTTATCGACGTTGGTGGTGATGTCGGTAATGATCAGCTGCTTGGTTTCAGAAGAGACTTCCAGCAGCGCCGAATCCGACATCATTGGTTTGATCACGGAAGCAACCGTGGTCAGATTGGCATTTTTAATTCTAAAGACGCGCGTGACGAGCGGGGCGTTGCTGCTCATCACAGGAAGGTCTGAGGCAACGACCGTGGCCAATTGGCTGACATTGCGGACTTTGGTGATTAAGAGATTGTTGTCTTGTTCTAAAACGATCAGCCCATTGATCCGGAGGACTTGAATCAAGATCGACATGATATTGCGCGGAGTTACCGGTTCTTCAGAAACAACCGTAACTTTGAACTGCAGCTCATCATCATTGAAAACGAAATTCAGGTTGGTGATTTTGCTTGCGAACTTGATGTACTCGATGATCGAAATATTGCTGAAATTGATCGTATAGGTGTCAGTTTTCTTATCGAGTCCTTTAAAACTAGGAGTGTTGTGAAAATTCTGATCACCTGTCGATGATTTTTTTACTTTTCCTGATGAAAAAAGGAATCCGACCTCATCTTCTTGAAGCGTAGGATCTTCACAGTGAAGCGGAGCTTGCAAAAGGACAATTCCTAGTGCAGCTTCGATCAATGTCGACTTAGCGATCCGCGGAAAAAAATGTTGCATAGTGAAGTAATTCTTGATTGGCAATCCTAAAGTACTTTCCGTTTAATGTAAATGAGGATTAGAGGGTGTCTGCAAAGTGAGGATTAGCCAATTCTGTGGAGAGAAAGGAGGACCTGCGGCTTTTTGTCCTGGGCAAAGGCTGGCTCGCCTGCGGCTTTCTTTAACAGAGCGTCGGCTTGGCCTTGAGGCGACAGAAAAAAGTTTTCTTTTAAAGCGTCTTGTAAGATTTGATCAACGCTTGGATTAAGAGAATGTAAAACAACGATGTCGCCGATGTTCCAATTATCGATGGTGAGTTCGAAATCTGAGCGCAGGGGCGAACCGAGTGGCGGGTTTTGATTGCCTAGTGTCCGGGGCATCATATGGCCTGGAGAAACATGCAGGATATTTCCAAGTCCGCAGGAAAGAAAAGAGAGTTCATCGCGCTGCGGAGAAAGAAGAAGGAATGCGGCGGCAAATTTTTGACCAAGAGGATCGTCGTGGACAAGGCGGTTCAGAGACGAGATGAAGAGCGGGAAAGAAAAATTCTCGTGTGCAGCGAGTAACGCGTGGATCATGCCGCGTAAGGTTGCAGAGTAGATCGGAGCTTCAAGCCCCGTTTGAAGCGGCTGGGCAATGAGAATAATCGATGTATTGTCGCGGAATTTGAAAAAATCGTAGTAGGTGCTGCCTTGGGCTGTGGCTTTGTATTTGGCAATCCCGATTTCAAGTGACGACCAAGAAGGCGGAGCAGAAGGTGAAAGAGCTTGGCCGGCTTTTTGAACGGTTTCTAAAATTTCTTTGAGTTGGTCGGTTCCCGGCCGGTCTTTCTCCAAGCCGCCGGATTTGAGGTATTCGGA
This sequence comes from Rhabdochlamydiaceae bacterium, assembly GCA_036263375.1. Classification (GTDB taxonomy): domain Bacteria; phylum Chlamydiota; class Chlamydiia; order Chlamydiales; family Rhabdochlamydiaceae; genus PALSA-1444. Next base: position 5,839 of record DATAHB010000118.1, on the reverse strand, counting down.
AAGATCGGAAATGAACTTGATCGCATCGGGATATCTTTCATTGATTGAAATGGCCAGCGTTTTCTCCAGGATGTGCCTGAGGCCTTTGGGAATCTGCGACAGATGGATGATGCCAAAGCTGAGTTTGCCGCTAATGAGTTCATACGCGATGATCCCCAGCGCATAAATATCGGAAGCGAACGAGACTTTAGAAGGATCTTCTTTTTGCTCGGGGCTCATGTAGGTCGGAGTGCCTACGATCCGCACTGTTTTACCTTTTTCTTTTTTGATTTCTTCATGGAGCCTGGCAATGCCAAAGTCAATAACTTTGACAATACCGTCTTCGGTGATGAGGATGTTTTCAGGTTTTAAATCGCCATGGATCACACCATGGGAATGTAAATGGCACAGCGCATAGGCGACTTGCAAAATGATATCGATGCACCGCTTCATTGAAAGGGACTGCTGTTCGATGAATTGGCGGAGAGACACTCCTCGGATGAATTCCATCGCGATATAAAGTCCGCCTTCCCACTGTCCTTCTCCGTAGAGTTTGACGATATTGGGGTGGTTGGTCATGGAGATGATCTTCGATTCTTTCAAAAATTGCGCGACCATCTCCGGATGAGTGACGAATGTGGGAGAGAGGACTTTAATCGCAAGTATCTGTCGGGTTTCAGGCTGGATGCCCATATAGAGCAGGCTCATCCCTCCCTTATTGAGGAGCGATTCAATTTTATAAGGGCCGATATGGCGAGGGATGGCAGACGGCGGCTCGTCTTCTGGTCTGACATCGATTAACGTGGGTTGTTTGTGGAAGCGGTCTTTCATTTGGCAAGATCTAAGATGCGGAAGCCAACGATCTCTCCGAGTTTAAGAAGCCCTCCTTTGGCAATTTTTTTACCGCTTAGGGTGAGATCGACTCCTTGTTCAGGGCTTAGGTCGAGATCGATCATGCTACCGGGTTCTAAATGCAGCAGTTTGCTTAGGGGCATCGATAGAGACCCGAGTTCTGCGGTTAGTCGCAGATCGGCAGAGGCTTCGGAAGATTCTTCACGATAAAGAGCAAAATCGAGCACTTTCATGCCTTCGGATTTCATGCGGACAATGAGGAGTGGGGTGGACCCTAACATCAATGTTGCCGATCCTTTTTGATGTACCGGATCGTACGAGCATCGATCGAGGATCACAAAATCTCCGACACGGAGGGTGTCCCATTCTTCTTGCGAGAGGGTGGTATGGCCGACTTCGCATCGGAGGCTGAGATCGATGTGCTCGGTGGAAGAGAGGAGTGTTTCTTTTTGCATCGGCTGGAAGGTTTTGAAAGCATTGAGAAACGATTGAGGGCAGATCAACCGTCCATGCAAGGTTTTTTCAGAGAGAGCGCAATCGACATCGATGCAGAAGGCGTCTTCCATCGGCACAGGAAGATGCGTCGAAAAATGGAAAGAGACGTCTTTAAAGATTTTTAAATGATCGATGGCTTCGAGAGCTTTTAGAAACAGAAAGTGATAAAACCCTTCGCGGAGTTTGGCATTGGAAATCCCCTCTTTATGTTCTTCGCTGAGGAGGCTCAGGAGTGAGTGAGCAGTCAAACGGGCGACGTCATTTTCTGACATGGCAAAGAAGACAACGCCCTGGATCGGTGCCATTTCCACTGAAACTATATAGACTTTTTCACCAAGGCCTTGGAGAGATTCTTCGTGTTTTTTCCATCCTGCGCTTTTGCTAGAAAGAGTGAGATCTAGTTTGAGTCCTACTCCGATGGCGTGGCTGGCATCTGCCCAGGGGAAAGGGAAATTCTCTTCTAAAGAAGGGAGCTGCTCGGTTTTTTCTAAAGCCTTTTCAACCAGCTTTAGCCAATCGTGGGAAACTTCTTTCATCGTGATACCAACCTGAGCATAAACAGAGGGGAACTAAACCGCAAATCCTAAATCTACCGGCTCTCTTCTTTACCCTTGTCTGAAGTTTTTTCTTTGCGGCGGAAGAGCGGCTTCTCTTGTTTGGAGAGCAGGCGGCTCTCAATGCGGTTGATAGAATATTTCCGGTCTTCGCTGGCAAACGCAGCGCGGAGGGAGGCAATATTTTGTTCAAAATAGAGGCTGTTTTGAAGTGAGCCTAAAAATTCGATATTGAAGGCGAGCGGGGCTGTGCTGAATTCCTTGATCACGATCTGCGCTCCGGCAAAGATCGAGGATGAGAATTCGGGGGTGTTGAGATGGATGACTGTTTCATTGACTCCACTCGCCTGCATGATGAAGATCTGGCTAATCATTTTTTCAAAGAGGAGCAGCATTTCGGGGCTGAGGTGAGTATAGGCCGGAGAAACCGAGGGAGCCGGGGGGATAAACAATGGGCCAAGGGTAGAGGTAGCGGGAGGGGCAAACGGTTGGTCAGGGGCTTTCGCTTCTTTTCTCTCTTTTCTAAGGAGCGTTGTTGTCTCTAGCTCTTCTTTTTTTTCGATGGCTTCAATTTTTTCTTCAACAACATCTTCTTGTTCAATTTGCCCTAGGTAGGAAGGTGCGCCTTTTTTCTCAACGGGCGAAGGTTCGATTTTTTCGAGATTCAGAGATTCTATTTTTTTCTGGTTGATCTGGGCCGCTGCTATTTCTTCTGCAGCGGTAGATTCTTCCGCTCGCTTCTGAGCCATGGATTGCCGTTTTTCACTCTCTCCAATGGCTTGGATTTTTTTGAATTCGGCTGCTTTTTTAGCTTCCGCGGCTTTGCTTTCCGTCGGCGATCCGGTGCGAAGCTCGGCTTTTGTGTCTTCTTCAGATTCTGTTTTCTGTTTCTTCTTTTTCTTCTCCCGCTCTCCGGATTTGTCGATTTTCATGAGGTCTTTGAATTTGTCCGTGCCGGGCTTTATTTCGCGATCTTTGCGATCTTGGCGATGAGGTTCATTGGGAACGGGTCCGGAAATATTTGTTAAGTCAGCCATCTCCTCGTCTCCGTCGTTTTTTTTCTGCTTTTTTCATTGTATGCATCGTGCTGCCGGACTCATCGTTGAAAACGGCTTCTTTTTGTTCTTCAATGCGATGGGCCTCTTTTTGCCATTCTTTATGATGGATTTTGAGTTTTTCGACATCTTTTTGTTTTTGAAAGAGGTCTTGTCTTGCTAAGTCGACTTGGTTTTGGGCGGCAGCAACGACTTTCATTTGCGCTTGTACTTTTTGTTCTTCTACTTTCAACTCTTCAGAGACGAGTTTTAAATACTGCTTCATTTGCTGGATTTTTTGGGTGCCTGTTCCTTCGTCGAGTTTTTCTCGGAGCTGATCGAGTTTAGCTTTATAGTGTTCTTTGACCGTGTCCCGTTTTTTTTCGAGAGTCACAAGTTTTTGCTCTTCGTGGGCCAGAATATTCTTTTTTTCCGCCAAAACCTTTTCGGCTTCTTCGAGTCGTTTTTGTTTGATGGCGACCAGTTGATCAAGAGGATACTGTTCCATTGAATCTATCTCAATAAATTACTTAAACAGCGCTTCGAGTTGTTGCAAGGTCTCTTCAAAAGTGCAGGTCTCTTCCACTTTTTGTTTGAGGAATCGGTTGACTTTGTCGATGTACTTAATGGCAAAGTCAGCATTTTTGTCAGAGCCGGGTTTATATTCTCCGATGCGGATGAGCAGCTCATTTTTTTTATAATAGGAGAGGACTTCACGAATTTTTCCAATGAGCTGAACATGCGCGGGACTTGCGATTTGGGTGAGCACGCGGCTGATGGACCTCAGGACGTCAATCGCAGGAAAGTGGTACTGGCTTGCTAATTCGCTCGAGAGGATAATATGGCCGTCCAAAATGGATCGGACTTCATCGGAGACAGGCTCGTTCAGATCATCGCCGGCAACGAGGATGGTGTAAAAAGCTGTAATGGAGCCTTTATCGGAATTTCCTGATCTTTCAAGCAGGCGTGGCAGTGTTGCAAAGACAGAAGGAGTATAGCCGGCACGAGCAGGAGGCTCTCCGGCAGCGAGTCCGATTTCACGCAAAGCGCGTGCAAAACGGGTGACGGAGTCCATCATCAAAATGACGGTTTTGCCTTGATCACGGAAATATTCGGCAATCGCTGTTCCGACATAGGCGGCATTGAGGCGGAGCTGCGCCGCTTGATCTGAGGTTGAAACGATGATAACAGAACGTTCGAGTCCTTCTGTTCCGAGGTCATTTTCGATGAATTCGCGGACCTCGCGGCCCCTTTCACCAATCAGAGAGATGACATTGACATCTGCCTGTGCATACCGGGCGATCATTCCCAGGAGGGTCGATTTTCCGACGCCGGCAGCAGAGAAAATGCCCATCCGCTGGCCTTTACCAACGGTGAGAACTCCGTCGATGCATCGGACGCCAACGGAAAGAGGCTCTTTGATCACTGCTCTTTTGAGCGGATCGGGCGGAGAATTGATAACGGGATAACTTTCTTCAAGATTCAGAGGCCCTTTCGTCTCTTCGTCAAGAGGATTACCAAGACCGTCGAGGATGCGGCCAAGGAGCTGAGGGCCAACTTTGATCTGCATTGACATCCGCATCGGGATGACTTCGGAAGAGGGGCCGATTCCTTTCATTTCTCCTAGCGGAGAGAGAAAGACTTCATCTTTGGTAAATCCGACGACTTCTGCCATAAGAGGGTCGCCGTCTCGTTTGATCAGGCAGATTTCTCCCATTTTCACCTGAGGAATGATGGCGCGGATGAGCATGCCGATGATTTCGGTAATCCGGCCGTGGACGGTGGTGAGTTCGAGGTTTTCGAGTTGAGAGATTAGATTGTCGAAGTGGGAGCTGTTATCCATTGAATCCTGTGGTAAAATTACAGCTGAATATTAAATAACGTTTTCAGGCCCGATACGGCGTTAGCCAGCATTATCGAAGCGTATTCGATTTCTTGTTGAGCATGGGCAAGTTTGATCTGAACGGCAAAAAAATCGGCGGGGTTGAGGGAATCTCCCTTGGATTTCAAAGTTTGAAGCTGTTTTTGGGCTGCTGCAACGTTGGCTTGTCCTTGCGTAACATACCCAAGAAACTTGCTTAAGATGCCTCCTCCTCCGGAGGTGGCAGGAGGCTCCTCCATGACTTCAGCCCCAATTTTGGTATTGGCTGCTTTCAAGTAGGTATTAGCATTCTTTAGCTTACTGCGTAAAGAGGCGCGGTCAGACTGTTTGAGTTTAAGGTTTTTTGTTTGAAGCTGAGTATTGACATCGCCGAGGAGTCCTTGTACAGATTTTGTCTGGCTGAGCAAGCTATCAAAAGTCGGGCCTTGTGTCAGCGGAGTTTGGTTCTGAGCGAGTTCCATGGGCGAAGGGCCGCTAGGCTTGGTCGTGGGGCTTGGTTGTCTGGCTGCTTTTTCCATTGCAGATTCAAATGAGCCGGGCTGCGGGACAGGACCTCCCGTTTGCTTGTCATCTCCAATTCTCTTGATGGGGTCTAAGCGGTCAGGACGATCGACCATTTACTTGCCTTTCTTTTTCTCCGTCTTGCCTTTGTGAGTCTGGCCTTGAACGGGAGTTGGTGGTTTTTTCACATATTTTTCAACGAAATCAAGAGCAGTTGAAGCCATGTTTTTCACGCTTGGCTCTTTGGTGTTCTTCATTGCCTCTTGGAGGATTTTTTCTCCTTTATCGGCTTCCTTGACGGTCAAAGAGGTGCTCAGGCCCAGCATGGCACGCGCCATCTCATTGTGCGGATCAGCTTTGAGCACTTCTTCAAATTTTTTGCATGCTTGATTGAGTTCGAGTTTGAGGAGATGGATATAGCCATAGCCAACTTTTGGCATGACGTTTTCCGGCTGAAGAATTTGGGCAGCGCGGAAAAGCTTGACGGCTGCATCTTCGTCGGTTTGGCTGGCGGCAATGAAGCCTGATTCCAGCAGGAGGAC
>DATAHB010000117.1:0-26278 GCA_036263375.1 Rhabdochlamydiaceae bacterium | reverse complement strand
TGGGAAACTCAAGTAATATGATTCTGCCCCTAAAACAAACCGATTGTTTTTTTAAGAGATGATTAAAAAAATAACTTAGCGAGGATTTTATGGCTGCTACAACATCACCCTTATCACAAAGGGTTTCAAACTACGAAAAAGTTTTGAATGCGCTCGACCAAGAGAGAGACAAATATAATTTCAACTCTTCTGTCGCTATAGGTGCGCTACTAACACTTCAAAATTCGTCAAAGGATTCTCAAAGCCAAGCTGCCTTATCAAATTTAGCGAATAGAAGCTTTTTTTTCGCAGCGAAAACGTTTGAAAAGGTGTTTACGAGCAATGAGCCGATAGGAAAAATTAAAAATTTGGCTTTGGTTTCAGCGGTTCTAACGCAAACTCCTGGGGTAGCGGAGAAAGTCTTCCCTGGGATTCAAATAGCTCCGTTCGATACAAAAGAAGGACTGGAACAACTGCGTGATAACCTCAAAAATAGGGAAGACTACAAAACATTCGAGCAAACAGAATGGGCTAACTATCAAAGCTTAAAGGCGGCTAAAAAAGTCGCGAAAGATGGTTTAGTTTCTTTGATAAAAACAGAACATATCAGTAGGGCCTCTCTGGGTCAGCACACAAAAAATAAAAAAATTGTACGACTAGGCTTTAAAGAGGGCTCTCAATAGAGGATTGCCTCGGTAATTTGAAGGAGGTTCAAAATAATCCCAAAAAGCGACAGAACCTTAAACCTATCCATGTAATTTTTTCATAAATTTTACAGGGATAGGTTTTTATACATAAATGAATTCAAAAGTTAGTTTTGCTTGTGTCGGTTTGACACTGCTTTTGAACCCGTCTCCAGCGCTCAACTTATTCAAGATGTACTCGGCGCCGGTTACTCCTGTTTCAAAATTAGGACGTCTTCTTGCCAAGTTCCCAATTTTTGAATTCATTTGTGTATAATCATGCTAGAGAGTTTATGCTAAAAAGGCCTTTCCAATTAGGTTCGCTTCAACTTCCTTCGAATATTTTCTGTGCGCCCTTGGCTGGTTGCTCTGATCTTCCATTCCGTCAAATGACGACAAAATTTCAGCCGGGGCTAGTCTACTGTGAGATGGTCAAAATGGATGCTCTTGTCCGTCATGACCCTAATACGTATCGACTTTTAGACTATGAAGCCTCGATGCATCCGATCGGAGCTCAGCTATGCGGTAGCAAGTCGCAGCTTGCCGGTAAATCTGCTAAAATTTTAGAAGAGCTGGGATTTGATGTGATCGATCTCAATTGTGGTTGTCCGGTGGATAAAGTCACAAAAGATGGCAGCGGCTCGGGGATGCTAAAGAATCTTAATCTCATTGGTGACGTGCTGTCGAATATCATTGCCGCTGTCAAAATTCCGGTGACGATTAAGATCCGTGCGGGATGGGATGAAGCTTCCATTGTTGGGCCTGAAATTGTTCAGATTGCGGAAAAAGCCGGTGCCAAAGCGATTTGCATCCACGGAAGAACTCGAGAGCAAGGTTATAAGGGTAAAGCCAACTGGGAGTGGATCCGCGAGTGCAAACAAGCGGCAAAAAAAATCAGTGTCATCGGTAATGGCGATCTGTTTGATGCGACGAGCGTTGAAAAGATGTTTATAGAGACGGGATGCGATGCTGTTTTATTGTCTCGTGGGACTTTCGGAACGCCTTGGATTATCGAAGATGTCTATCATCACATGTCAGGCAATCCGATGGTCGTAAGGACACCGTTGGATTATCGGGATGCGCTTTTGCAGCATTTGGAGTTTGTTAGCCTCTATCACGCTCCACGTAAAGCCGCAATGGATCTCAGAAGGATCGGGTGCTGGTATTTGAAAAGAGGTCAAGGGACAAGACGCTTGAGAGAGTCGCTGAATAAGTCGAGGACTTTAGACGAAATCCGAGGTTTGATCAGAGAGTATCCATGGCATGAGACCGATTTTTCAACGCCGGAACCAATGACGGAAGAGGCACAGTCAAATCTCTTATAGACAGCAAAATTTATCGATTTTTTGGTAACCTCGGTTAACCATAATTTCCGTATAACAGAATTTGATGTTTCTTTGGGTATAGAGGGTGTTTAGTGTATGAAAAAGCTGTTTTTACAAATTAACCAAGTTACGAAGACCTACTTTGACGGTCGCCGTATCCTCAAAAAAGCCCTGCAAGGGATTTCCCTCGAACTTTACCAAGGAGAAGTTCTTGGACTTCTTGGTGTCAATGGTGCAGGAAAAACAACACTGGTGTCGATTCTTGCTACTCTCCATCCACCTACAACTGGAGAAATTTTATGGAATGGAATTTCGATATACGACGTTCTCTTGCCTTTTCGTTCCGTCGTAGGCTACTGTCCGCAACATCCTAATATTGAAAAGGACTTTTCGCTAGGAGAAAGTTTGGTTATTTCAGGGCAGTGTTATGGGTTGAGTAAGAAGGAAGCCGAGGAAAGGAAAAAAGAGCTTGCCAAAGATTTTAATCTTGAACCGTATCTTGACGCAAGTATCGATCAAGTCTCAGGTGGATATAAGCAACGATTTTTGATTGCACGAGCGCTGATGCATCGGCCGCATCTTGTCATCTTGGATGAGCCGACCGTCGGGCTCGATTCTCATATTCGACGTGAACTTTGGGGTGTGATTTCCAGTTTGCGCGAACAGGGAATTACTGTTATTTTGACAACACATTATTTAGATGAAGCCGAAAAACTGTCCGATCGGATTTGCCTCATTCATGAAGGAATAGTGCGGATCACAGACACCCCTGAAAACTTAAAAAACCAACATCAAAAAAATAGCCTCGAAGAGGTTTTTTTAAAGTTTATTGATGATCCCAATGCAGAAATTTTTAATGGCGGGACTTGAAAAATGAATGGTTGGCCTGTTTTCTTTCAATTGATCCGAAAAGATCTTACTGTTTTTAGGAGAAGTTTTTGGAAAAAGTTTGCCGATACAGCAATACTTTTCATTACAAACGTATTGGCCTTTGGTTACTTTTTACAACAAGAAGGAGCACATGAAGGATATGCTGCTTTTTTTGTTGTAGGGGCGATTGCCAGTTTTGGATTTATTGAAATTGTAGGTAAAGTTGGAGTCCAACTTGCCGATATAGGAGGGGATCGGACAATTTTTCACACATTGGTAATGCCGATCCACTCAAGAATGGTTTTCTATTACATGGGAATTTCCTGGGCAATCACCTCCATTTTAATGTCGATGCTCCTTTTTCCTTTAGGAAAACTCCTGGTTTTTACGGAATGGAACCTAGCGGGGATCTCTTGGTGGCGCTTGGCTGTCATGTTTGTCACGGCAAATCTTTTTTTTGGCTGCTTTGCTCTGTGGCTAACGGGGATTTTAAAGAATATGACAGATCTCAATCAGTTGTGGCTACGCTATATTGCACCTATGTGGATGTTTGGTGCATATGTTTATTCTTGGCAATCAGCCTATGATTTAAGCCCTGTCGTTGGTTACATTAGTTTGATTAACCCGATGGTCTATGTCATGGAAGGAATGCGAGCTGCCTCTCTTGGACAAGCAGGATATCTCCCCTTTTGGGTGTCCATGCTCGTGCTTTGGGTTTTTATCATTGCGTGTTCGCTACACGCAAACAAGCGTTTGAGGCAAAAATTAGATTGCATATAAGGGTGACTAATATTTCGTTCTTATTTAAAATCTTTCACTATTTATTATGGCTGTTACTAGTCCAACGGCTTTGCAAAAAACTCTTACTGTTCTTTTGGCCCGGCCGGCTCTGACTCTGATGATGACTTACAGCCTTTAAATGACACCCTAAATGAGTCGTCTTTCAACGAGAATCCGGATTGTTGTAGACTTCTCTTATCGTTCTTTAAATCTCTCTGTTGTAAAGAAAACTGCCTGTAGTCCTATGCGACACTATTTCCTGGGGTTGGTATTAGGTCACCCGGTAATTATTGATGTATTGTTCCAACATCTTCAAAGCTTCGATGACGAGCTCTGGATCAGCTCGGTTGAGGTAGGGCTCAAGGTCGGTCGTATACCGCTTAAATTCAGTTAACACTTTGTTAGCCAACTTTTTACCCTCATCTTTTTGATAGACGGCCGCATTTTTAGCGTGCCAGTGCATCTGTTTGCTTTCGCCGATGAACTTTTCCATTTGTTGGTTAAGTTCTGGGATGCTTTTCGAGGTTTTGAGCAGTTTTCTGAATTCAATGCAGGTATTACGAAAGGCTCGGTGAGGTTCTTCGCTTGGAGCGCTCTCAAAATTAGCAGGTAATTCCATCGTATCCTCTCTCTTTGATTTTAGCTTAGAACTGGGAGAGCAAAAACACAAGACTTATTCTTCACAGAGCCTGTCTTCAAAGATCTTGAGCAGCCGTTTAATTTCGGAGCGCGATTCTTGGAATTCTTTTTCTTGGGCAGCTTTCTTTTTATGCTTTTTTTTGACGAGCTTGGAAAGAAACTCTTCGATGGTCTGGGTTCTAGCCCCTCTTTGCTTGGCTTTACAAAGAAGTTCATAGTCTGAAGAGACCACTGTTTCTTTGGATGGATCGGGCGCATCGGCAAGCGCTTCAAGGATATAATCATCGGCGGTTTGATGATGGGGTGTATAGATAAGGGCGAGGGCATCAAAATTGCGTCGGAGGGCTTCAGGAGGGTCTTTTTCTCGACCGTCAAAAACGACGGTCGCTTGATATCTTAATAGAGTGATGGAGTGATTGAGAGCGGCAAGGAGTTTCCGTTCGTTTTGCTTCATGTCACGATAATTTTTCGTGATTCTGAATAGGAGGTTGTATCCATCTATCCAATAGTGCATTAGTGAGCAAGAGATTCGATGAGGAGATGGAGTTTGTCCAGGGCCTTGCGGCGGTGAGAGATGCGATTTTTTACACTCTCTTCGAGTTCAGAGAATGTTTTACCGTATTCGTATTTGACGAAGAGGCTGTCATAGCCAAACCCTTTCCCCCCTTTTTCTTCTGTGAGAATGGTGCCTTCGCAGACACCGCGGACACATTTTTTGAGCCCTTCGGGGGCCGCAATGGCAAGCCAGCACTCAAAATAGCCTTGACGGTGCGGCTCTTGGATGTCTTTCATTTCGGTCAGCAGTTTTTTCCGGTTGTCGCGGTCGGTGGCATTTTCACCAGCAAAGCGGGCAGAATAGATGCCGGGAGCTCCTTGCAAAGCAGGGACAATGAGTCCTGTATCATCGGCGATCGTCCAGCGGTTAAGCGTTTTTGCCGCATGGACAGCTTTTAAAGAAGCATTGTCTTCGAGGGTCTTGCCTGATTCTGGAAGAGGACTGTAGTGAGGGAAATCTAAAAGAGAGAGAACATCAAGGAATTTGTAACATTTAAGCATGGCTCGCAGTTCACGGATCTTGTGGACATTACCACTGGCGATGACTAGCTGCACAAAAAACACTCCGTGTTAAAAGGGTATCTACTCTGATACTCTAATCAAGATAACTGCGGATGGTGGTAATTGTAAACTCTTCTCCTTGAAAATTGAATTTATCGCCGGTAGAAAGCCCTTTCATCTCTTGGGCAAGCTTCGATTGGAACGATAAAATTCCAAGATTGGGGTCGGCATCCCATGGTCCGAGGAGTGTATAGATCAGTGTTTTTCCATCTTTGTTTTTAAATTCGACAATACAGCCAATGCCAATTTCATCGATCGCAATGTCAGCTTTGGTAATGATGCGGGCGCGATTGACTTGGTCTGAAAGCGCTTTGAGCTCCGATTGGAGCCGGTCTCTTTTTTCTAAAGCCGCTTTAAATTCGGCATTTTCTCGAAGGTCTCCATGCGAGCGTGCTGTTTCGATTTCTTTCGCATTCTGCACTGTTTCAACAGTGGCGATTTGCTGCATGCGCTCTTTGACTTTTTTGAAACCAGCTTCGGTCGTCCAAATCACATTGCTGTCGGAAAGATTGTCTTGTTTTTTACGTGCTCCTGCAAGCGATGGTTGAACAACTTCAGCTAAAGAATGGAGAATTTTTTGATCGTGGTCTGAAAGCGAGTGGCACTTTGAGGCTAAGAGTAAGACTTCTTGAAGTGTTTCTAAATTAGCGCCTTGCATGATTTCACGCACGACGGCAAAACGGTTGTTTGTTAAGATGTTGTTAATCTTTTTTACGAGCTCTCGATATTCGTTCGATTGTTCCACATAGCTTAGCAAGATGAACAAAGCCTCAAAGAGCCTATTTTTTCCTTCTTTGTCCGAAAAAGGAAGATCGCTTTGTGTCATGATTTTTTGGAAATACCACACGAACACTTCCGGGAAGCGAGAAGGATGGACCCAGAGATCTTCGAGTTTTCGTTTCAGATCTTTTTCTGTTTCGGGTTGTGACAACTCTCCAAAAATATAGTCGCGGAGAGGATTTTGATCGATGGTGAAAAGCAGATTCAAGAAGAGTTCTTTCCAATCCGGACGTACTTTGCGTGCAACAATCAAGGCTCGTTTTTTATAAGCCAAAATATCAACTGATTGGACTAATGCTTCGATCGCTTTAGCGTTTTTCACGATCTCTTGAACTTGAGGATAGTTTTTTTCATCCGACAAATCTTCTAGGAAGAAATGGAGTTGAAGCAGCTGTCCCTGTGTTAGATCGGGTGTATGCAAGCTTTCCTGGAGTTTGCTTTGTAAGAATGCTTTAAAATCTTGGTTTTTGAGCGTCTCTGGAAAATCTCTCATGAAAGAATAAATGAGCTGGATTAAATGGCCGATCTCAGGTTTTGTCTCCAGTAATTTTCGAAGGCGTTCTTCATGGGAAACTTCTGTCAGCCTGAGTGCAAACGGCTGGCGTAAGTCTTCCGGGGCTTCGATCATGGTATCTTTTTTGATCTTCGTTCGGGTATTTTGCCACCATTTTGCCCACTCTTCTTCTGGGATTACAAGCTCGCAGAGCTCGTCTTTAATTTCTGCTGCTGTTTTAGATCCAAGGTCGCGCAGAAGGATGCGGATGATTTCAACCGGATTTTCTTTAGCATTTTTTTCTAACGCATCGGCATCTCCAAACCGGAGAGCGAGGAAGTGATCATCAGCAATGGGGATGAGTGTGTTGAACGCATTAGCAAACGAGATATCTTTTTTTCCCGGAACATATTCGAATTCAACGCTGAGCTGTTCGCGGATCATGGAAACGTCTATGATTTCTCCAACGCCCCAACCGCCGTTATGAAAAACAAATTTTCCTTTCGCCATGTGGTTAAGGAGTTCAAAATTGCTGACAGCGCCTTGGAACTTTTCTTTTCCGCGGAGACCAATGAGACGGATTTTTTCCGCAAATCCCTTGTCACTTCCATATCTGTTTTGAAGATAATTCATGACTGTTTGACGGAGCTGTTCGTGATTGGTCGTTTCGATATCGATGATGAGTTTAAAGATTTCGTGTTTTTGTGGACTTTCGGGGAGCATTTCCCAGAGAGGAAGGATTTTTTCGACAGATTTGCCAAAGTGCTCTGCGAACTCGCAGGCTTTGACATTGACAAGGATTGTTTTTAATTCAAGAGGGTCTACTTCATCGCTGACGCAGTACTCCTCCCACAAACGCATATATCCTGGATAGCTGTGATTTGAAATTTGCGTCTGGAAATCCTTTAAATAGCTCATTTGAAGTCCTTCTGTAGGCATATGATACCTAGGTAAATACCTGGGAGTATAGGGTTCTTTACATTTCTCTTCAATAGAGTCATGTTCCGAACTGAGAGGCGGGGTTGAAATAAATGTTAAGACAGCCCACATTCTATGCCTACTTATGTTTTTTCTGTTATTTTTTCTTACGGTTGGAGCAATGCTTCGCGCTGAGCAAGACAGTTCGACGCTGTTTCGAGATTTGGCTTTAGTCGAAGAAATCGACAAAAACATCGCAGATGAGCTTCCGTTTTTCTACAACTCCTCCATGATGGGAGGCTATTTCAATATGCCATCTAGCCGAGTGCCCCATGATGGAGTCGTTGGGCTGGGCGCAGCTAGGGTGCATCCCTATAATATCTATGGGCTCAATTTCCAATATTTCGACAGGATTGAGCTCTCCCTCAACTACCGGGTTTACACCGGCAGGCCTGATCCTATTTTAGGTCAGTTTGGCTTTGGGGATGAGGCTGAACGGATCGCAAACTTTAAGTTTGTTTTTAATCTTCCGACTGATGGGCTGGCCGATTTTCCGATATTTGCCATTGGAGCTGAAGACTTTATAGGAACGCAAAAGTTCAACTCCGAATATATCGTCATGACCCAGGGCTGGAACAAATACAATATAGAAGCAACCCTTGGATGGGGTAGAAAACGGGTTAAAGGTTTTTTTGGAGGCTTAGCCTGGACTCCTTGGCGTAAAACCGACTATCCCGTTCTCAAAAATCTCTCTTTTTTGGCCGAATATGATGCGACTGACTATGAAAAGCACATCCATGAGCATCCTAAGGGGCGAAAAGTCGGCAGCCATATCAATGCCGGCGTTAGTTATGTTCTAGCAGATACTTTGCAGATCAGTCTAAGCTCTTTACGCGGGTGTGCCTTATCGGCAATGGGATCGCTGCGCTATCCGCTCGGTTCGAGTAGAGGATTTTTTGCTAAAACGCGTGAACCTGCTCTCTACAAATCGCCTGTGGATACGGAACCTTTAGGCCTAGTCAGGCCCGATCGAGACTTTGTCAATGAACTTGGTTTTACCTTGGGACAGCAAGGACTCGACCTTTACAGGGTTTACCTCTCTTCTCAAGGCGAGCTTTGGATTAAGATCATCAACAATATGTACCGGGAAGAACGGATTGTTAGGGAACGCATTCAACGTGTTTTAGCCGCGATCACTCCATCCAATATTCAAAAAGTGATCGTTGTCATTGAAGCTGACGGAGTCCTCAGCCAAGGGTATACTTTCCGGACCGAAGATCTTTACCAGTATCGGAAGAATCAAGTCACGGCTTTCGAATTGGAGACGCTTTCTCCGATGACGAATCCTCTCCCTCGATCTGAGGACAGCGTTCGGTTATTCCGTCGCAAAAAGGAGGTGTGGCTTTTTACGCTCTGCCCTCGGCTACAAACTTTTTTCGGGAGTTCAACGGGAAAATTCAAATACAATTTAAGCCTTGTGGCAACGCCCGAAGGATATCTTTTCGATGATATCTATTATGAAACACAGTTTAGCTATGCGATTTCTTCAAGTTTTCAAAAGTTAAGCTCTACCGACCGGCTGAATCCCTCTCAACTTCCCAACGTCCGGACCGACACAATCAAATATTTCCAAACCAATACGGTCTCATTCGAAATGGCCTATTTGCAAAAAAGCTGGAATATCAAAAACTCCGGCTGTTTTTTTCGCTTAGCTGGAGGATACTTTGAACCCGCCTATGGAGGAGGAGCCGCTGAACTTCTCTACTATCCTGCCTTGTCGAATTGGGCGATTGGCGTAGAGCAGGCTACGGTGTGGAAGCGGCACTATCAGGGCCTTCGTTTTACCAATAAGATCCGCCGTTTGCATGGACACCATGCATATTATGAACCTTTCCTCGGCGTTCAATATTTTGCTGATGTCTATTACACGCTTAAGCCCTGGAATCTCGACTTCAAAGTGAAAGTCGGGCAATTTCTAGCCAAAGACCGCGGCGTTCGCTTTGAAATGAGCCGCTGGTTTGCCAGCGGTCTCAAAGTATCTCTCTGGTACACAATTACCAATGGCCACGACCATGTCAATCATAAGACGTATTACGATAAGGGATTTGCCATCATGCTGCCGCTTGATTTTTTCCTGCCCCGCAGCAGCCGCACCTATATTGGTTATGCGATGTCGGCATGGCTGCGCGATGTCGGCGCCTCTGCGGATAATGGCAAAGGCCTCTATCAGACCGTCCGCTTAGAACGGCTTCAGCTCTAGTACTTTCGGGACTGCATAAGAGAAGATAAAATCTGCGCCAGCCCGTTTGATGCTGAGCAGCGCTTCGTAGAAAACTTTGGGTCCATCGAGCCAGCCATTCATATGCGCGGCCATTACCATCGCATATTCTCCACTCACATGGTATGCGCAGAGCGGCAAATGAACTTTTTCTTTGATTTTTGTAATAATGTCCAAGTAGTAAAGCGCTGGTTTGACTAATAAAATATCGGCTCCTTGCTCTGCATCAAGGATGGCTTGACGGACTGCTTCGCGAGAGTTGGCGGGGTTCATCTGATAGGTTTTTTTATCTCCGAATTTCAACGTCGATCCGACCGTTTCTCGAAATGGTCCATATAAACTCGAGGCGTACTTGGCTGTGTATGACAAAATCCCCACCTCTTGCAGTCTTGCGAGATCAAGCTGCCGGCGGATCGCTCCAATCCTTCCATCCATCATATCGCTCGGCGCCACAATGTCGGCTCCGGCCTCTCCAAAAAGACAGGCCATTTTACAGAGGATTTCGACGGTGGGGTCGTTCATCACATAGCCTCTATGGTCGACAACGCCATCATGCCCATGTGATGTGAAAGGATCTAAAGCAATATCGGTAATCAAACAGAGCGAAGGGATTTCTCGTTTTATCGTCTGTAACACCCTGACAATCAGCCCATCTTCATGTAAAGCGGCTGTACCTTGCTCATCTTTGAGTTTGGGGTCGATCACAGGAAAAAGCGCAATCGAAGGGACCCCCTGCTTATGCAGCTTTTCAGCTTCTTTCAAGATTAAATCGAGCGACAAGCGGGAGACTCCAGGGAGACTTCTAATTTCTTCTTGTTTATTCTCTCCTTCAATCACAAAAAAAGGCATGACGAGGTCGGCAGGCCTCAAGATATTTTCTTCGACAAGTTGACGAATTGCCGGATTTTTTCGATTTCTTCGAGGTCTTGCAAGCAGCATCGTAACTCCTTATTATTTTTTTGGAGAGAATGGTAACAGAAAGGCTTTTTTGCTTGAATGGCCGAGGCAGATTATGACATTCTCTAGAGGTAATTACAAAGCTTGCTTTCGAGGCAAAATCTGAGCCTCTCTAAATGAAAGGAAACATTCTATGATCGAAAATTATGAGGAATTTACAGAGAGTCAACTGAAAATCCTAACTCGCTACGTCACGCATCCGACAAGCAATGTCTTTGCGCTCCGCAATTTGCCTGAAGTCATCAAAGGAGCTTTGTTTTCCCGCTATTCCCGTTCCATTCTAGGTCTCCGATCCTTGCTTCTCAAAGAATTTATCCTCAATGAAGAGACGGCGTTTGCCACAATTGCCGGCCATTCTGCAGAAGATGTCGAAGAGGCGCAAGAAGTCGAAAACCAAATCGTCGCAATCCGGAAAGCGCAAAATTTCTACGACAGAATTTTAGATGGTTATGGAGATGATTCGATTGGAGAACTCGGTGGAGCTCACCTAGCGCTGGAAAATATCTCAATGCTCGCTGCTAAAGAAATCGAAGACTGCCGGATCGGAGGATCTCCACTAGAAAAATCGACACGGTATATCTATTTCGATCAGAAATTCCAAGGGGAATATCTTTTTTATCGCGAACCTGTCCTCATGACATCGGCGTACCGCGATCTCTATGTCTCGACATGTAACTCACTCTACGATACATATTCTCGATTGATTCCGGGTGTGACCGAAGTCATCGAGAAAAAATTTCCGAAAGACCCTGCCATTTCAAATGTCGCCTATACAGCAGCGCTCCGTGCAAAAGTACTCGACTGTCTCCGAGGTCTTTTGCCTGCAAGTGCTCTTACCAATATGGGCGTCTACGGCAACGGCCGGTTCTTTGAGACGATGATCCAAAAGCTCAATTGCGACAATACCGCTGAACTTCAAGATATCGGTAAAAAAGCTTATCAAGAGCTTAACAAGGTGGTTCCTTCGTTTATCCGCCGTGCAGAACCTGGCCACAAACATCAAAAGTCGTTCAGTATTTTCAATGAACAGTTAGAATCCGACCTCAAGGCACTCTCATTGCAGCACGATCCGTTCCTCGACAAAATGGATGCTCCCGGTGTTAAGCTGATCTGCTACGATCCGGACAGCCCTTACCGTGTTGCGGCGGCTCTTCTTTTCCATCACACCGATGTCGGTCTCTTAGAGCTACAAGAATATTGCAGAAAACTTCCTGATGATGAACTCACTCGCATTTTGGAAGCGGCGTGCCAATACCGAGAAAACCGCCGCCATAAATCGCCTCGCGCGCTCGAACACGCCACGTTCACATTCGAAATGCTTGCGGACTTTGGCATTTACAGAGATCTTCAGCGCCATCGCATGTTGACGCAAGAGCGGCAGCCACTAACGTGCAATTTTGGCTATTACATCCCTGAAGAACTTCAAAATACGCCGATGGAAGCCGAGTACATCGCTGCGATGGATCTGGCGAAAAAAGCTTATGATATTATTGCAAAAGAACTTCCCGAAGAAGCGCAATACATTGTTCCCATGGCTTACAATATCCATTGGTATTTCCATGTCAATCTCCGCTCACTCCAATGGCTGTGTGAGCTTCGCTCGTCCCCTGCCGGCCATCCCGGCTACCGGCATGTTGCGCAAGAAATGGCAAAACAGGTTTCGGCAGTTCTTCCTGCGTTCGAGAGATTTTTTAAATTTGTCGACTATGAAGGATATTTACTCGGACGACTCGGTCAAGAAATCCGCTCTGATCAGAAAAAAATGCAACTCAGCTCAGAACTATGAGTCTATCCCACTATTTGAAAATTTGCCTTTTCAAATCTTTTTCCGCATTTATTAATGCTGTTCCTTGGGTATAAGTATGTCCTACGAAGCAGCATTAAGAAGTGCGGAAAAATCCTTCAAAAATTCAATTTTCCAAATAGTGGGATAGGCTCATGAAAACAACAGGCACGTTTATTGGAGGCATCTTGCTGATTGCCGGCAGCTGCATCGGCGCCGGGATGCTTGCGCTTCCCATTATAACAGGACTTTCAGGATTCTTTCCCTCTCTAGTCATGTTTTTGCTTGCCTGGGGGTTTATGACGATCACGGGACTTCTGATGGTCGAAGTGAATAGTTCGTTTGATACAAGAGTCAATATCGGTTCGATGGCAGAGCGGGCTTTTGGAAAATTTGGCCGGTATCTCAGCTGGGTTCTTTATCTTTTTCTTTTTTATTCCCTTCTTGTCGCCTACATTTCCGGCAGCGGATCACTCAGCTCGACATATTTTCTTACAATCTTCTCCTGGAATGTCCCTAAATGGGTCGGAGCCTTTTTTTTCACCGCAATTTTCGGACTCTTAGCCTACCAAGGGACGCGGACAGTGGATCATTGGAACCGGTTTTTTATGTTCGGAAAGATCTTTACCTATCTTGGCATGGTCGTCTTAGGATTCAAATACATTACTCCTGAGCTTCTGCTTCGATCCCAACCTAGTCTTGCGTTTTTTTCTCTGCCGGTTCTTGTGATTGCGTTTGGGTATCACAATATGGTCCCCACTCTGATGAACTACATGAACAACGACGCGAAAAAAGTTCGTCAAATTATTCTTGGTGGAAGTCTTTTTGCTTTGCTTATTTACATCGTTTGGGAAATCGTTGTGCTTGGCATTGTTCCTGCGGGTGGAAAATGGGGCATCATTGAAAGCCTAAAGCAAGGCCGGCAAGCGTCCGATGCCGTTGCCGGTGTTTTAGGAAATTCCTTAGTCAGTAATTTTGCCGAAGGGCTTGCTTTTTTTGCTCTTCTCAGCTCTTTCCTCGCTCAAACGCTGGCCCTGACTCACTTTCTTGCCGATGCGTTTAAGATCAAAGGAGAAAAACATGAAAGTGTTCCGATGTGCCTGCTGGCCCTTGCACCTCCACTGATTTTTGCCTTTATTTATCCCAACCTTTTCCTCAAAGCGCTCAACTTTGCCGGAGGAATCTGCGCGGTGATTCTTTTTGGAATACTCCCCGCCTTGATGGCATGGAAAACCCGATACATTCAAAAGCACGAAGCGTCCTATCAGGTGTTTGGTGGGAAAAGAGTGTTAATCGCGATTATCGTGTTCGGACTCTGCATCTTTCTCTTTCAAGCTGCCATGATGATGATGGATTTTGTTTCTCATGTTTAAACTCACGACGGCATTTACTCCCAAAGGTGATCAGCCTCAAGCGATCCAAAAACTTATTGAAGGGCTTAAGCGTCCTCGCAAGTCGCAGGTTCTCCTTGGCATCACGGGTTCTGGTAAAACCTTTACAATGGCCAATGTCATTGCACAGGTTCAGCGGCCGACGCTTGTCCTTGCTCACAATAAAACGCTGGCTGCTCAGCTTTATCAAGAGTTCAAAGCATTTTTTCCCGAAAATGCCGTTGAGTATTTTGTCTCGTATTACGACTACTATCAGCCGGAAGCCTACATCGCCCGCACTGACACGTACATCGAAAAAGACATGGCGATTAACGACCAGATCGATCGGATGCGCCTTTCTGCCACACGCTCCCTCATTGAGCGGCGCGATGTCGTCATTGTTGCATCGGTCTCTTGCATCTACGGCCTGGGAACTCCGGAATTTTACAGTCAGATGCAGCTGATTTTTAAAACCGGAGAGACGCATCGGCGCGATGAAGCCCTCTTGCATTTAGTGCAAATGCATTACACGCGCAGCGATTACGAACTCGTCCGTAAAACTTTTCGTGTCCGCGGCGATGTCTTAGAAGTGATGCCGGCTTACGAAGAAGAAATAGCGTACCGCATTGAATTTTTTGGCGATGAGATCGAGCGCATCAGCATTATCGATCCGCTCACCGGCCGCGTCAAAGAACGAAAGCAGCAGATTTCGATCTTCCCAGGATCCCACCACGTCACTCCTGCGGAGGTCCGTTGGAAGGCCATCGGTACAATCAAAGAGGAACTCAAAGAGAGATCCGATTTTTTCGAGAAAGAAAAAAAATACATCGAACACCAACGGATCAATGAACGGACCAAACAAGATTTAGAAATGCTCCGCGAAATGGGAACCTGCAAAGGGATCGAAAATTATTCCCGTCACTTTTCCGGACGCTCTGCTGGCGATCCGCCTCCTTGCCTGCTCGACTATTTTCCACCTGACTATCTTCTCTTTGTCGACGAATCGCACCAAACGCTGCCTCAAATCCACGCGATGTATAACGGCGATCGATCGAGAAAAAATGCCCTTGTTGAATTTGGATTCCGCCTTCCTTCTGCCTACGATAACCGGCCGCTCAAGTTCGAAGAATTTTATGAACGCATTCATCAAGTCATCTACGTCTCTGCAACGCCATCGCCATGGGAAGTGCAAGAAGCCGGGGGAGAAATCGTACAGCAGATCATTCGTCCGACAGGCCTTCTTGATCCGCAAATCGAAGTCCGCTCTGCCGTCACCCAAGTCGACGATGCCCTTGAAGAAATTCGCAAGGCAACTGAAAAAGGGGGCCGTGTTCTCGTCACAACACTGACAAAAAAACTTGCCGAAGACCTCACCAAATATCTCACTGACATTGGCATCAAAGCGCGCTATCTCCACTCAGATATAGAAACTCTTGAACGTGTCCAGATCATCAATGAGCTCCGCCGCGGCGTGATCGATGTCCTTGTTGGCATCAACCTCCTCCGCGAAGGGCTCGACATCCCGGAAGTCTCCCTCGTTACCATCCTCGATGCTGATAAAGAAGGGTTTCTTCGCAGCGAAACAGCCCTCATCCAAACCTGCGGCCGCGCAGCTCGCAATGTTGAGGGCCGCGTTGTCATGTATGCCGACAAGACAACGAAGTCAATAGAAAAAACACTCCTCATCACCCGCGAGCGCCGCGCCATCCAAGAAGCCTTCAACACCACAAACGGCATCATTCCTCATACGGTTAAACGGCAAATCATCGAAGATCTTGCTGAAACCTTTGGCGAAGTGGTTCAAACACTCAAAGAAGAAGGCGACAATGTCCCTTCCCATCTGACACGTGAAGAGGTCACCGCAAAGATCGAAGAATATGAAGCCGAGATGAAGCTCGCCGCCAAAGAGCTTCGTTTCGAAGATGCCACCCACTTCCGCGATCTTCTCCGCCACTATCAAGAATTACTTCTCATTGATTGACTTGACTCCCGTGAGCAACTTCGATAAGTTGAAAATTCATGAAAATAAAAACTTTTTTTTCTGCTGCCGTCCTTCACACTGCGTTTTTATTTCCGTATTCAGGTACCTGGAATATAGCCGCTCCCTCTCCCTTTAATTGGTCGGTGGCGACCAATTGGGCGCCTGGCGGCGGTCCTCCCCAAGCGGCAGGAGACTCTGCAGCTTTTCCTAATGGAGCTAGCGCCCTCACGGTGACCATTGATATGCCGTCATTCATTGTGGGGACGCTTGCGTTTACGAATACAACGAATACCTACAATCTCACAGGTTCATCGACAAACACATTGAACTTGCAAGGAAGTGCCGGAACTGCCTCTATTACGAATAACACCGCCACAGTTGTTAATACCATTTCCTCCGGCATGGTCCTCACAAACCCATTGACCCTCACACAAAATTCAATCGACAATTTTGTCATTAGCGGCATCATGAGCGGCCCTAGCTCTCTTACCCTTGCTGGAACAGGAGTCACCGTCCTTAGTGGGGTTAATACGTACAGCGGCGGAACCAATGTGCCTACAACTACACAATTGAGTCTAGGAGCTACAACGACCATTCCTCCTTCAGGAACATTAGCAATCTCTGGAGGAACAGTTATCTGTACTGCCGCGGGGGCTCTTAACCCGGCAGGAGCTGTCAATCTCTCCAGTGGAACGCTCAACATCAATAATTTGACCCAAGCTATCGGACAACTCTCCGGAACCGGCGGGACCATCACCTTAGGATCAGCCACACTGACTTCTAATGCGACAACGACGTCAACCTATGCAGGCACGATCTCCGGAACCGGCGGATTTACATTAGGAGGATCTGGTGGAACATTTTCATTTACCGCCACACCCGGCTATACAGGTACGACAACCGTGAGTGGCAGCACTTTGCTCTTAGCTCCCAGCGCTCCTCTTCCTTTCGCTGGAAATCTAACTGTCAGCATGTCCGGCATCTTTAACATGAATAATGTCAATCAGACCATAGCAACGCTTTCCGGAACAGGGTCTGGAAATATCCTGCTCGGCTCCGGGACCTTGATTTCGTCTGTTGCATCCAACTCGACATCGAGTTTTTCAGGAACCATTAGCGGATCTGGAGGCTTCACATTATCAGCGACCGGCGGAGCGACCAATACCCTCACTCTATTAGGAAATAGTAGTTACACTGGGCCCACAACAATCAATTCCTCGACAACTTTGAAATTAGGCATTAACAATGCCCTTCCTTCGTTATCACCTGTGACAATCGCTGGTGGAACTCTGGACATGACTCCTCCCGCTTCCACGATTCAAGCAATTGGACCTCTGACATCCGGTAATGCTTTGAGTGTTGTTCATCTGGGTGCAACTCGGCTCACAATCAATGAAACCTCTTCGACCTCTTTTGTAGGAACCATCGACGGATCAGGCTCGCTTGTCATGGCAGGACCACAGACTTTAACGCTGGGTACCACTGGCGGAGCTACCTACACCGGAGGCACCTTTATCCTAGGAGGGACGCTCCTCATGGGAAATCCTGGCACTCTTCCAACTGCCGGTGATTTAACGGTTTCTTCTCCAGGCACACTGAATATGAACAATTTTGCTCAAACCGTCGGAGCGCTTTCTGGAAATGGAAATATTCAGACAGGAGGTGCAGCAGGAATTTTGACAGTACTGGTCTCTTCAGGACACTCTTCAACATTCTCCGGGGTGATCAGCCAAGGCGGATCGCTCGTTGTGGGAGACGGCTCTCCTCTTGGGACTTTAATTTTAACCGGTCCTAATACTTACAGCAACGGGACAACCGTCCAAGCCAATGCAACCCTCCAAGGAAATTCAACGAGCCTTCAAGGAGCTATTAGCAATAGCGGCAACTTAATTTTTAATCAAATCTCTTCAGGAACCTATTCCGGACCTCTGACAGGAGCCGGGACACTGACCGTCACCGGCAGCGGTACTTTGACACTGACAGGATCTCCGGCGCAAGGCAACACGATCGTCAGCGCAGGCCAGTTATCGCTCGGCTCGGGTGCAACTCTCACCTCTCCCGTCACGGTTAACGCAGGGGCAACGTTAGATTCACCGGCATCTTCCAGCATTGTCGGAAATATGAATGTCAGTGGAACCACTCAACTTGGGCTTGGCACGCTTAGCTTGACAGGCACATATAGTCAGACTGCCGGTTCAACGTATGGTGTAGAACTCAGCGCAAGTCCCGGAAGCAGCAGCCTCCTCGCCGCATCCGGCACCGTCACGTTGAGTGGATCCCCTAATCTCGATATCAGTTTTGAACCGGGGCCGTTTAGTGCCGTTCAAACCTATACGATTATGACGTCTCCTTCGATTACCGGAACATTTGCTCCGCCTATTTTGGAAAATCCCTTTTTTCAAGCCACGGTTGTACAGACGTCAACAATGGTTCAAGTGATTCTTAAGATTGCTCCTTTTTCCAATGTCATTAATGGAGGAAACGCCGGAGCCATTGCCAAATGCATTAATCTGGAGGCATTTCCTCAAGAAGCCGATATCATTCCCATCATCGATACGCTGATCTTTCTTCCCATTAAAGAAGTCAGAAAAACTCTTGATGTCATACAACCTTCTCAACTAAAGGCCTTAGGTCTCACAGAAGAAAATAACCTCGTCGTCATCCGTTCTTCGATTTCGCAACACGTCGATGATTTCTATAAGACCGATTGTAACAAAGCCGTGGCAGAGCTCTACAACTGGAGCACGTGGGGCAACTTCAGCGGAGACTTCTTAAGGCAAGAAGGGCAAACAGAAAATATCGGATATTCAGCAAATACTGCTGGCCTTACCGCTGGAATCGACGGAGCTGTGGGTAAGAATATGTTCCTTGGCCTAGCTGCCGCCTATGACTATTCTTGGCTCGACTGGAGCAATTCTCGCGGCCACGGATCGATCAGCAGTGTCTATTTCGGTCCCTATTACACCTGGTTCAACCACCGTGTCTATACCAATGCCTCCCTCCTCGGAACCTACAATAGATATAAGGCTTCCCGGCATATCGACATTCCCGACTTCGATATGAATGCCAGAAACCATCACCACGGCGCCGGTCTGATTGGCCACTTCGACCTCGGTATCATGCTATATCCTTCAGGCGGCATGACAGTGACGCCTCTCGCTGGCGTCGACTACATCCATCTCTGGGAAAAAGGGTATACCGAGCAAGGCGCCACAGGTCTGAACATGAAAATCTTGCCCACCCATGCTTCCCTGTTCCGCACAGAACTCGGCTTAGAAATCGCCAAATGCGCCGTCCTCGTTCATAACAAATGGACCCACGATCTTAAACTCTCCTGGATCCACCAATTTCCTCTGAAAGGCGCGCATCTCAAGGCCCAATTTGCCGAAATCAATTGCACCTATCGCGTCAAAGGTCTCGTGCCCAATCAAGATTATCTCGACATCGCCACCGGTCTCGCCGGCCTTTTCATGAAAGACCGCCTCTCTGCTGCTCTCCGCTACGAAGGGAAATTCGGAGACGGCATCCGCGACAACACCGCTTATGCCCAGCTTACCTACCGGTTCTAAAATAACCTATCCCTTTAAAATTTATGGAAAATTTACTTTCATCCGTCCTACGGCGGAAATCCGGCCCTTAAGGGCCGGGTATTTCAAAATTTGGATTGGCGGGGGTTCGAAGCCCCCGCCAACCATGCAAAATCCCAGGCCTTAAGGCCTGGGTTCACTTTTAGCATCTATGACATAGCTTCGCTCGGCCATATCACCGTCCCGCTAGTGTCCTCGCTCAGCTATCTTAGATTTATCTGAAAATGAACTGTGTAAATTTTCCATAAATTTTATAGGGATGGGTTCACGCACAAACGAAACTTGACTTTCAAATATTAAAAATTTAAGATCCACGTTCTTTCAAAGAAAACTATATGAAAGTTGTTATTCTCGCTGGTGGATTAGGGTCACGAATTTCCGAAAAAACACATGATCGACCTAAACCAATGGTCGAAATTGGGGATTACCCTCTTCTTTGGCATCTGATGAATATTTACGCAGCTCATGGATTCAACGAATTCATCGTTGCGCTAGGGTATAAAGGTGATGTGATTAAAGAGTATTTTCTTAATTTTTGCCGTTTTAATAGCGATATCTCGGTCGATCTACAAAGCGGTCAAACGCGGATGCAAAGAAGGGTGTCGCACGATTGGAAAATCGATCTCGTCGACACAGGTCTTCACACTCAAACTGGCGGAAGATTAAAACGGTTGAAAGAGAGGCTTGGTCATGAGACATTCATGATGACTTATGGAGACGGTCTTGCCAATATCGATATTTTCGCTTTGATCGATTTTCACCAAAAACATAAAAAGTTAGCGACAGTCACAGCCGTTCACCCCCCTGCTCGCTTCGGTTGTTTGGAGTTTAAGGGGGATCAAGTCAGCTGTTTTGCAGAAAAATCTCAGATGAAAGAAGGATGGATTAATGGAGGCTTTTTCGTTCTTGAGCCCGAGGTCCTCGATTATATTGAAGGAGATGAGTCGGCCTGGGAATCAAAGCCGCTTGAATATTTAGCCAAGGACGGAGAACTTTATGCGTATCGCCACAACGGATTTTGGCAACCCATGGATACTCTACGAGAACAAAAACAGTTAGAAGCTTTGTGGCATTCGGGCAATGCACCCTGGGTAATTGAAACGAAAAACAGCTGTGAGGTCATTTATGGCAACAACCGTTGATTCAGCCTTATTAAATTCCGAAAAACTCTCCTACCCAGCTTACCACTTTGTCAAAACGGGATATATCCCGACTTGTCAGGTATGTAACTCAAAAAATCTACATACAATCTTAGACTTAGGCTACCAACCTCTGTGTGATTCTCTCCTGAAAAAGGAGATGTTGAACGAACCAGAAAAAACCTATCCTTTACGAATGCAGTGGTGTGAAAATTGCACAGTATCTCAGATTGATTACTGCGTCGATGGCAGTGAAGTTTACCATCCTGAATATCCTTATCGAAGTGGGATCACCAAAGAGCTAGCTGAATACCAAATCAATATCTGTCTTTCTCTGATCGAAAAATACCGATTGAATTCGGATGATTTAGCAATAGACATCGGCTCCAATGATGGAACGCTTTTAAAAGGGTTTCAACGAGAAGGACTTCGAGTGCTTGGAGTAGAGCCTACCAATATTGCTGCGATAGCCCAAAAAGAGGGAATTCCTACCATCCAATCGTTTTTCGATATTGCAGCCGCAAAAAAAATAAAAGGCCAATATGGATCGGCTGCTGTAATCACAGCAACGAATATGTTTGCACATATGCAGACGATTGGCGAGGTCATCCAAGGAATCTACCACTTGCTGAAGGATGACGGTGTTTTCATCGCAGAGACCCACTATTTGCTCGATGTGATTCAAGGGGGTCAGTTTGACACTGTCTATCACGAACATTTACGTACGTATTCACTGGCTTCGTTGGTAAAACTATTTGAACCTTATAACTTCACTGTGACCCATGTCGAGCGAGGAAGCCGGTATGGAGGAAATATCCGCGTTCATGTCACCAAAGGCAAGGGTAGGCCTGTCGAACCTGCTGTCGCCGAATTACTCCACGTAGAAAAAGAAGCAAAGCTTGATACACTTGTTACTTATATGCAGTTTGGGACGCGCGTTCAAAGAGCCCGGCTCGAATTTATGGATTTTCTTATCCAAACAAAAAAAATGGGGAAAAATATCGTAGGCAATTCTTGCCCAGGGCGTTGCTCAACACTTTTGAATTACTACGGCATCGACACGGCATTTATTCCTTATTTAGCCGAGCAGCCCACCTCTTTAAAGCTGGGCATGTATCTTCCAGGCAAACATATTCCGATTGTGAATAATCAAATTCTCCTTGAGCAGCAGCCAGACTATGTTGTGCTCATGGCTTGGCATTATGCAAAGCCAATTATGGAGCAATTAAAGGCTCGCGGCCTCAAGTCTGATTTTGTGATCCCTCTACCTGATTTCCGTGTGATTAAGAACACAGATGTATGATAAAGGTTGGGATTATTGGTTCTGGTTTTGGTCAATACGGTTTATTGCCGGCTTTTCATGCGCTTCCAAATTGTCAGGTCGTTGCTTTTTGCGGCAAACAAACTCCTCGGCTTCTTAATACCATCAAACAACTCTCCCTTGAGGGAACGCTCTCTCTTTATGAAAATTGGCAAGAGATGTTGGATTGTAAACAACTGGGTGCCGTCGCGATAGCCGTACCACCCCATGCTCAATATGCGATAGTAAAAAAAGCATTAGAAAAGAATCTTCATATTTTTGCCGAAAAGCCGCTGACAGCCCAATTAACACATGCTTATGAATTGACTGAGATTGCTGCTCGGAAAAACGTCACTCATGCCATCGATTTTCTATTTCCAGAGATCGATGTTTGGCAAGCAGCTAAACAGATACTCGATGAAAAGAGATTCGGAGAAATACGTCATGTGACCGTAAACTGGGATTTCCGCAGCTTTGACATCCGACAAAAGATCTCTTCATGGAAAACAGATTCGACCCTGGGCGGGGGAGCGCTTTCGTTTTATTTTTCCCATGTTTTGTATTATCTGGAATATTTTGTTGGCACTATTGCAAACTTAAAAAGTCGATTTAGTCACTCACCGAATAGCCTTAATGGTGGCGAGGTTGGTGTAGAGCTTGATTTGGAATTTAGCAGTGGTGCAAAGGGAGCTGCTCGTATCTCTTGTGATAGCGATCTGGTGCGGCATCAGCTTATTTTCACCTGCGAATCGGGTGAAATTTTGTTAGAAAATCGACAAAACATCACCGAACAATTTTTTTTGAAAACGACAGATAAACAGGGGAGTGAAATGGTAATTAGTTCTCAAGATTTGACCCCCAACAAAGGCGCCGATAAAGATGAGAGGGTGATTATTGTCAAACGACTGGCCCAAAAATTTGTCGACGCTTGTTTAGCCAACCAGCAGATGTCTCCTTCGTTTGTGCAAGGAGTCCGTGTTCAAGAATTAATCGAGCAAGCCAGAAATGAAAGATATTCCTAAAACATTGCCAAAGTTTATCTGGCATTATTGTAAGAGATCAAAGCTGAGTTTATTCAGCCTGATCGCTCTGGTTTTGCTTTGGGCTTCTACCGTATCGCTTAACCCGTATGCCCTTAAATTGTTTATCGATGGGATGGGCAAAATAGGATTAGACAATGAGAACCTAGTTCAGCATCTATGGTTTCCAGCGCTGATATTTGTTCTTCTAACCCTTGTGACAAGTCTTATTCTCCGTCTTTACGATTGGGCTCAGCTCACAATTTTCCCACGAATAAAAAGTGAAATCACCTCCGAAATGTTTGCCTATTTAGAAAAACATTCCTATAGCTATATGCACCACCATTTTTTGGGCAGCTTGGCAAACAAAATCAACGACGTCTCAAAAGGTGTCGTTTTCATCGTACACCATCTCATTGATCAATTCTGCTCACGCATTTTTTCATTCATAATTGCTGCCCTAACGATGTTTTTTGTACACCCTTGCTTTTCCATCTGCTTGATCATTTGGTCCATTTGCGTTATCAAAGCCTCCATATTTTTTTCTAAGAAGGCTCAAAAACACTCTGAACACTTCTCACATGCACGCAGCCATGCTATAGGCAAAATAGTCGATAGCATTTCGAATATTTTAAACATCAAATTATTCGCTCGAGAAGCGTATGAAAGCCATGTTTTATCCCACTCTTTGGAAGAAATGGTTGTGATGGAACGGAGCCTGCAGTGGTTTCTCCTAAAAGTGAAAGCGTTTTACGGTCTAGCGATTGGAATACTGACGATTTGCATGGTGTTATTAATCATTTACCAACGGTCGATAAATAATATAACAATTGGAGATGCTGCCCTAATTCTTGCTTTGACTCTTACATTAATCAGAGATATTTTCATTATTACCAATCAATTGGTCACATTTTCCGAAGAGATTGGCATTTGCAGGCAAGCCATCTCCATCATTCTCTCTCCCCATGAGCTCGCAGATAGCCCTAATAGCTCCGTTTTACAAATCACAGAGGGAAAAATCGTTTTTGATCAAGTTTACTTTAAATATAAAAAGAGGAAAAACCTTTTCGCCAACAAATCTGTAACCATTTTAGGAGGATCAAAAGTCGGCCTTGTGGGTCTTTCTGGCAGTGGAAAAACCTCTTTTGTCAACCTCCTCCTCCGTTTTTACGATATAGATTCGGGGAAGATTACGATCGACGGGCAAAACATCAAAGAAGTGACTCAAGCGTCGCTGCGCGGCCAAATTGCAATGATCCCCCAAGATCCAGTCCTCTTTCACCGATCTGTCATGGACAATATCCGTTACGGCTGTCTAGATGCAACAGATGAAGAGGTAATTCAGTGTGCCAAAAAGGCGCATTGCCACGAATTTATCCTTAATCTCAAAGATGGCTACAACGCTTTAGTTGGCGAACGCGGCGTTAAACTTTCAGGGGGCCAAAGGCAGTGTATCGCTATTGCAAGAGCAATGCTCAAAAATGCTCCTATCCTGATTTTCGATGAAGCGACATCGTCTCTAGATTCAATAACGGAAAGCTACGTTCAACAAAGCCTCCCCTCCTTAATGCAAAACAAAACCACCATCATCATCGCACACCGTTTGTCCACCCTGTATCATATGGACCGGATTTTAGTTTTTAACGAAGGTAAAATCGTTGAAGACGGGTCTCATTCCGAACTCATTAGCTTCAATGGGCATTACAAAAAACTTTGGAGTGTCCAAGTCAACGGCTTTCTAAATGAATCATCGCCTCCTGGTGCTCCGTTCGGTGCTCCATTTGTTTTTTTTTAAAAGGTTAAATCTTCAAGTTTGCTGTGACACTAAAATTGTAAGTTGATACACTGCCTCTTTTTTAGGAGAAGAAATGCATGAAACTTAGATTGTTTGTCCTACTGATGATCCCGATTTTTATATTCTCAAATCCTCCGCATAATTACACGTGGGGCCAATTCGAAATTCTACAACCCACAGAGAGAAAGCCGGCCCGTACTCTTGTTTTGGTTGTGACTTCGCCAGATGATACACTTGATCTTAGGAATTATCGAGACTGTCGTTGGGTGCTAGGGAAAAAGGTATGGGAGCAGTATATGGACTCCCATCCTAATGTAGATTGTTATTTTTTACAAAATGCAAAACTAAGAGAAGGGACTTCAGAACAAATTTGGATCGAGGGAAATACAATTTACGTAGGAGAAGAAGGGTATAAAGATCACGGAATTCCGGTCAGAAAAACCATTATAGCCCTTGAAAAATTGCTTCCGCACTATACCCATTTTTTCCGAACAAACGTCAATGCCTTTGTCAATCTAAAACAACTCAATGAATATGCTGAAACCCATCATCAAAGCATGTATACAGGTCCTCTATGGCAGCTTCCATTTTGGTATCTACTGGGCTATGGTCTTTTATTTTCCTCCGATGTGGCGGCTCATATCGTCAGTGAATATAGAAGGCTGGAAGGCAGCTATCTCGCTTCCCATTACCCTCCTGAAGATCTTGTTCTCACTGCGCTTGCTACAGGAATTTTCCCTTACTATGATTATATAGGAGAACATAATCTGCAACAGGGTTTCATAAAAAAAGATCTTAAATTCACCCTTTGCCCTTCTCTACCCTTTGGTGTTCGACAGTTAATGTGTGGAGCTTCCTATTCAACAACCCGCTTAAGTCTGTACGGTGTCCAGCTCTCTCCAGTCCCCTCTTTTGAAGAGGCTATCGAGTACTGTAAAGTATCCTTAAGTCAGGCGATCTTATATCGGATGCGCAGCGGCTACGATCTCGATAAATTCGCAGAATTGTACCAATTTTTGCTAGACAACATTTATCCTGACTTACCGAAGGTCGATTTAATAGAATTTGCCAAGACTCTTCCCACAATACGGTACGATAATTCTTAATAATATGAACCATATTTTAAACGACGATTTGGGCTATATTTATAACAAAATAGGTCCCAACAAAAGCAAATTCAGAGACTCAACGATTTTAATTACAGGCTGTGCCGGTTTTCTTGGCTATTATATGATGCATTTTTTGGTTGCCTATGCTAATCAGCTAGGAATCAAAAAAGTGATCGGACTCGATAACTTCTTACTTAATACTCCAAAATGGATTGCAGAATTGTCGAGCAAAAATGTTTTGGAAATTAAAAAGTTCGACATTGTTTCTGACAACATAGAAAATATTAATGGACTCGATAGTATAGATTTTGTCATTCATATGGCCTCTATCGCCTCACCCACCTTTTATCGTAAATATCCAGTCGTAACAATCGACG
>DATAHB010000116.1:0-22437 GCA_036263375.1 Rhabdochlamydiaceae bacterium | reverse complement strand
AGTTTGGTGATTCTTCATTTACAAATTTTTTAGATCGAATCTTGGATTATCCAGCTCATGTTCTATATGAAGTCAATTTTGATAAAGACGACAAAAAGACATATAACTTCTTCTTGCCTGTTCAAATGTGGGAAAATATTTTACAAAAACGAATTCCTAGAAATTTACATTGTATGAAAAGCGAAGAGCGTATTCAAAAATATATGAAGCGCGGTTTCGAGTTTTTCACTATAAATGACATTCTCAAATCGATTACAGACGGCTTCTAAAACCCACATCTCGTGCTAGGGCTCAGCAAAGGAGATTAAAAATGACCTCTAAGGATCTGTGACACAACTCCTAAGGAATAACGAGCTCCTTACCGGGGCGCAGCTTGTCTGTTTCCAGACGGTTGGCTTTTTTTAGCGCATCGATCGACACTTTGTATTTGCGGGCAATTTTCCAGAGATTCTCTCCCGATTGGACTGTATGTCTCTTTCCTTTCATAGGAGGCACTAATGCTGCAACCGGTTCATGCGTAGCAGGCGGTGAGACCGGAGATGAAAAAAGTACCATGCGATCCTTTGCAAAGGTCTGTAGTGTGATCTGATGATCGTACGGATCAGGACAAGGAATCTCAGCAAACGCATAGAGCTTCTCTGCCGCCTTCTTCCAAACGGCATCCGACCTGGGGCTGGTAATGATCTCTTTTAAAAATGTCTCTAATGCGCCTGTTTTCATCGGAAAAAGATCCAAAAAGGCCATTAAATCGGGATCTTCGAATTTTTTGAGAATAAAATCTCTGTCCCATTCCAAGAGAATCTTAGCTGCTAGTACGGATCGAGAGCGGACATAGGTAGAAAGCAGATTTTTTAAACGGAGAGGAGAAAGATCTTGCGAAAGTTTTTGCTCTTGTGCGAACTGCTCTAGGATGGACCACTCGCCTTGGGCGATCACTTCGATGACGTATTCCGACGGAAGTGGAACACCGGCTCGGTTAAATAAAGTCATCATCGTCGTAAACTCCGGCGTGAGAGAAAACGCTTCTAAAAGCGAAGGCTCCCGCGGTATTTTGGTCTGTTTGAGTTCAAAAAAGAGCCCTTTGGTTGTGAAAGGAAATTTTTCAGTCTTGATAAAATGGACGATCCCCTGAAATTGATCCTCGGTGAGCCCTGGATAGACCGTGATATCGACTTGTTCCGGGCCGTCTTTCCGTTGATACGATAAAATTCTTCTTTGCAACGAAGAACCATGCAATGCCTTTTCTAGGTCGATAAAATGGAAGGCCGCTAAACTAGCGAGCGCTAAATCTCTTTTTGTATACCCCGCTTCAATCGATTCTTGATTGCCCAGCAACTCGACGAGCTGGGCATATGACATGGTGGCAAAATCGGCGACTGTTTCGGCATTCGTCAGTTGTTTTTGAGCCTGGAAGGCTAGGGAGACCGGCTGCAGCTCAAAAGCGACAGCCTCTTTTTTTTCACGCGCAATCAAATAAAAAAAGGAAGTCAGCAGGCCGATGTTTAACGCACCGCTAAAAATCAGCGCTTGGGTCAAAAAACGGCCTTTTTTTGCCCACTGTTCTTGCAGAGGAGTATTCAAATGTGGTATCCTTCTAACTTAGAGTCTGTCTGCGGATTAAGCTTCTGTCGATTCAAA
Source organism: Rhabdochlamydiaceae bacterium (assembly GCA_036263375.1). Classification (GTDB taxonomy): domain Bacteria; phylum Chlamydiota; class Chlamydiia; order Chlamydiales; family Rhabdochlamydiaceae; genus PALSA-1444. The sequence continues at coordinate 20,799 of DATAHB010000116.1, read as the reverse complement.
AGAACCCAAAAATCGACGAAGCCTTAATCCGCAGACAGACTCTTACCTAATTTAACTATAGGAAAATTTAAATGAAAGTCCCACTCTCATGGTTAAAAGAGTTTTTACCCATCACTGCAACAGCTCAAGAGATTTCCGATACATTAACATCTCTGGGCATTGAAGTTGAAAAAATCACAGGACTGACCACCACTTTTACTGGCGTTGTCGTTGCAAAAGTCCTCGAAGCTAAACAACATCCGAATGCCGACCGACTCCGCGTTGCGACTGTGACGGATGGGACCGAAACATTTCAAATTGTCTGCGGAGCAGAAAATTGCCACGCCGGAATTTTGACCCCGCTGGCCCGCGTTGGCGCCGAGCTGACCGATACCGAAGGAAAAAAATGGAAGATCAAAAAAAGCAAACTGCGCGATGTCGAATCAGCCGGGATGCTTTGTTCTGGGAAAGATTTAAATCTTTCCGAAGAAGCGTACGGAATCCTCGAACTTCCGGCCGATTGTGTAGTCGGCGCCGACTATGCCGGTTATGTCACGGATCCGATCTTTACGATTTCCCTGACACCAAATCTTGGACACGTTTTGAGCATTTTGGGAGTCGCGCGCGAGCTTGCAGCCTTCTATAAAACCGTCGCTAAACGGCCTGCGACTGTACTCAAAGAAACCGGCCATAAAAAAATGGCCCTCGATATCGCAGACCCTAAATTATGCCCCCGTTATGCCTGCAGGATCATGACAGAAATCACCGTCGGGCCCTCTCCGGCGTGGCTTCAAAACCGCCTGATCGCCTCCGGCCTCAGACCCATCAACAACATCGTCGACATCAGCAACTATGTGATGTTAGAACTCGGACAGCCGCTCCATATTTTTGATCTCGACCGCGTGAAGGAAAAAATCATAGTTTCTGGGACAGAGGCTCCTACCTCATTAGAAACTCTCGATGAAAAAAAACGAGAGATCCCTCCTCAAACTCTACTCATCCATGATGCAGAAAAACCGCTTGCCATTGCCGGCATTATGGGAGGAAGCTCTTCTGCGACCACTGAAAAAAGCAAAAATATCTTGATCGAAGCAGCTGTCTTTGATGCCGGGTCAATCCGAAGATCAAGCCGATTGCTCGATCTGAAAACCGATGCCTCTTACCGTTTTGACCGCGGAATTGACGGGACAAACACTGTGCATGCTTTAGACCGGGCCGCGCAGCTAATCCAAGAAATTTGCGGAGGAGAAATCCATCCGCTTGTCGATGTCAAGGCCCATGCCTTTACCCGCCGGAAGATTCCGTGTAGACTCTCACGTCTTCATCATATTCTTGGCCTTCCTTTAAGTTTAAGCGAAGCGGCGGCTCTATTCGAACGACTTGAAATGCAAGTCAAAACTGCGGCTCATGACATTTTAGAAGTGGTCGTTCCGACCTACCGCAATGATCTTCAATCAGAAATCGACCTTATCGAGGAAGTCGCGCGGCTCTATGGCTATAACAATCTCCCCCGCAAGCTCCCTGTTTACAGTGGATCAGCTCTCGCTGATACCCCCCTCTATCGCTTAGAAAAAGAGATGCGTTATCTGCTTCTCGAACAAGGCCTCCAAGAATGCGTCACTTGCGATTTGATTAGCCCGGCGCTGTCCGAGTTGACCATGGAAAAAGGGATCCCTGAAAACAGCACTATCCATGTACTCCATCCCCGATCGATTGATCAATCAGTCCTTCGGACTTCTCTCCTGGGCGGCCTGCTTCAAGTCGTCAAACACAATATCAATCATCAAGTCGAAACTTTGAATGCTTTTGAAGTCGGCAGAATCCACTTCCGTGAAAAAAATGAGCTTCTCGAAACCTCCTGTGCCGGGATTTTACTGACCGGGAAAAGTCGTCACCACCACTTTGACCGCAAGCCTGAGGAGTTTGATTTCTTTGATTTAAAAGGGATGGTTGAAAATCTTTGCGACGCTCTGCGCATTGCCCGTTACAGCTTTGAGCCTGCCCATCTTCATACGCTCCATCCGTGGCGTCAGGCCAAGATTAAAAGCGGTGATGTGACGATTGGGGTCATAGGAGAGGTACATCCGCAGCTTCTGCTCAAACTGGACATTCATCAGAGAGTCTATTTTGCCGAGCTGAACTTGAGTGACCTTTTGCCGCTCAAGAAAAAAGATAAAAACTTTACTGAACTCTCGGCTTTCCCCTCTTCCGAGCGAGATTGGACCCTAACGGTTAAAGACAACGTTCCGATCGCGACCCTCCTGCACTCGATCGAAAAAACAAAGTCGCCTTTCTTAGAACAGTTTTATCTTTTGGATCTTTACACCAGCGACGAGCTCGGAAAAGACCGGAAAAATGTGACGTTTAGATTCAGCTATCGAGATCCTTCCAAGACCATGGCGTTCGAAGTTGTCGATCAAGAACATCAAAAACTCACACATTCTGTAGCGGAAAAGTTGCGCGATTGCTTATTATGAAATTCTAAAGGGGAGTTTCTCATGAGCCGCTATCTCTATTTACTGGGCTTCTTCGGTCTTTTTCTTGCCGGATGCTGCAATAACAAGCAAGATTGCAACGTCGTTTCGACGCGCTATATCCACAAATATGGATATGCCGTTTCAAAAAATGAATTCGAAGAAAAAAGATATCCGGGTCAAGTTGTCACGACTCTAAAAAATGGCGTGACGATCACCTCCACCTACGAAAACGGCGTGCTGCATGGACTGAGTCGGCATACCTTCCCTCATAGCCAGACCATTGAAATCGATTATTTATACAATAAAGGCGCTCTCGTTAAAGTGAATGTCTTTGATGTCACAGGAATGCCGGTGCGTGAAGAAGTCATCCTCTCACCGACACGCTCTTCTTCCACCAAATGGTATAGCAACGGAGCACCCCTCTCCATCGAAGAATTCGCAGGCAAAGAACTTCTGGAAGCGCAATATTTCAATCTTCAGAACGAAGTTGAAGCCCGCGTTCAAAAAGGGAAAGGAACCCGCGTCGCCCGGAACACCCAAGGCGTCTTGCTCTCTAAAGACGAAATCGACGAAGGCTACGTCACCAAACGAGAAACCTTCTATCCGAACGGATCTCCGGAAAGCATCGCTTATTATGTCCACGGTGTCCTCCATGGAGAGAAAAAGAGCTTCACCGAAACCGGAGAGCCTCTTGCCGTCAGAGAGTATGTGAATGGCAAGCCCCATGGCAAAACAGCTTTCTACAAAAATGGCGCCCGTTATGTTGACGTCCATTATTTAGACGGCCTCAAAAACGGTCTGGAAATCCACTATATCGACGGCAATATCGTTTCTCAAGAAATCGTCTGGGAAAATAACAAAAAACACGGCCCCTCTAAATATTATGTCGATGGCATCGCTCAAATTGAGTACTACTATGACGGCGACCTCGTCTCCGAAGACAAGTGGAAAGAGCTGAGTCAGCTCGATGAAATGATCAACCGGATCAGCCCTTCCGTTGCATGGAAATAATAGATTGCGGACCCGGCATTCGGGTCCAAATCCACTTCACTCACACTTTTGAGAGAATCACCCTTTCTTCTTCCCCTACTTTTTCTCTCGATTGCCCTCCTGACCAAATCGCCCCCTTCAAGGCGTGGCTAACAGCCTACGCTCTTGGAGGTAAAGGACAAGACCTCCCCTTTTCACTCCCTTTACCCCTGCCTCTACTCAGGGGGACTTTCCAGGGCGATGTTCTACGATTTCTACAAACAATCCCGCGGGGATCGGTCTGCTCTTATCAAGAGGTGGCAAAAAGTGTCGGCAGCCCTCGGGCTGCAAGAGCCGTCGGCAATATCTGCCGAGGAAATCCCTTCCCACTCCTGATTCCGTGCCACCGGGTGATCCGATCAGATGGAGAGATAGGCCGGTATACTCCCGACCCATCCATCAAAAGACAACTCCTTCATTTTGAAGGGGTTACGCTCTGAGCTTCGCTTTGGGCAATCGCAGTACTCTCAACCTGTGTGAGATTTTTACCGCAGCTCTTGTCTTTTCTTGGACAATCGCTATTTTCCGCGCTCTGGCAACCTAGCAATACTGCTAAACCTAACAAAGCAGATATACGTTTCATCACGTTCCTCCTTGGCATAGTTCTTGCATATATCAAAATATACTTTTATAGCAAGGAGGCAATATGGAAAAAGAAAATATGTTAAAAAGGATTTCAGAACTTGAAACCATTAATGATCAATTACTTACAGAACTTAACTATTTAGATCAACTTTTAAAGCAGATTGGCTTTGAACAAGGCTTAATTACCTTAAAAGCTGCAGCTCAAGAACTTATAGAAGAAGAGAATCAGAAAGAAGAGCGCGCATAATTAAATCAATTGCTCTAATTGCATTATTATAATATTTATGTTATAATTAAAGATAATTTAATTAAAAAAATATAGATATTATGGCATCCAGATCGATTACATTTCAATTTGACAAACAAGCCGGAGAACAACGAGTAACCTTTTTGCGAGCTGATGAAGGCTCTGCTCGGGTTCAAGTCAAAAACGACCCGATTTGCCTTGCCATGGCGACTCTCTTTGACAAATTAATTGTCCGGGATAAAGCTCTGTTCAAGCCACATCTTAGTGCTTTAACAGCTTTTTCCGTCACCTTGATCGAAGATCCTCAATTATCGCACCCTAGCCTCATCATCGAACCGCTGGAAGAAGATCAACCGATCATCTATCTGAAAAAGCTCAAAAAAGAGACCGCCGACTTATTCTTCAAGTCAATGATAGGCTCTCGGGCTGCCCCCTTCAAGCCAAACACCTCAATACCAGCAGCCTTGCCTCCAAAACCCTCCCCAGCTCCTCAAGAAGCGGCAGTGATAGCCGCAACACCAATCCCCGTTTCAACTGCTGTACCCCTCCCAACTATCTCATCTCAAACAAAAGCCGTTGATCAAGGAGTTTTACCTCCAATAAACTCTGCTGTAACAGGAGCACCTCTAATGACCGCAGTTGGTCCAATGACCGCAGTACAAGCTGACGATGAAGGATTTTCTCTAGTAGCAGATGCACCTGCAGCTAAGCCGGAAGCAGCATTGCCTACAAAAAAGATCGCTGAAGACCCAATGTATACCGCTTTGTTTGTCAAAATGATCGAGTGCTTTATGATGACAACAGTTGTAGGTCCTAATCAAATCGGTCACGATTTTGGGACTTATTTAATGCGACGCCTTTTTGATGGGGCGACAGCGTATGATTACAAGGATGAAACAGCCGATTTTACCATGACGTTTGATCAACCAAGAACTTTCAACCTCACTAACCTTCCTAAAAAGATTTCTGATCAAGCGAAAAAGGGGCTCAAGCAACTCCAGAATTCTGTTCTTACAATTCCAAAGAAAGTCAAAGGGAGATTTGTTGGGAATAAACTCACTTTTGACCCAGGCGCCCTGACAATTTCATGGCCAAAAGATTGGATAGGAGCCGATGCACAATTATTGGAGATTTACAATACTAAAAACGAAACAATCGCAATGGTCATCAGCTGCGGAAAAAGCCTAGCTAGAAAATCTATAACCGTTTACGTAGCAGCCCAAGACTTCGCCGACTTTGTGGAATGCAACTATTCTAACTAGGGCGTGTCGTCAAATTAAACTTCTGTCACTTTTAGTGTTCTTTTGAGAGGTTTATTAATAAGAGATAGGTTCTAGAAGCGCATACAACTCTTCTAAGCTGATCGACTGGACCTCTCCCTCAAACTCAAGCAGATTCTGAGCAAGTGCGGTTTTTTGCCCCTGTAATTTCAAGATTTTTTCTTCAATACTTTCTGCAACTATATATTTCCGGGCAATCACCGTCTTTTTCTGCCCCATCCGATGGGCCCGGTCAATCGCCTGCTTCTCTACCGCTTCATTCCACCAAGGATCATAGAGGAAGACATAATCGGCCGCCTGAAGATTTAATCCGACGCCTCCAGCTTTCAAGCTCATCAAAAAGACCTGGGTTTGGGGATCATTTTGAAAAATGCTCACGGCCTCTTCTCGATTTTTCGTTTGCCCATCGAGAGACGCAAACGGATAACCTTTTTCCACCATCCATTGCTTAAATAACGCTAAAACGGAGGTAAATTGGCTGTAGAGGAGCACTTTATGGCCTCCAGCAATGGCCTCTTCAAGGTCGTTGCAGACCGCCTGAAATTTTGCACTTTCTTTTATACCACCGACAAGCTGCGGATGGCAGCAGATTTGCCTGAGTCTTAAAATCAGCTCCAAAATTTCCATCTTCTGAGAAGAAAGCCCCTGCTCTGTCACTTTTTGAACTAAGATGGACCTTTTTTCTTTGAGATATTGATCGTAAAATACCCGCTCCTCCTCTTCCCGGCTTACCCAAACAATCTGCTCTTGTTTTTCAGGAAGTTGTAGCTCAACGTTCTGCTTGGTCCTTCTTAGCGTAAAAGGACGGATCTTTTTTCTAACTCTTTCGAAAACAGGAAATTCTTTTCTCTCTCCTAGAAGCTCGGGCATTAAAAAGCGGAATAACGACCACAAATCTTCATACCGGTTTTCAATCGGAGTCCCTGTCATTGCAAGTTTGAAACAACTTCGCAATCGACAGCTAATCTGTGTTGTTAACGCATCGGGATTTTTGATCGCTTGCGCTTCGTCTAAAATAATCGCTTCAAACTCAAGCGATTCCCAAAGAATCCGATCAATTCTGAGCTGAGCATAAGACGTCAGAATCACCTGCTTCATTTGGAGCTCTACGGCATCTTGTAGGCGGCCTTCTCCTCGATGGATGTAAACATCCATCGTCGGCACGAATTTTTCAAACTCCCGCTTCCAATGGAATAGCAAAGAGACCGGCATCACAATGAGCACAGGCCTCTTCAATTGTAAAGTCGATAAAAACGCCATCACTTGAATCGTCTTTCCAAGCCCCATCTCATCAGCTAGCAGCCCTGAAAAACGTGAGCGGTAAAGATACGAGAGCCACTCCAGCCCGCTCTTCTGGTAGTCAAATAGTTTTCCCTGAAAAGCCTCTCCAGGAACGGTCTCATCCCACTCGGCCGCTTGATATTCAGCAGGAAGCTGCACAATGCTTTCCAATAAGCCAACATGGCGCCGTTTAACCGCAATCCCTTCTTGAGCAATCTCTTCTTCTGCAAGCGGCACCCATTCGGGAGGGAATTCTAAAAGACCGACCTCGCTTTCACTTAAATTTACAAACTGCTGTCGTCGGGTAAAAGTTCCGACAACTTTGTTCAGATCGATTTCATGCCGACCGTAAGCGACTTTCCCCTTCACTAAAATATGTTCTGCCTGCGAATGTGTCTCTAAGACAGCTGCGCCTTGGCGTACCACTTTTTTTCCCTGTACATCGAAGATCGTCCAGCCGATGTCGAGAAGAAACGTCAAACTCTTGACCACCTTATCCAATGGGCAATAGTAGCTTGACCCCTCAACCTTTTTTTTCACAAAGTCTGTCTCTAGCAGATCTTTTTCCCAAAAAAGTTCTTCCGGCGCTCTTTCCACCTCTGCCTTGCCAAAGGGACCCCAGTCCATCCAGAGATCGGCAAAGGCCCCTGTCCGGTCTTTGAGTTTTAAAATGGGAAGCGGCTCAGGCTTCCATCGCGGAATAGGGCATTTCCACACAAGAGTAGGAACATCGGGATCTTCGACAACCGTTTTGAGTTCCAATAACGTGAAGGTTTGCGATTTCAGCCAGCTCGGATCGATCTCTTCTTTCCAAAATCGAAAGATCTGATGCTGCAGCACTCCTTTAGCGCACACCGCCTCGCAGGAGGCAAGGTCTTCTTCCCGAGAGCCGGTTTTGACCTTGGCCGTAACTAAGAAATTCTCTCCCAAGGCTTCAATCAGATAAAAAAACTCCAGAGGGGTAAATGAATCTAAAACAATTTTTTTACCTTGCCAGACCAATTGGCCCTTGGCAGCAAGATTTTTCAATTCTTCTTTAGAGTATGTCAATAAACTCATAATGGCTATATTCGAGATTATTTTCGCATTCAAGATAATAACGAATTAAGGAATATCCCATGTACTCCTATAAACCGTTTCAGTTCTTCTTCGTCACGCTGCTCCTGACGTGGGTTTTAGAGTTCGGGGCAGCCTATCTGAGTCATCAAAAAGGGTGCGAAAAATGGCAAATGCTCCTCATGATAGCAGGCCTTATAATCCCATGTGTGGTAGCGACCGCCATGATTTACGGCTCCCATAACAGTCTGCTTATCAAAAGTTTTTGGGAAAGGTTGCTGCTTTGGAAAGTCAGTCTCCGGTCACTCCTCGTGATCGGGGCCATCCCTGCCACGTTTTTTCTAGCCACAGCGATTTCGTTGCTCTTTGGCAAATCGGTAAGTCAGTTTGCCTTGGCAAGTGAATTCAATGTCATGAAAGGATGGCAGGTTTTGAGCTTAGCCATCCCCCTCCTACTCGCACCTGCTCTTGAGGAGATTGGATGGCGTGGGTATGGGGTCGACAGCTTGAAGGCGAGCTTTAGCTTTTTCTCCACGTCGATGCTCTTTGCTCTCCTCTGGGCGCTGTGGCATGTCCCACTATTTTTCATCAAAGGGTACTATCAGCATGAGCTGTGGCAAACAAGTTTTGTCTATGCAGCAAATTTTTTCATCAGTATGGTCCCCGTCGCCATCATCACCAACTGGATCTATTTTGAAAACGGGCGCAGTATTTTACTGATCATTCTGGTGCATGCACTTCTCAATGGATGCGCCATTCTATTCAAGTTAGAGCAGTTCACCAAATGCATCGTGACAATTTTGCTCTTTTTGCTCTCAGGAATTTTACTATGAACAAATTAAAATTATGGGATGAAAGGGCTGAGCAGCTTGCCAAAACCCATCCACTTAAAACCTTGCAACACCTTCCCGATATCCCGGGCATCACCAAAGAAACCGCTCGGTTTTTGCGGTGGAAGAGCCTGATTTATTTGCTGAGTCACGATACGAATCGTATTTTTAAACAGTACTTTTGGAAACATCCCCTCCAGTATACGTGGAATCTCCTTAAATCGTATGCACAGAACAAACCGTATAAGCGTGAGGGCGATTTTTTTCTTTACAACTTTGATTCCGTCGAAGCTTTTCAAAAATCTCTTCACGCTCCTCTTGTCGTTATCGGCTTCTCATATTGCCATAAACCTCTCGAGTGTCCTTCCGGCCGCTTCACCGATCAATGCATCCATGACGAGAACCATCCCGTCTGCGGCCAGTGTTTTATCGGAAAATCGGTCCATGCTCTTCCGTCAGAAAAGACTAAAGTTTTTTTCATCCCCACGGTTCATTACATCGGCGAACAGTTCTTTAAGCTCTTAGAGACCTACAACGCAAATGAAATGGTCTTTCTCATCACCGCCTGCGAGCTGACGCTAGAGATGTTCGGCGATTGGGGAAATATGCTAGGAATCCGCGGCATCGGCGTCCGCCTCGACGGCCGGATCTGCAATACGATGAAAGCGTTTGAGCTGTCTGAGGTTGGCATCAAGCCAGGCCTTACCGTGGTGCGGAATGAGACTCAAGCCAAAATGCTGGAATTAATTCGCCTGATTAAACAGGTGTAATCCATTGCGGGCCAGCCAGTACAAGAATGACCCTATCCTGACTATTTTATCTTCTCTAAAGACACACGTCTAAAAGGCTTGGGCCTCTCACTCATTTGAAAGGGCCGTACGCGAGGCGCCGCTTCGCAGGCAGAGCAGCAACACCCTTTGGTTTTTTCTGCGCACGGAAGGCAAGAGAGATAGAGCGCATTGCAATCCATATTGGCGCAATTGAAATAGAGATCCGACTTTTCTCCGCAATGGATGCACTTGCTGATCACTTCTCCAGGCTCTTTCTCGCTAATCGGCACGGCCAGCCTGTCGTCAAAGACAAACAGCTTCCCCTTCCAATGTTTAGACCCCGCCGTTAGGCCGTATTTAATAATGCCACCTTGGAGCTGATAGACATCATTAAATCCTTCTTCTTTGAGAAGCGCGGAATAAACCTCACACCGGATTCCGCCCGTACAGTACATCATGACTTTGATTTTGCTCGGATCGCACTTTTCCTTGAGCTTTTTCGCATATTTAGGAAATTCTCTAAATTGTTCCAATGTCGGCAGCTCCGCGCCTTCAAAATGGCCGATTTCCCACTCGTAATCGTTTCTGACATCGAGAAGAACTGTTTGATCGTCTTTTTTCTCCAACATCTCCTGCCACTCTCTAGCATTCAAATGGATCCCGGTTTTGCGCATGTCGACCGGAACATCCATCGCCACCAGCTGCGGACGAGTCTTCACCGTTACTCGAGGGAAGCAGTGTTCATGATAGGTGTGGATTTTGAACTCGACGCCTTTAAACCGAGGATCGGAAGAGAGCCAAGCCATGTATTCTTCGGCTGCCGCAGGACTTGCACTCATTTGGCCATTGATACCGTCCTGGGAAATGTAAATTCTTCCTTTAACATCTCGCGATGAAAAAAATTCTTTATGCCGAAGCACCTCTAGCGCAGGGCTTTCAATCTTGGTAAAATAATAATAAGCCAGGACGACGTAAGTCATGGCGCCCATGATACACAAAACTGTGAATCCTGAAAAGTTTCCAATAATGATTTACACTTGTTAAAAAATGTATCCTGCTCTACTATTACTCACTTTATTTGGAGCACCTAACAATGGTACGTTACACTGGCCCTAAAAATCGCATTGCAAGACGTTTTGGCGTGAACATCTTCGGACGCGCGCGCAATCCCCTTCTTCATAAAGCGAGTCCTCCAGGCCAACACGGGGCTAAAAGAAAGAAAAAATCTGACTATGGCGTCCAGCTGGATGAAAAACAAAAGCTTAAAGCCATCTACGGCATGATCAGCCAAAAACAACTCGTTCGTTATTACAAAGAAGCCCTCCAGAAAAAAGGCGTGACGTCGCATCTCTTTCTCCGCCGTCTTGAGTGCCGTCTGGATAACGTTGTTTACCGATTAAAACTCGCACCAACTATCTTCGCAGCGCAGCAGCTCGTTTCTCATGGACACGTCCATGTCAACGGCAAGAAAGTCGACAGACGCTCTTTTGAAGTCCGCGCTGGAATGGTCATCTCCGTCAAAGCAAAGTCCCAACAACTGGGCCTCATCAAAGACTCGGTTGCCAACACTTCACGCGACGTTCCAGAATATCTTGAGCTCGATGCGGCGGCGTTTAGCGGAAAACTGTTGAGTGAGCCTCATCTCGATCAGATCCCCTTCCCGATGCCTGTCAATATCGCGATGGTCTGCGAACATATCGCCCATACGAGCTAATTTCAGGGAAATTCCTCAAAAGGAAAACACGATCCGCTCTGCAGAAAATCTCGCATGCTGTGCAAGATTGTAATTTTTATCCTTATAAATTTACTCAACCTGACCGGGCACGATATACATTAAGTAAGTCCTCCTAAAGATTTATAAAAAATTTCAGGCCTCTTTTCGCGATCTTCCGCACAAAGCTCCTCTCCCGTGTCTATTGACCCTGTTCCTCGTCGCTTTGCACGAATTCTCATCGAAAATGGGCCAGAACTTTTTTATAAATCTTTAGGAGGACTTACTTATAATCCGCGGAAACTCCATTTTTTAACCAACTTCCGCTAAATATAGCCTATATTCCGCGGAAGCTCTGTTTTTTATTGCGATTCCGCTAAATATAGGCTATATTTAGCGGAAAATATTTTTGATCGGCAGTGCGAACTTAAGCTTTTGGACAAAATTTACCAGTCGAAACAGCCGAAACTATTGGCTGTTTATTTTAGACCTCGCTAATTCAAACTCTCACGATTGGGGGAGTCGCAGAGTAACCTATCCGTACGAATTCCTTGATTAATGAAAAGAATATCCGGCTGTGGAGGATTTTCTTGAGCCTTGAGCCGCTCCAGCCAGACGGCATACGTCTTTTCCTCGTATTCATTCCGCCTTTTCAGGTGATTTTGCGCCCGGCCAAAATGAACAGCGGCATCAACTAAATGCCCAGTTAATAATTCAAAACAATATTGCCTTAATTCTAATTCGTATTTAATTTGCTCTTCTCTGGCGCGATAATTAAAGTAATCTTGTGGATTTAATGTTTTAGACGGCCTTTCTGATCGAAGTTTTACCAATTCTAATTCTCTTATTTTTTGAAATGTCGAAACTTTGCGACCATTCCATACAGCTTCTTCTGGATTTGAATCTCTTTGGTTTTTGTCTGAGGGACCAATTTTTTCAGTTTTCATCCTCATAGAGGATACACGAAGATGGAATTTCTTCTATCAACAATTTTTTATCTGATGAGTTTTAAGATAGCATTAAGATAATATATAGAACGTTAATTGATTTAACCTCGGTTTTGTGCATTTTTTTGACAACCAGATCCGAGTTAACTTGTAACCAAAGGAAACTAAGATGAAATCAACCTCAATGACATTGCTCGCATCAGCAATGCTTTCACTCACATCGCTCATTTCAGCCGACGCTGCAACTGGATGCGAAGTAGAAATGAAACAATGCCAGCCAGCCAATTACAACCGTGTTTATGCAGGCCCAGAATTTATGTGGTCTCATTTTCCTGGAAATAAAAAGGAAATTGAAAATGGCACAATCAAGTGGAATCCAAACACCTATTACGGCGGTTTGAGATTTGGACACGAATATCTGAAGCCTCAAGATTTCTACTCTAACACAGACATCGTTGCTCTGATGGGAACAACATGGGCTGAAAAAAAAGATGAGAAAGAGACAAAAGCCTGGGAGCGTACACGCGAAGTATTTAAAGGCAAACGTGGTCATTTCTGGGGCAACATTGAGCAACGCCTCGGTTATACCTTTGCAAGCTCTTTGCTTCCTAGCTGCACCGCTTCTCTCTACGTAGCTCCTGGTTTCCACTATGAGCACATTAATGGGAGCCATGCTTACTGGTACTATGCTGCAACTGGCTTGAAAGCTGTTCAACAGTTCACAGACAGTTTCCATCTCGGATGCGACCTGAAAGTGATGTATGCTTTCGGCGCACACGATAAAAACAACATTGCAACAGACTTCGGAAGAAAACAATTCTGGGGTTATGAAGTGGGACTGCCTTTCGAGTGGAAACTTGGTGAGACCAAAGCGTTTGATATCCAAGTGAAGCCTTATCTCCTCAAACTCGACGTGAACAGCGCAGAGACTCTTCTCGGCGCACGTGTTGAGTTAGGATATAACTTCTAAGCTTTAAACAGCTGAAACGAAGCCCCCATTGAAGTCGTCGACTTTGATGGGGGCTTTTTTTATCCCAATCATTTTTTTAAGAGTTGTCAAAATTAATCATCTGATTAAAATAGTCAGTGTGAGTCGTACCAAGTAAAACAAAGGAGTCTAAGATGAAAAAAACATCGATGACAATGTTGGGCATAGCGTTGGTTTTTCTCACTGCATCTGCAAACGCAGATCGAATTGCCAAAGTTGAAATCACTTCAACTGACACTTCCATTAACAACCGTCTCTATATAGGACCTGAATTCATGTGGTCTCATTTTAGAGGAGGGCTGGTCACGAAATCGTATGATTTCAGAGCTAAGCAAGATATCTATTATGCTGGATTGAGATTTGGATATGAGTATCTAAAGCCTCGCGCTTTGTATGCAAATACAGATGCGATCGTCGCTTTAGGAGCAAGTCATAACCACCTCATCCAAGAAAAAAAGGAGATTGCCGCTGACAAGGACATTGCGGCTCATGTCAAAGAGGCTTTTAAAGGACATCGAGGACATCTATGGATTAACGTCGAGCAAGATTTAGGATACACCTTTGCAAGCTCGATTGTCCCTAGCTGCACCATCTCCTTTTATGGCGCACCGGGCTTTCACTTTGAACATATTAAAGGGAATAAAGCCCAGTGGTGGTATGTGGCGACTGGCATCAAAACATACCAGCAGTTTACAGATTCTTTTCATGTCGGATGCGATTTGAAAGTGATGTACGCGTTTGCAGCTCAGGACGAAGGGATACTCATCCTTCCAACAACCTTAGGAAAGAAAGAATTCTGGGGTTATGAAGTCGGAGTGCCTTTTGAATGGGCTCTTGGCAATTGCCATACTTTTGATCTCCAATTTAAGCCTTATCTCCTCAAGCTCAATATCGATAGCCCCGAGACCATTCTCGGTGCACGTCTTGAGCTCGGATATAACTTTTAGGATTTCAAAAGCTGCCTTAGCACATAAGGCATAATACCCCCATGGCGGTAGTATTCTACCTCGATGGGGGTATCAATTCTTACCTTCAGTTTAATTTGTTTCTTCTTCCCCTCTTTTTCCATCTCTAGCACGACGTCTTGATGCAGCTTGATCTCTCCTTCAATTGAGAAAACCTCATCGCCTTGGATGCCTAAAGATTCAAAGCTCTCCTCATTCTTAAACTCTAATGGCAGAACACCCATGCCGATCAAATTACTCCGATGGATCCGCTCAAAGCTGCGTGCGACAACCACTCGCACACCGAGAAGTGCCGTTCCCTTTGCCGCCCAATCTCTCGAGCTTCCCATGCCATAATCTTTTCCGGCAAAAATAATCAGCGGAACATTCTTTTCTGTATATTTCATTGCACCATCATAGATCGGAAGCAGCTCTCCTTCCGGCATCATCTTGGTGTAACCACCTTCTTTTCCACCTGCCATTTTGTTTAAAATTCTCACATTGGCAAATGTCCCGCGCATCATCACCTGATGGTTTCCCCTGCGGCTTCCATAGCTGTTGAAATCTTGGGGCTTGACACCCAACGATAGAAGATATTTTCCAGCAGGCGTTTTTTCTGAAAAAGCGCCGGCTGGCGAAATGTGGTCTGTGGTGACAGAATCCCCAAAAAGAGCCAACGCTCGCATCTTCTTTAATTCTTTTTGCGGAGGCAGTTTTAACCCAAATTTTTCAAAATAAGGCGGCTTTTGGATATAGGTGCTCTTTTGATCCCATCCATACCGGTCTGTTTTTTTCATCTGGATCTCTTCCCAGACAGGGTTGTCCTGCATAATATGCGCATATCTTTGCTTGAACATCGACGGCTGCAAAAATTTTTTAATCTCGTCCTGAATCTCTTGCGATGTCGGCCAAATATCTCGTAAAAAAACAGCCTTTCCCTTCTTGTCATGCCCGATCGGCTCTTTCTCCATATCGATATCGATGCGGCCAGCCAGAGCAAACGCGACGACTAGCGGAGGCGACATTAAAAAATTAGCTTTGACGGCGCCATGAATGCGTGCTTCAAAATTCCGATTACCGCTGAGCACACTTGCTGCCACGATGTCGTATTCCTGGATCGCTTTTTCAATTCTCTCTTCTAACGGCCCGCTATTTCCAATGCACGTGGTGCAACCGTAGGCCACCAACTGAAAACCGAGCTGGTTCAAATACGTTTGTAGCCCGCTCTTATCCAAATAGTCCGTCACGACACGCGATCCGGGCGCAAGACTCGTCTTGACAAGCGGATTCACACTCAGTCCTTTTTCGACCGCTTTTTTTGCCAAGAGTCCTGCTCCAATCATCACGCTCGGGTTACTGGTGTTGGTGCAGCTTGTAATCGCGGCAATCACTACCGATCCATGACTCATCACCATTTCAGCTTTTGATGCCTCATCGTATCCGGGGCTGCCGACCGGTTCATTGAAAGGACGGTTGGTGACCATCTCTTCTTCGCTCCACCCTTGCGGTTTTTGTCCATTGCCCATCTTATGAGTCCCTCCGGTGTCGTGCGGAAGGCTGTAGACGCCGCCGGCATGGATGAACACACGTCTGGCATGTTCGGCTTTATCTTTGCCGTAGCCTCCCTCCGGAATCGGCAATGTCATCAAACTATGAAACTTTTCTTTGAGCGTATCGAGATTGATCCGATCTTGCGGCCGTTTAGGACCGGCGACACACGACGAGACGGTTTTCAAATCCAATTCAACGACTTTCGTGTAGTCGATCTGCCCTTTCTTCGGGATGCCAAATAGTTTTTGCGCCTCTAAATAGGCTTTAACTTCAGCGACATGATTGTCATCCCTTCCTGTCATGCGTAAATAATCGAGTGTCTTTTCATCGCAGGGGAAAAATCCCATTGTCGCCCCGTATTCAGGCGACATATTTCCAATGGTCGCCCGGTCAGCAACCGAAAGCGAAGCGGTCCCTTCTCCGAAAAATTCAACAAATTTCCCGACCACTTTTTCTTTCCTGAGTAACTCCGTGATCCGCAACGTCAAGTCGGTCGCTGTCACTCCCTCTTTCAAACTTCCCAGCAAGTGGACGCCGATCACCTCCGGCGTCTGGATCGACACCGGTTGGCCGAGCATTGCCGCTTCCGCCTCGATCCCGCCGACTCCCCATCCCACCACTCCGAGGCCATTGATCATCGTCGTATGCGAATCTGTCCCAACTAGCGTATCTGGATAAAGCAGTTGTTTTTCACTCATCACGACCGAAGCGATATTTTCTAAATTGACCTGGTGGCAAATCCCAATTCCCGGCGGCACCACTTTAAAAGTCTCAAACGCCCCTTGACCCCATTTTAAAAACTCGTATCTCTCTCGATTTCGATCGAATTCAACTTTTAAATTGAACATGAAGGCATCTGCTGTTCCTGACCGATCAACCTGAACCGAATGATCCACGACAAGATCGACCGGAACTCGCGGCTCGATCAGCCCCGCCTTAAATCCCTGCTCTGCCACCGCATCTCGCATCGCCGCTAGATCCACTAGCAGCGGTACTCCAGTAAAGTCTTGCAATAGCACCCGCGCGACCACAAACGGCACATCGCCATCCGACGGCTTTTGCGGATTCCACTGAGCCAGTGCTTTGATATCGTCATCCTTGACCTTCATCCCATCGTGGTTTCTGAGCAGAGATTCCAGCATGATCCGGATCGACACCGGTAGCCGACTGATCTTTCCTATCCCTTGCTCTTCCAAGGCAGGGAGAGAGTAGTAGGATTTTCCCTGACCTAAAGATTTTAATGTTTTAAATGGGTCTCCCATGCGTATCCTCTTTTTTAATTCATATACTTTAAACGATGGATATTTTCACTCCTTTCTGGGAAAATTGAACCTATGACCAAGAAGATTTCATTCTATTCTCTCGTGATTTTAATCATTGCTGCGATCGACAGCATCCGGAACTTGCCGGCTGCCGCCCTCTTCGGCAGCTCGATGATTTTTTTCTTTGTCTTCTCTGCTCTTGTCTTCCTGATCCCAACCGCCTTTGTCGCTGCTGAACTTTCCGCAACTTTCCCCGAAAAAGGCGGCGTTTACCACTGGGTGCGGACGGCCTTTGGAGAAAAATGGGCGATGCTGGCGATCTGGCTCCAATGGATTAATACAATGGCGTGGTATCCGACCATCCTCTCCTTTATCGCCGGTACTGCTGCCTACTTAATCAATCCCGAGCTTGCCCAAAATAAAGCGTATCTCGTGACATTCATCTTGATTGTGTTCTGGACCCTGACACTCATCAATCTCAAAGGCCTCCACGTTTCCGCCCTCATCAACAACATCTGCGCGACGATCGGTACCGTCATACCAATGCTCTTCTTGATCACGCTCGGAATTATTTGGGTCTGCAAAGGACAGCCACTCCAGATCTATCTCAGCTCTGATACTTTAATTCCCTCCCTCTCTCAATCGACAAACTGGATCTCATTAATTGCCATCATGGCCTCCTTTCTCGGCATGGAGCTCTCCGGCGTCCATGTCAACGACATCCACAACCCGCAAAAAAACTTTCCGCGGGCTGTTCTCCTTGCCAGCTTCTTTATTTTTGCCACGATGCTTCTTGGCTCCCTCGCCATTGCCTTTGTGCTCCCTGAAAAAAGCATCAACCTCGTTTCCGGCGTCATGCAAGTCTTCAGCAATTTCTTTGAAGTTTTTGGCATCCGGGCCCTCACGCCGATCCTCACCTTGATGATTGTCATCGGATCGATTGGCTCAATCACCAACTGGCTGATCTCTCCTGCTAAGGGACTCCTCCACGCTGCTGAATTCGGTTTTCTGCCTGCTTTTTTCACCAAAAAAAATAAAGCCGGCGTCGCCTCCCACATTCTTTTGGCACAAGCCATCCTCGTCAGCCTCTTCTGCCTGATCTTCCTCTTAGTCCCTAGCGTGAACGCCTTCTACTGGTTTTTAACCGCGCTCAGCACTGAGCTCTACATGATCATGTATATCTTGATGTTCTGCTCTGCCGTCAAACTCCACTACTCCTACTCCAACAGGCCCGCCGCCTTCAAAATTCCCGGCAAACATTGGGGCATGTGGATCACGGCGCTCTTAGGCCTTTTTGGCTGCACCACCACGATCATTGTCAGCTTCTTTCCGCCCGGCAACGTCGATATCGGCAGCGCTTCGCGCTATCTATCGATGATCTGCATTGGCAATCTTGTTACGCTGTCCCCTGTCCTGCTTTTCTATCTGTACAAGAGAAAGCAGACGCTTAAGAAAATTTTATAACCCTGTCAGACTTGTCTAGATGTTCTAGATGATCTATACTCTTCATTTTTCAAAGGATTTTTGTGTCGAATACCCTACCGGAAAAATTACTGATCGGTGCCCATACATCTGCTCAAGGAGGACCCCATAAGGCCCTTCTCGAAGGCCAGGAAATCGGTGCGACGACCATCCAATTTTTTACCGCCAATCAAAAGACCTGGCACGGCAAGCCATTAACGGAAGAGGCCTTAGAGCTCTGGGAAGAGGCCCGCAAAACGACTGGCATCAAAGAGGTCATGAGCCATGACAGCTACCTCATCAACCTCGGCTCTCCCGACAAAGAAGGTCTCCAAAAAAGCCGCAATGCTTTCAAACAAGAGCTCCAGCGGTGCCACCTGCTCAAAGTTACTTTTTTAAATTTCCACCCCGGCGCTGCACTTGCCAGTTCGGAAGAACACTGCCTGAATACCATTGTCGAGAGCCTTCTCGAGCTCGAAGAGCTCGCCTCGAAAGGCCCTACCCGCCTTCTCTTAGAGTCCACTGCAGGACAAGGCTCCTCCGTCGGAAACCGCTTCGAACAGCTCGGCTACATCGTCGACCTGGTTCAGAATAAAATCCCGATCGGTGTCTGCCTCGACACCTGTCACTTATTTGCCGCCGGCTATGATATCTCAACAAAAGAAGGCTGGGAAAAGACCCTCAAAGCATTCGATGAGCAAATCGGTCTTAATAATCTCTATGCCCTTCATGTCAACGACTCATTAAAGCCTCTTGGCTCCAGAGTCGACAGGCATGCGCCACTGGGCAAAGGACTCATCGGCATCGACTGCTTCAAGGCTATGATGGAATTACCGAAGCTTCGAGAGCTCCCGAAATACTTAGAAACGCCGGATGGTCCTCCCCTCTGGAAAGAAGAAATTAAAATGCTAAGAGACTTTGCAAAATGTTACGCACAAAAATAAAAGACATCACGCCTTCACTTCTTGGAAAATCGCTCACCATCTGCGGTTGGGTTCGTACCGTCCGCGATCAGAAAAATTTTGCCTTCATCGAAGTTAATGATGGCTCGACATTAGCAGGGATCCAAATCGTTGCCGATCAAACCCTTCCCGGCTACGCTGACATGATGAAAAATCTCACGACAGGAGCCTCCGTTGCCGTCGAAGGAACCCTTGTTGAGAGTCCTGGAGCCAAACAAAAATGGGAAGTCAAAGCGTCTTCTTTAGACATTCTCGGGCTTTGTTCTGGCGAAGAATATCCTCTCCAGAAAAAGCGTCACTCTTTTGAATTCCTACGCACTATTGCTCACTTAAGGCCCCGCACCAACACCCAAGGAGCAGTCACCCGCGTCAGAAACGTTTTAGGATTCGCCACACATGAATTTTTCCAAAAGGAAGGATTCCTGTACGTCCAGACACCGATCATCACCGGCTCTGACTGCGAAGGCGGCGGTCAGCAATTTACTGTCTCGGGATTCAATCTCAATAAGCTCCCCAAACTTGCTGACAGTAAAATCGACTTTTCTCAAGATTTTTTCTCCCGTCAAACCTATCTCACCGTCTCCGGGCAGCTCGGAGGAGAAGCTATGGCGTGCGCTCTTTCCGATATTTATACGTTTGGCCCCACATTCCGCGCTGAAAACTCCAACACCGCGCGGCACCTAGCCGAATTTTGGATGATCGAGCCTGAAATGGCGTTTGCCGATCTTAAAAAAGATATGGAAGTCGCAGAAAAGTATCTCAAATTTATCCTCAACGCCGTATTAGAAAGATGCCCCCAAGATCTAGAGTTTTTCGATGCCTTCATTGAAAAAGGGCTTATTCAGCGGCTTCAATCTGTTGCCTCGACACCTTTTGCTCACCTGACCTACACCCAAGCGATCGACATCTTGAAAAAATCGGGCAAATCATTTGAATATCCTGTCGAATGGGGCTCAGACCTTCAATCGGAGCACGAACGGTATCTCGCTGAAGAGTACTGCAAAAAACCGGTCATCCTCACCGACTATCCTGCCAAGATTAAAGCATTCTACATGCGCATGAACCCCGACAACAAAACCGTAGCCGCCATGGACGTGCTCGTCCCCAAGATCGGAGAGATTATTGGTGGTAGCCAGCGTGAAGAAAGACACGACCTCCTCAAACAAAAAATCATCGACTATGGCCTCAACGTCGATGACTACTGGTGGTACTTGCAGCTCCGCGAGTACGGAACCGTCCCGCACGCGGGATTTGGAGCCGGATTCGAACGGCTTGTTCTTTTTGCCACCGGCATGGAAAATATCCGTGATGTCATTCCTTTCCCGCGCTATCCCGGTCACGCCGATTTCTGAGTCTGGTTTCAAAATAAGGCTTCGTCAATTTTTTGGATTATTTTGGCCGATTTTCGATTCAAATGACAAGGACAATATCAACTTCCG